>SCUZ01000029.1 GCA_004322535.1 Rugosibacter sp.
CGCCCACATCTGCGCATACAGCCCGCCTTGATCGAGCAGGACGCGATGCGTACCGCGCTCAATAATACGGCCCGCATCCAGCACCAGAATTTCATCGGCATTCATCACGGTGGACAGCCGATGCGCGATGATCAATGTAGTGCGCCCAAGAGCGGCCAGATCGAGTTCCGCCTGAATGGCTTTTTCCGTTTTCGAATCCAGCGCGGAAGTGGCTTCGTCAAAAATCAGGATGGGCGGATTTTTGAGCAGCGCACGAGCAATCGCCACGCGCTGTTTTTCACCACCCGAAAGTTTCAGGCCCCGTTCGCCCACGCGCGTGCTGTAGCCCTCAGGCAGGCGCTCGATAAATTCGTGAATGTGCGCTGCTTGTGCAGCCGCCAGCACTTCGGCACGCGGCGCATCCGGGCGGCCATACTGGATGTTGTAAAAAATCGTGTCATTGAACAGCACCGTGTCTTGCGGCACGATACCGATAGCAGCGCGTAGCGAGACTTGCTGCAAGGCGCGCAAATCATTACCGTTGATTTTGACACCACCGGAATTCACATCATAAAAACGAAACAGCAACCGGGCGAGCGTGGACTTGCCCGAACCGCTATGACCCACGACAGCCACCGTCTTGCCAGCGCCGACTTTGAACGACATATCAAACAGAATCTGCCGTGCCGGGTCGTAACTGAAATTGACGTGATCAAATTCAATGGCGCAAGGGGCCATCTTGCCATCCGCAAACAAGGGGCGCGCACCTGGCGCGTCGCGCACTTCGCGGTTGGTGTCGAGCAGAGCGAACATGCGCTCGATGTCAGTCAACGCCTGGCGAATCTCGCGATAGAGCACGCCCAGGTGATTCAACGGCAGGTAGAGCTGAATCAGAAAGGCATTCACCAGTACGATGTCGCCCACTGTCATGCGCCCCGCAGCCACGCCATCTGCCGCGCGCCACATCATCAGGCTGACGCCTGCCGCAATGATGAGTGACTGGCCCAGGTTGAGCCAGGAAAGCGAAATCTGGCTTTTGATCTGCGCGGCCTCCCATTTTTTCAGCTGCTCGTCGTAGCGGGTGCGCTCCCATGCTTCGTTGTTGAAATACTTCACTGTCTCGAAATTAATCAGACTATCGACCGCACGCACATTGGCGGCGGAATCCAGCTCATTCACCGTGCGCCGCAGATGGGTGCGCCAATTGCTGACCACCACGGTGAAGATGACATAAGCACTCAACGTGATGAACGTGATGAGACCAAAATCCCACGTGTAGCGATAGAGCAAAATTCCCAGCACCAGCGCGATTTCAACGAATGTCGGCAGAATCGAATACAGCGTGTAGCTGATAAGCGAACTGATTGAGCGCGTACCGCGCTCGACATCGCGCGTAAGCCCTCCCGTTTGGCGCTCCAGATGAAAGCGCAATGAGAGCGCATGTAGATGTTCAAATACTTGCAGAGCGATGGTGCGCACCGCCTGTTGCGTGACACGGGCAAAAAGAATTTCGCGCAACTCGGAAAACAGCGCGGTAGAAAACCGCAGCGCGCCGTAGGCTGCGAGCAAGCCGACCGGCACCAAAAGATAAGCCTGCTCGCGTGGCAAGGTAAAAGAATCGATGATGTCTTTGAACACCAGCGGCACAGCGATGTTGGTGAGTTTGGCGGTAATCAGGCAGACCAGCGCAAAAATTACCCGGGCCTTCCATGCCCACAAATAAGGCAACAACGTTTTGATTGTCTGCCAGTCGTGGCGAGTACTGGTTGCGGCGGCAGGCAGTGAAATGGAAGATGGACGCATGGGTAACGAAAAATTAGCCAGAGATGAACCAGGTAAAAACTAGGCGCGGGTAAGCGCAGCCACCATCGGCTCTGATGGCACGAGACGCTTGCTGCCATCGACATTTAGCGCAACGTACACCAGTTGCGCTTCGGTCACTTTGACGATCACCGGGTCTTCGGGGTGGCGTTCGGCAAACACCTGTACGTCCACCGCGATGGACGTTTTCCCGACGCGGATAATCTGCGTATAAAAGCTCACTTGGTCGCCCACGGAAATCGGCTGCTTGAAGACGAATGAAGTAACTGCCACAGTCGCCACTCGACCGCGAGCGCGGCGTTGCGCGGCAAACCCACCGGCGATATCCACCTGCGCCATCACCCAGCCGCCAAAAATGTCGCCACCGGCATTCACATCGGACGGCATCGGCACCACGCGTAACTCCAGTGCGCCCTGTGGCGGAGCGATTAAATTTTCATTGACTTTCGTTGCAGTTGTCATAGCAGCTTCCTTGTGGCTGATTGCGATCATTCATCGAGCAGTCAGTATACAAGGTGGCGCTGGCATGCCGGGCCTCGCGCTTGTACTTCTGCTGGTACTCTTATTAAATCGCTCAGCGATGCTCAATCCCTGACAGCGATACCCGTGTAAAGATAAGTGAGCAATCGCGGGCCGGGGTGATAACGCTGCGTCAGGCGATCGATCCTGAATCCGGCCGTTTGCAGTAAAGCAGGCATCTCGCGGTTAAGGTGGCACCCACCCGCGATAGTCTTCCAATAGGGCGTGATGCGATCTTGCCAGCGTCGCACGTTGTGATCCGGCGCTGCTCCGTGCTCCAGAAACAATAAGCGCCCGCCGGGCGCAAGCACCCGATGAACTTCCCTGAGTGCAGCGTCGATATCAGGAATAGTGCACAGCGTGTAAGTGGACACCACACAATCAAAGCTGTGGTCTTGCATCGGGAGGTGCTCGGCTGAAAGCGGCACAGGATCAATAGCCAGCCCCACCGCCTTGGCCCGCTGGTCAGCTTTGGAATGCAGCCCCGGGTCAAGCCCGCACAGACAGGTCAATTTTTCCGGCTGGTAATAAGGCAAATTACGTCCCGTCCCCATGCCAATTTCCAGCACCCGGCCTGAAGCTTCTGGCAAGAGGTCAACACGACCTTGCTCAAAAGTCGGCAAGCCACAAACAAAGTCAATGACGCGCGGTAAAACATAAGTATCGTAAAAATGTTTCATGGGGTGCGCTGGTGAGACGGTGCGGAGAGACAATGAATCGCTCATTTCGTATCGAGATGCTGTGCGCAGTAATTCATCGGCCCGCCAGTGTACGGCGCAAAGCCGGTGCCGAAGATGACGCCGGCATCGGCGAGATCTGCGTCTTGCACCACGCCTGCGGCCACGCGTTCGGCGGTGGCGGCAAGCAGCGGCTTGAGCAGCCGTTGCATCAAGCCAGGGGGAACAATGTCTGCAGGCGTTTTTTGCGCTTGCCCTGTCATCCACACGTAAAAACCCTGTCCGCTTTTTTTACCCAGGTGGCCTGCGGCGACCAACTCCCCCAGCTTCTTTGGCTGCATCTCTGCGGCGACCAGTTGCCGACCCACGGCGAGTGCGATATCGAGGCCCACGGTATCGGCCAGTTCAATCGGCCCCATTGGCATGCCAAAGGCCAGCGCGGCGGCATCGATGGTTTCCGGCGCGATGCCTTCATCAACGCAACGCATGGCTTCGTTGAGATAAGGCGCGAGCACGGCATTCACCAAAAAGCCCGGCGCATCTTTCACGGGCAGCGGCAGCTTGTCTATCTGGCGCACGAAGGCTGCGGCCTGCTGCGCGGCAAAGCTTGACGTGACATCACTTGCCACCACTTCGACAAGCGGCATCTGCGCCACGGGATTAAAGAAGTGTATGCCCACTAGTCGCCCCGGCTGTTGTAACGCACTGGCGATATCCGCCAGCCGCAATGATGACGTGTTAGATGCCAGCAGCGCTTCCGGTTTGGCGCGGCGCTCAAGATCGGCAAACAGTTTTTGCTTGGCTTCGAGGTTTTCGAAAATCGCTTCGATGACGACATCGGCCTGGCGCACGCCGTCGCCGTGCGGATCGGCAATCAACCGATCAAGCGCAAAATGCGCGGCCGTTTTATCGCGCAGCTTTTTCTCGAACAGCAGCGCTGCGCGGGCAATGGCCGGGGCAATGCGTTCCACGTTTTGATCCTGCAAAGTGACCGTCAGGCCCGACAAGGCGCACCAGGCGGCGATGTCGCCTCCCATGACGCCCGCGCCGACGACATGCACATGGCGTGGAATAAAGCTGGGCGCTTCTTTGCCGAAACCCTTGAGCCGCTCCTGTAAAAAGAATACGCGTAACAGATTTTTTGTCGTGGGTGACGTAATCAGCGCGTCGAGCGATGTGGGTTTTTCTGTCGCCACGAGCAGCGCATTGCCACCGTAATGCGCCCACATGTCGAGAATGGCATACGGCGCGGGATAGTGTTCCGGCCGTGCGCGGCGGGCGACTTGTTTTCTTGCTTGCGCGGCAACGATGCTTTTTAACGGGCCATTCAGCAATCGCTGAAAAAACGACAACGTGTGCGGCGGCTGGCCAGAATTCACCAGCATGTGCGCAGCATTGTCCATTACGCGCGGCGGCACGCAGACATCCGCCAATCCCATTTTTTGTGCGCGGCGCGCGTCGATGCTCTTGCCCGTGAGCATCATGTCCAGCGCCGCAGCAGCGCCGACTTTTTGCGGCAGGCGCAACATGCCGCCCCAGCCAGGCACGATGCCCAGCATCACTTCCGGCAGGGCGATTTTGGTTTGCGCTTCATCCACCGCAATGCGATAGCGGCAGGCCAGCGCCAGTTCCGTGCCGCCACCCAGACAATGCCCGCGGATCAACGCCAGCGTCGGGTAAGCCACAATCGCCAGCCGGTTATATAAATCCCAGCCGCGCTTGATCAGCGCATGGGCTGCCGCACCTGAATCAAGCCGGGCTAATTCCTCGATGTCCGCTCCGGCGATGAAACCCGCCGCCTTGCCGGATTTGAAAATCAGCGCTCTCGGCACTTGCCGGTCGCACTCGTCAAGCAGCGTAGTGAGCTCTGCCATCACCTCGGCAGTCAGCACATTGGTAGATGCGTTTTGACGATCAAGAATCGCCCAGGCCGTGCCGTCGGCATCGCGTTGCAGTTTCCAATGAACGAGGTTGGTTAGCGTGTTCATCACAATGCCTCCACCAAGACTGCACCGCCCTGTCCGCCACCGATGCAGATGGTGGCGATGCCGCGCTTCTTTTTCTCGCGGCGCAAGACATGCAACAGATGCAACACGATGCGCGCGCCCGATGCACCCACCGGGTGGCCGAGCGCAATCGCACCACCATCGACATTGATTTTGCGCTGGTCGAGCGGCCCCAGTGCCTGCGTCAAGCCAAGTTCGTTGCGGCAATAGTCATCATCATTCCACGCGCGCAAACAGCCAAGCACTTGCGCGGCGAAGGCCTCGTTGATTTCCCATGCATCGATGTCGTTCAACTGCAAACCCTGGCGCTGCAAAATCGGCGTTGAGGCATGCACGGGGCCCAGACCCATCAGCGCCGGATCCAGACCGGCCCATTGCGTATCCACGATGCGTCCGATCGGTTGCAGCTTCCATTGCTCCACCGCAGCGGCAGATGCCAGCAGGAGCCAGGCCGCGCCGTCGGTGATTTGCGAGCTGTTGCCCGCTGTCACGGCACCATACGTCCGATCGAAAAAAGGTTTCAGGCGCGCCAGATTTTCCATGCTCGAATCGCGCCGCAAGCCATCGTCATGCTTGTACACCGTTCCATCAGCGCCGACTAATGGGATGATTTCTTCAAGATAACCGGCATCTTGTGCGGCGGCCAGGCGGCGATGGCTCTCGACTGAATAAGCATCCATCTCCTGCCGCGTAATGCCAAACTTCCACGCCAGATTTTCTGCCGTCTGACCCATCATCAAGCCGACAACCGGGTCGGTCAGGCCACGCACAATGCCGATGACGGGCGAGAGCAAGGTGCTCGGCCGCAGACGGAAAAACAATTTCAATTTTTCGCCAAAACTGCGCGCAGCAGCCATGTCCGAAAACCACTTGACCATCGGTGCGGAATAAAACAGCGGGGTGCGCGACAGCGCATCGACACCACCGGCCAGCACCAGGCTGGCGCGTCCGCGTTGGATATTGGCAATGGCGGAATCAATCGCCTGCATGCCCGAGGCGCAATTGCGCATCACCGTCCACCCCGGCACCTTGTAGCCACAACCCAGACGCAGTGAAATAACGCGGCCGATGTTGGTTTCATCCACGCTGGGGCTGACGCAGCCCACAATGACCTCATCCAGTGCAGTGGGCCAAAATGCCTGCCGCGCCAGCAGCGCGCGGCCAGAGAGTGTGGCCAAGTCAGAGGCAGAAAACGGCCCCGGCGTGTTGCGTGATTTTAAAAACGGCGTGCGTGCGCCGTCGATGATGTAAATCGGTTCACTTTTTACGCCAGCCATCATGCCTCCTCCTGCGCAGCGGCAGGACTATGAAAAAGCTTGTATCCCCGTTTGTGCGCGCCCCAAAATCAAGGCATGTACGTCGTGTGTGCCCTCATACGTGTTTACCACTTCCAGATTCACCACATGGCGGATGACGCCAAATTCATCCGAGATGCCGTTACCGCCCAGCATGTCGCGCGCGACGCGCGCGATATCCAGCGACTTGCCGCACGAATTGCGCTTCATGAGCGACGTTATTTCCGGCGCGGCCTGACCCTCATCTTTTAGCCGGCCCAGCCGCAAACAGCCCTGCAGGCCGAGTGTGATCTCGGTTTGCATGTCGGCCAGTTTTTTCTGCACCAGTTGATTCGCCGCCAGTGGGCGGCCGAACTGCTGGCGATCCAGCACATACTGCCGCGCGCGAAACCAGCAGTCTTCCGCCGCCCCCAACGCGCCCCAGGCAATGCCATAGCGCGCCGAGTTAAGGCAGGTAAAGGGGCCCTTCAGGCCGCTGACATTGAGCTCGTTTTCATCCGGCACGAACACCTCATCCATCACAATCTCGCCCGTGATCGACGAGCGCAAACCAACCTTGCCGTGAATCGCCGGGGCTGACAAACCCGGCATGCCCTTCTCTAAAATGAAGCCGCGAATCACGCCCTCGTCATTCTTTGCCCAGACCACAAACACATCGGCAATCGGCGAGTTGGTAATCCACATTTTCGCGCCCGATAAGCTAAAACCACCCGCCACTTTTTTCGCGCGGGTAATCATCGAACCGGGGTCGGAACCATGATTCGGTTCGGTCAAGCCGAAACAGCCGATCCATTCGCCGCTCGCCAGCTTGGGCAGATATTTTTGTCTTTGCGCCCCGGTGCCGAATTCGTTGATCGGCACCATGACGAGGGATGATTGCACGCTCATCATCGAGCGGTAACCGGAATCGACACGCTCGACTTCACGCGCGATCAAGCCGTAGCTGACGTAATTCAACCCGGCGCCGCCATATTCCATGCCTATCGTCGCACCGAGCAACCCCATTTCGCCCATCTCGCGGAAAATGCTCGGGTCGGTGGTCTCGTTGCGAAATGCCAACTGGATGCGCGGGGCAAGCTTGCCCTGGCAATAGTCGCGCGCGGCGTCGCGCAGCATGCGCTCGTCCTCGTTGAGTTGCTGCTCCAGCAACAACGGGTCGTCCCAGCAAAATTTAGCGGTGGATTTGGCGATGCCCATTCGTGCTTCCTTATTCTGAAAATTGTTCATTCTAATCGTGCGCTGCCACCGAAAAATCAGGTGGGAAATCATCCACGCGAATCACTTTATCGCGCAGATCATAACGGCGCGTAACCAGCGCGGCTTCTGCAGCGGTCAACGTGCCTGCCTGTTGGGCATGGCGCAGGCGTTCGCGTTCGTTATTTGCCACGTGGTTCGCTGCACTTCTCATCGCTGCTGGCATATCCACCGCCACACGAGCGCCGACTTTTCCCGCATCCTCCGCGCGCAGCGCAGCACGCAATTTCGCCTCGACAGGTTCCGCCGCAAGCGTTGCTTCCAGCGCCAGCTCAATAACACCAACTGCATCGTTCATCGCTTCAGCCTCGTTTTGCGGCAAATACATGCCCGCCGTCAGCCGGTCGCGCGTGGAGGAAGGTTCGATCAGGCACTTCGCCACATCATGCCCCAGCGCGTCCGACGGCACCACATACGGACTGCCCAGCGGAAAAATAATCCGCGCCAGAAACCACGCCACAGCCTTGTTCGGAAAGTTGGCAAGCACGCCTTCAAACGCATTTTGCGCCTTGAACATCGCATCCCAAATCGCCCAATGCACTAGAGGCGCATCGGCGCTTTGGCGGCCTTCATCCTCGAAACGCTTGAGCGTGGCCGAGGCCAGATACATCAGTGACAAAATATCGCCCAGCCGCGCCGAGAGCTTTTCGCGACGCTTCAAACCCCCGCCCAGCACCAGCATCGAGACATCAGAAAGAAACGCAAACGCTGCTGAAAAACGCGTGAGCTGCTGAAAATAACGCTTCGTTTCCGGTGCTGAATTTTCCGGCACGCCGACAAAATGTGAACCGGTGAGCCCCAGCCAGACAGTGCGCAACGCGTTGCGCATGGCGAATCCGACATGGCCAATCAACGCCGCATCGAATGCGCGCAAACCGGCCCTGGCATCCCTGTTTTGAGTCGCCTGCATTTCACTCAATACATACGGATGGCAACGGATCGCGCCCTGGCCGAAGATGATAAGGCTGCGCGTGAGAATGTTTGCGCCTTCAACCGTGATGGCAATGGGAATCTGCTGGTAAGCGCGGCCCATGAAGTTGCTGGGGCCCAGGCAAATGCCCTTGCCGCCAAGGATGTCCATCGCATCATTCACCACCTGCCGGGCACGTTCAGTGACGTGATATTTGACAATTGCCGAGGCCACCGATGGGTGCTCGCCAAGATCTACCGCGCCGGCGGTCATCATGCGCGCCGCGTCCATCAAATAAGTGTTGCCACCCATGCGCACCAGCGCTTCTTCGATGCCTTCGAATTTGCCAATTGCCAAGTTGAACTGGCTGCGCACCCGCGCATAGCCGCCCGTGGCGCGCACCGCCAGCTTGGCCATGCCCGTGCTGGATGAGGGCAGCGAAATTGAGCGCCCTGCCGCCAGGCATTCCATCAGCATGCGCCAGCCCTGACCGGCCATCTGTGGTCCGCCGATGATCCAGCTAAGCGGCATGAACACATTTTCGCCTGAGTTCGGCCCGTTCTGGAATACGGCGTTCAACGGCCAATGGCGACGGCCGATATTCACGCCGGGATGATTGCTTGGCACCAGCGCGCAGGTAATGCCAATGTCCTCGACATCGCCCAGCAGATGATCCGGGTCGTGCAGATGAAACGCCAGGCCGAGGAGCGTGCACACCGGCCCCAGCGTGATGTAGCGTTTCTCCCAGGTGACGCGCATGCCGATCACCTGCTGCCCCTGCCATTCGCCCATGCAGACGATGCCGGTGTCGGGAATCGCTGCCGCGTCCGAACCGGCATGCGGATTGGTCAGCGCAAAGGCGGGGACTTCAAGCCCTTTGGCCAAGCGGGGCAGATAATGATCTTTTTGAGCTTCCGTGCCGTAACGCAGCAGCAACTCGGCTGGACCCAGCGAATTGGGTACCATTACCGAAACCGCAGCGGCAGATGATCGCGTGGACAATTTTTGCACCACCTGCGAATGCGCATAAGCCGAAAATTCCAGCCCGCCATAGCGACGCGGGATGATCATGCCGAGAAAGCCCTTGTCCTTGACGAACTGCCACGCAGTGGGCGACAGATCGTGGTGAATCTGCGTCGCCTCCCAATCATTGGCCAGGCGACACAACTCGGCACATTCGGTATCGAGAAAAGACTGCTCGGCAGGCGTAAGCTTCGGTGCCGGATAAGCCAGTAACTTCGCCCAGCGCGGCTTGCCCGAAAACAGCTCGCCCTCCCACCACACTGTGCCCGCGGCAAGCGCGTCGCTTTCGGTTTGCGACATCCTTGGCAGAATTTTTCTGTACAACGCAAATACCGGGCCGGTGATCACCAGCCGCCGCAGGCCGGGCAAGCCAAACACGGCAATGACGATTGCCCCGACAGAGATTAACAGCAGCCAGAACATGATCTTCTCCTCCAGACCAAGATCGCCGACGGAAAATCCGTCGGCGGTTTTAGGCCAAGACTGGGGCAGAACTAACCAGCTGTCAAGCGAACAGAACGGGTGTCAGTCAGTCGCCGCCTCATCAGTATCGGCGCCGTAAGTCTCTCCGGCACCCGTTTTATCCAAGTCGCGCAATACACGAAACAGCTCGCGGTAGGCGCGCGGCGGTTTGCTTTGTTGTGCTTCTTTGATTGCATTGCGGCGTAGCTGGCGCAGATGCTGGATGTCTGTCTCAGGATAATCACGCGCGATGTTGCTACACACGGACTCATCCTCCATCAGCTGCGTGCGCAGGCGTTCAAGTTGCTGCAGGCGCAAAGCAGCAACCGCCGATACGCCATTGATTTCATCGAGTGCGGCTTGCAGGGGTGCAGAATCAATATCACGCATGACTTTGCCGATGTATTGCAGCTGGCGGCGATGTGCTTCGTGCCGAGTGAAACGCTGGGCATCATGGATGGCATCCCTCAAGCGTTCAGGCATATCAATCTTTTTTAGCTGGTCTCTCGACAGCGCGACAAGCGCCACACCGAGCTTTTGCAGCGCCGTCATCTCGCGCTTGAGCGCCGACTTGCTGGGCCCGAGGTTTTCTTCTTCATCGTCGGGCGTGCCGTATTTCATGTGTTTTGTTCCGTTTGTTTTATAGGTTCCACGGTTATGATTATAACTTCGCCACTCGTCACGCAAAGGGTTCTCGCATGCCGCACCGTTCCGCACCGGATTCCGCCTTTAGTTTTTCGCAAGAAGCCTTACGTCATTTGGCGCAAAGCGTGCTTGATCACGCGAAAAAAAGTGGTGCCACGGCGTGTGAAGTCGATGTTTCCGAAGGGTTTGGGCAATCCATCAGTGTGCGTCGGCAAGCGGTTGAAACCATCGAATACAACCGCGATAAAGGTTTAGGTGTCACGATTTACCTGGGCCAGCGGCGTGGTCATGCAAGTAGTTCCGATTTTTCTCCGGCAGCGGTACAAGACACCGTTAACGCTGCGCTCTCTATCGCCAGATTTACGGCAGAAGATGAGTGCGCCGGGCTGCCTGACGAAAAACTGCTGGCAAAAAAATCCATGGATCTGGATCTTTTCCATCCATGGAATATCCCGGTAGATGAAGCCATTGCCTTGGCGCAGCACTGTGAACAAGGCGCGTTTGATGTGAGTCCGCAAATCACGAATTCCGAAGGCGCAACAGTGTCTACCCATCAATCCCATTTCATCGCGGCCAACAGCCTGGGCTTTATGGATGGCTTTGCCAGCACGCGGCACTATGTGGCGTGCTCGGTAATTGCAGGCAGTGGCGACGATATGCAGCGCGACGACTGGTACACCTCCAGCCGCAATGCGCACGATTTTTCAACGGTTGAACGCATTGGCGATTACGCGGCGCGCCGCGCGTTATCGCGACTTGGCTCACGCAAATTATCCACGCGCAAATGCCCCGTCATTTTTGAAGCGCCGCTGGCCACCGGCCTGATCGGCAATCTCACCTATGCGTTATCGGGCGGTGCGCTGTATCGCAAAACATCGTTCCTGCAAAACAGCCTGGGGCAGAAAATATTTCCGGAATTTGTCAACATCAGCGAACGGCCACACATCAAAGGGGGCATTGCGTCTTCAGCGTTTGATGATGATGGCGTCGCCACGCATGATCGCGAACTGATCAAGGCAGGTGAAGTGCAGGGTTATTTGTTGTCCACCTATTCAGCCCGCAAGCTCGGCATGCAAACCACCGGCAACGCAGGCGGCGCGCATAACCTGCGCGTGGCCCCCGGACGGCATAACCTGGCCGAGCTATTGCGCGAGATGGGCCGTGGCCTGCTCGTGACCGAACTCATGGGTCAGGGCGTGAATTACGTGACGGGTGACTATTCGCGCGGCGCCGCAGGCTACTGGGTAGAAAACGGAAAAATTGCCTACCCCGTGGCAGAAATCACCATTGCCGGTAACCTGCGCGACATGTTCGCCCATGTGGTCGCCATAGGGAACGATGCCGACACGCGCAGCTCAAAACATGTGGGCTCGATATTGATCAACCAGATGACGGTGGCTGGCAGCTAAACCACAACTGACTTCCACGAAAAGTTCTCGAAAGCGACCCGAAGGTAGTGCAGAGCAAGTACAGCGCTGGCGCTGGTTATGCGGTGATGGTCAAATCTTTTACATCATGCACACACCCACTGAAGAAAAACGTCATTGAAAAGCGTTATTTTTATCGAGCTAACTCTTCGCTAATTCTTGGTCGCTATCTTGCCAATCACGCGAATATCCGCGTGATTTAAAGGAGTGACTATCATGCACCGCAAAATCTTTCTAGCAACGCTGGCTGCGCTTTCTGTAACCACCATCAGCAGCGTGTATGCTGCCAAGAGCATCGAAAACGATGCGTTGGCAATTGAATCTGCGAAAATCAGCCTGACACAAGCCATCACCACGGCCGAGCAACATGTAAGTGGTAAGGCGGCTCGCGCCGAATTTGAAAAGCACAAGGGGCAGTGGCTCTTTGATGTCGAAGTAGTGAATGGCAAAAAAGTCATGGACGTGAAAGTTGATTCAATGAACGGCAAAGTTATCTCAGCCGTTGAGGATAAAACCGATAAAGACGATGACCACGACCAGGCTGATTGATTCATCGAGCCATTACCAAAACCTGGGGCGGCGATACTGCCCCAGGTTTTACCTGCACTTAAAATCGCTTGTCTTGCTCTATGGTCGGCTGATAAACGCCACAACAGCATAAGCTGTGAAAAAGAGAGAAAATCCATGAACAATACTTCCGCAAACACGTTGAGCAAAGTACCAGAAGTGACCTTGCTCTTCTGGGTCATCAAGATCGCCGCGACGACACTGGGTGAAACTGCAGGCGATGCGGTGTCGATGTCAATGAACTTGGGCTATTTATTGGGGACCGCTATTTTTTCCGCGATTTTTTTGGTCGCCGTGATTGCTCAAATCAGGGCAAAGGGCTTTCATCCCTTCTTGTATTGGACCACCATCATCGCCACAACAACTGTCGGCACGACACTTGCTGACTTTGCTGACCGCTCGCTGGGAATCGGTTATGCCGGAGGAACGTCCTTATTGCTCGCGTTATTGATGGCCTCATTGTTGATCTGGTATCGGTCACTCGGCTCGATAGCTGTTGAGACCGTCAGCTCTTCCAAGGCGGAAATGTTCTACTGGGTGACAATCATGTTTTCACAAACGCTGGGAACAGCCCTAGGAGACTGGACCGCCGATACGGCCGGGCTAGGCTACGCTAGTAGCGCAATGATATTCAGTGCCTCGCTCGCACTCATCGTTGCGATCTATGTCTGGACGAGTTTATCCCGTACTTTATTGTTCTGGGCTGCCTTCATTCTGACGCGTCCGCTAGGTGCAGTGGTTGGTGATTTTCTCGACAAACCAGTAGCTGCGGGTGGCCTGGCATTGAGCCGCTATTCAGCCTCGATGGCACTCCTGGTTTTCATCGTAATCTGTATTATGTTTTCAAAACAACGAGCAGCAGCCAAGAGGCACTGATACCACTGGAGATACGCGGATTTCCTCATTAAGGAACGCATTTGGAACATTTCAATCAAGCGCTTTTTCTGATCCTAAACGCTGCACCAGGGAGCGCCAACGTTAATATTTATGTCGCAAGGGTTATGGCGGAATATCCGATTTGGCTCATTCCCGTAGCGTTGATCTTTGGCTGGCTATATGGAACTTATACCATCCGCCAACAACTGATCGTGGCCATTATTTCCGGCTTTACAGGTCTGCTGATTAATCAGATCATTGGCTGGCTTTGGTATCATCCCCGCCCTTTCGAAATGGGAATCGGTCATACATTCATCTCACATGTGCAGGACAGTTCTTTCCCTAGCGACCACCTGACTTTTATCTGGGCTTTTGCATTTAGCCAGCTTCTGCATCGAAAAACTAGTTTCGCAGGATGGACGTTCGCTCTATTAGGCCTGCCGGTGGCCTGGGCGCGCATTTATCTGGGCATTCATTTTCCACTGGATATCCTTGGTGCCGTGTTTGTCGCTTTGAGCAGTAGCTGGCTGATCTCGCGGCAAGAGCATCGCCTCATCGAACCCTTAATAGGTCTGCTGCTACGAATCTATCAGGTGCTATTTGCCAGATTGATTCGAAGAGGTTGGGTACGACAATGAATCATTTCAGATACAGCGATTAGTGATGCGTATTTTGCTGGTAGAAGATGACTCCATGATTGGCGAAGCAATATCTGTCGCACTCAAGGATGCGGCCTATGCCGTGGATTGGGTGAAAGACGGCGCTGCGGCAAGCAACACATTAGGGTACGGCGAGCACCAAGTCGTGCTGCTCGATCTTGGCTTGCCCAAGCGCGACGGCCTGCAAGTCCTACACCGTCTACGCCAGGCGAATAACCAGATTCCGGTAATCATCATCACTGCACGCGACGGCGTGGAAGATCGCATCAAAGGACTGGATCTCGGTGCAGATGATTACCTGGTTAAGCCCTTCGACATTCATGAGCTGCTTGCCAGGTTGCGTGCAATCATCCGCCGTCATGGTGGCCAAGCGGCACCGATTTTTTCTAATGGAATCATCAGCCTCGACCCGGCAACGCGCGAAGTGCGACGCGGCAATGTAGCAGAGGTGCTAAGCGCTCGCGAATTTGCCTTGCTGCATGCGCTACTGCTGCGGCCGGGGAGGATTCTCACCCGGACCGAACTGGAAGAACGAATTTACGGCTGGAACGAGGAAGTGGAAAGCAATGCGGTTGATTTTCTGATACACGGCGTGCGCAAGAAACTGGGTGCCGATGCCATCAAGAATGTACGCGGCGCTGGCTGGATGGTCGAGAAATCATAATGAAGCGCTCCCTGCAACGGCGGCTTACGTTGATACTGGGCAGTGCCATATTGCTGTCCAGTCTTATCGCAGCTGTGGCGTCTTTCATCCTCGCCTATGCTGAAGCAAAAGAATTTCAGGACGATATCCTGCGACAGACTGCGTTGCTAGCAACGCGCAATATCGGCATTTCTGTACAGATGAATATGCGCGAAAAAAATCGGACCAAGGCCGCCTTGGTCACCTTGGGCGATTCTGAATCACGCATCAGTGTGATTCGCTTACCAGACGATCCTCGTCCCGTTTGGCTTACGGGCGATTTATCATCCGGCTTTCATACGCTTGAGGCTGGCGGCGAACCTCTCAGGTTGTTCGTGCAGAGAAGCCTCTCTGGCAAGACAACCGTGGTGGCCCAGTCGACAGATACGCGTGACGAAATTGCAATTCACAGCGCCCTGCGTACACTTATTCCCCTGCTGATGCTGTTGCCCGTGATGGCGTGGCTGATCGTGCGTATCGTCCGCAGCGAACTTGCGCCCGTCAATGATCTGGCCAGTCATCTGGATGCGCAACCGGCGGATCGGCCTCGCCCCCTTTCAGACGAGGGAGTTCCGGACGAAATAACGCCCTTTGTTCATGCCATCAATCACCTGCTCAAACGTGTCAGTGATTTGATGATTCAACAACGACGCTTTATCGCCGATGCTGCCCACGAACTCCGCAGCCCGCTAACCGCACTATCAATACAAGTGCAAAATCTGAAACAAGCCGGATCACTGGAAAACATGCGTGACCGCGTTCTGCCGCTACAGGCGGGTATCGAAAGAGTACGACAACTGACGGAGCAACTTTTAAACCTTGCCAGAACTCAAGCAGGTGCGTTAGAAAACAAGGAAGTCGATGTCTCGACGATGGCTCGAGAACTGATTGCGGAATACCTCCCGATGGCGGAGGCGAAAGGCATCGATTTGGGACTCGACGAGATTGAGCCGCTTAGGCTAACTTCTGCGCCGGAAACACTGCGACTAGTACTTAAAAATGCACTGGATAACGCATTGAAATATGTTCCCGAAGGCGGCGAGGTCACCCTCAGGCTTTATGCGAATGACACTAATGCGATCATCGAGATCGTCGACAATGGCCCCGGCGTTCCTGTCGCCGAACGACAACGTGTGTTCAATCCATTTTATCGGCTGACAGAGACAACCGGCGAGGGCAGCGGGCTGGGACTCGCCATTGCAGCAGAAGCTGCGGCAAGTCTTGGTGGGCGCATAAGCCTGCTGGATGGGCCTGAAAGTCGCGGGTTGGTCTTTCGCTACCAGCAGAGCCGCAACACATGATCACTGCGTTCATCGCATCCTATGGTTATCTGGTTATCTCGCAATCTTCATTGGCACATTGCTTGAAGGAGAAACCATTTTGATCGCTGCCGGGTTCGCCGCTCATCGCGGCTTACTTTTCATGCCAATAGTGATTCTTGTGGCCATCGCGGGCGCAACACTGGGTGATCAGCTGGCATTCTTGCTTGGGCGCTGGAAAGGTGAAGCGTTGATTGCGCGCTTCTCCTCGCTGGCAAAACAAAAGTCGCGTGTCCATGCTTTTCTTGAGCGTTATGACCTCTTGTTCATCCTGATTGTTCGTTTTCTTTACGGATTGCGCATTGCTGGTCCGGTGATCTTGGGATCAAGCCAGGTACCGCTGCTTCGCTTTACAGCACTCAACCTCATAGGCGCCGCCATGTGGGCGATACTCATCTCTGGTGCCGGATATGCCTTTGGTCTAGCTATCAGCTCCTTGATCGCCGACGTCAAGCGGATTGAAGCAATCGTGTTGATCGTCATACTCTCGCTTGGCGCAGTCTTTTGGGTGTGGCAAAGGTCTCGCGCCAGAATGGAAAAAAAGCAACCATGAAAAGAAGGGGGACGTAATGTCCTGGCAACTGTTTGCGCTCGGTTCAGCATTTTTTGCAGGCTTAACAGCGATCTTCGGAAAGCTCGGGGTAGAAGGATTGAACTCCAACCTAGCGACATTGATACGCACTGTGGTGATTCTTGCAATGACCGCTGGCATCGTAACTTTTCGTGACGAGTGGCAGATGCCCCAAGCCTTGGAACCTCGCCCTATCGCGTTTCTGGTTCTGTCCGGCCTGGCGACGGGTTTCTCCTGGCTCCTCTATTACCGTGCGCTCCAACTTGCACCCGCATCAATGGTGGCTCCCATCGACAAGCTGAGCCTTGTATTTGCCGTTATGCTTGCTGTTGTATTCCTCGGCGAAGCGCTAACGGTGAAACTGGCACTCGGAGGGTTGCTCATTCTTTTTGGCGTGCTGATCCTCGCGTGGCCTTGAAGGCATCTGCATGCCGGCTTGCGGATAGAAAACAGTCTTCTCCACCCGGACTTCACTGCGCACTCCGCCCCGCGGGAAGTCAGTCAGTACCGGATTCAGCGTTTATTGCGCCCCGTTTGCATGAACTGATCGAAGCTGGCTATTGAAGACAGCGTAAACTGAACAGCGGCGCATAGCCTGCGCGATTTGTTCGCCAATATTGTCGCTATTGGGAACGATGCCGACACGCGCAGCTCAAAACATGTAGGCTCGATATTGATAGGCCAGATGACAGTGGCTGGCAGCTAGCTTTAAGACACACCACCGCAGATGTCAGACCTCGAAGGCATTTGTGATGTGCGCAAAATCCACCTGCAATGTATCGAAGTGCGCCTTGCCGCACTGAATCTTTGCCCATTCTGAACTGCGCAACTTCAATTGATTCTTGGTGGATTTTGTCTCGCGCACCAGATAAACCCTGGCATCATCCTCTTTCACAATCGCCCAATCCGGATTGTAAGTACCAATGGGCGTGTCGATCATGAACCATCCCGGCAACTTGATGAAAAGCTTGATGTCAGTGCGCGTACTCATTGCTTCGGCAAATTCACGCTCGATCTCGGAATCAACGGACACCTCATCGTAGATGCTGTTTTTCACAAGTACTTGGTTCAAGTCGGAGCCAAGAATCTCGCGCTCTTCAAACAACAGCATTTCATATTCCTGCCCGCCGATTTTTTCGTACTTGATTCCGTCTATCATCAGCCCTCGCAATTCGGCCTCAATGGCCTGCTGGGCTTGCTCAAGAAATTGCTGCGGGTTGTGCTGCACCTCATTCAGGCGACCGGAGCGTATCAGTATCTCAGCAATGGTTTTGCGAGTGAGTTCGGTTTTCGTCTGTAAATACCCCAGCAAGTCGGGGACATTGATTGTGCGATAGTCGCCCGCCTCAGCTTCACGCACGGACAACAACTGCGTACCGACATCTTCGCCGGACATGCCGATGCCACCCTTTTGAACTCTCATTCTGCTTTGCGCAATTTTGTCGCGCGCAGCTAAATTCCTGGCGGCGTGCTCCACCAACTCCGACGTTTGATAATCCACCGCATAGCGTGTCTTGTGCTTGATGCGGCCATAGCTCCTTGCAATCCTCGTTCAGCCGACAGCCTTGTTTCAACTTCGCGGTACGTACTTCCTTCTTGTTGACGATGCGCCCCTCAAACTTCACGCCGCACTCATCTTCAATTTCGGTTTGCAGCTTCGCCGCAAATTCGTCGTAGTGCTCGTTAGCAATCACCCCCATCGCTTCTCCGTTGGCAATTAGATGCCGCGCGCGGCCAACGAGCCCATCAAACCTACGCCACTGGACGTAACCCATGTCTACGTAAATAGCTCGTGCGCTAACTAGATCACGGTCTGAACTGCTCATTTCGCTCCCCCGCCGGCAAAATGGTAGTCGGGCTTGTTTCCCGACTGTTCACAAGAGGTTATGGCACGGCACGCTGGATGGCATCCTCGAAGCGCCGCCACTGACCGTATCCCAGCAAGGATTGCAAATCACGGGCGGGCCAGTATTCGGCACCATGGACGTTGGTTTTTTTAAGACCTTCAAAGGATGTACCTGCGATGCTGGGGACGTATTCATCTGCCATGCCTTGGTTCCTTTTTATCGCTCAATTGTATTGCCATTACGGCTTACGGACGCCTCCTGCCCAATTTGAAACGCCTATCCAGGAACTGAGCCGCCAACGAAAAGTCGGCGCTGGTGATACGGCAAAGCTGCGGTGATAACTCAGCGCTTGTTGCGCCCCGTTTGCATGAACTGATCGAAGCTCGCTTCAGCGAAGCGCGCCCACAATATCTGTTCATCACGAAACGCGGCGTAGTCGGCATAGATTTTTCGCCAGGCCGGGTTTTTGGCGGATAGGTCGCTGTACAGCGCCATCGAGGCATCATAAGCGGCTTGCATGATTTGCGGACTGAAGCGATGCACTTGCGTGCCTTTGGCCACCAGCCGTTTTAACGCCGGGGGATTAACCACGTCATAGCGCGCCTGCATGTGCACATGGGCGTGCGAAGCAGCCGTTGTCAAAATGGCCTTGTAGTCGGCGGGCAGCTGCTCCCACGCTGTGGCATTAACGTACAGCGAGAGCTGCGGGCCGCCTTCCCACCAGCCGGGGTAATAGTAGTGCTTGGCCACTTTATAAAAGCCGAATTTTTCATCGTCATAGGGGCCCACCCATTCAGCGGCATCGATCACGCCTTTTTCCAGCGCTTGATAGGTTTCGCCACCCGGAATGCTTTGCGGCACGGCGCCCAGGGCAGAAAACACTTTGCCGGAAAATCCGCCAATGCGAATTTTCAAGCCACGAATATCGGCAAGTGTCTTCATTTCATGGCGATACCAGCCGCCCATTTGCGCCCCGGTGTTGCCCATCGCAAAATTAACGATGTTGTAATTGCGATAGAACTCGCGAAAGAGTTTCAAGCCATTGCCTTCATAAGTCCACGCGCTCATCTGGCGTGAATTCAGGCCGAATGGAATCGCGCAGTCGATGGCAAATGTGTCATCCTTGCCGAAAAAATAATACGGCGAGGTATGCGCACATTCCACCGTGCCCTGCTGCACGGCATCCACCACGCCAAGGGCCGGCACCAGTTCGCCGCCCGCATGTACCGAGATGATAAAGCGGCCGTTAGTCGCCTCAGCCACTTTTTTGGCGAACACTTCGGCGGCAATGTAAATCGTATCCAGCGTTTTGGGAAAGCTGGATACCAGCCGCCAGCGAATATCAGTCTGTGCGTGTACTGCAGGGGCAACACCTGTGGCAAGAATGCCACCCAAGCCGGCTTGCTGAAGAAATTTTCGTCGCTGCATTAGAGTGATTTCCTTCGTTTTTAAAGCTATCTCGGTTAGCGCGGGTGCGTTGCTGCTTGTTCGCGGCGGATGACGTCCAGCAGATCGCGCATCGGATCATCTTCTCCGTTAGCGTCCACTGCGTCTGGTAGTTGCAAACCCTGCCCGCTCAAAGTAGCGGGTGCCGCATCAATTTGATCAAGCACCAACCCGGGCCAGCGAATAATCGCGACCACCATGAGGAGTTGCAGAAAAATAAAAGCGATTGAACCTTTATAGATCTGTGCAGTAGTCACCGCAGGAATGCGTATGCCGGTGATGCGGTCTGTCGTGTCGCCATTGGGGGCCACACTGCGCAAATAAAACAGGGCGAAACCAAAGGGTGGCGTTAAAAACGAGGTTTGCAGATTCATCGCCAAAATAACACCGAACCACACCAGATCAATACCCAGCGCATTGGCAACCGGTACCAGAAGGGGCACAACGATGAAGGCAATTTCAAAAAAGTCGATAAACATGCCCAGCACAAATACGAGCACATTCACGACCAGCAAAAATCCCATTATGCCGCCAGGTAGTTTATCAAACAAATGCCCAATCCAGGCCTGGCCATCCGCCGCATTAAAGGTGAATGAAAACACCGTTGAACCGATCAGAATAAACATCACGAAGGCGGTGAGTCGCGTGGTGTTGTCCAACGCTTCGACGAGCAGTTTTTTCGTCAAACGACGTTTGGCCAATGCCATGCATAGCGCACCGAGCGCACCCAGCGCACCACCTTCGGTGGGCGTGGCGATGCCAAGAAAAATCGTGCCCAGCACAAGAAAAATCAGCACCAGCGGCGGGATCAACACAAAGGTAACGCGCTCGGTTAAGCGCGAAACAAATTTCAAACCCAACCCGCGATTGAGCAGCGCCAAGCCCAAGGCAGTGAGCGCGGCGATGGCGAGAGAAAAAATCACAATTTCGTCCCCCGGTGCAACACCGCTGCGATCCAGCCAGCGGCCAACCAGATCACTATGAACCTGCGACCAGCCAACCCCGGCCGTGGCTGCGATCACTAACAAGACCAGTAACGAAACATGGCCGCTGGCCCCATTGGCTTCACGATAAATACGTGCCTCGACAGGCAGTGCAGGCACCCAAGCGGGCTTTACCATGGCAACAGTGATAATAAACAACGCATACAAACCCACCAGCAACAAGCCCGGCACCATGGCACCGGCATACATATCGCCCACCGGACGGCCCAGCTGATCGGCCATCACAATCAACACCAGGGAGGGAGGAATGGCCTGCGCCAATGTGCCGGACGCCGTGATCACGCCGGTGGCAATGGTGCGGTGATAGCCATAGCGCAACATGATGGGCAATGAAATCAGCCCCATGGAGATTACTGCGGCGGCGACCACGCCGGTGGTGGCCGCCAGCAGCGCGCCGACAAAAATAACCGCCAGCGCCAACCCGCCACGCAGGGGACCAAAGACTTGACCAACCGTTTCCAGCAAATCTTCTGCCATGCCACTTTTTTGCAGCAGGCCGCCCATGAGTGTGAAAAAAGGGATCGCCAGCAAGGTATCGTTTTGCATGATGCTCAGGACACGCAACGGCAATGCCTGGAAAAGCACGGGAGGAAACAGCCCGAGCTCAATGCCCAGCAAACCAAAACTCAAGCCTGTGGCAGCGAGCGCAAAGGCGACGGGGAAACCCGTCAATAAAAAAGCCAAAAGGCCCGCAAACAGCAGCGGCACAAAATTGTGGGCAAGCATGATCATTAGCGAATTTCTTTCGATGCAGTCAGCGCATGGGTGTTGATTTCGCTCTCTGCTGCGTTGCCTTCGCTATTTTCGCCATCTTCACTAGGCTCAATCAACACACCGCGCAAATAGGCAACTCGTTTAATCAATTCCGAAATCCCTTGCAGCAACAGCAGCGCCAAACCCGCGGGTAGCAGCAGATAGACCGGCCAGCGAATCAGCCCGCCCGCGTTCTGCGACATTTCACCGCTCACCCATGCATTCAGCACCAGCGGCCAGGAAAGGTCGATCAGCATGAAACACAGCGGCAGCAAAAACACCATGATGCCGACAATCTCGATCCAGTGAACCATGCGCCGAGAAAGATGGCTCGCCACAAAGTCGATTCGTACATGCGCATTTTTAAGCAGGGCATAGCCTGCACCGAGGAGAAACACGGCAGAAAACAGATACCACTGCACCTCAAGCAAGGCATTCGAGCTTGTCTGAAACACCTTGCGTACCAGCGCATTACCTGCGCTGATAAGCACGGTGACAAGAATCAGCCACAGTATGCTGTTGCCGATGCGTTGATTGAGTCTATCAACAAGACCAGAAACATAAAGCAAACGCTGCATGAGACAATTTCCCTCGCACTTCTTCTGTGTCCGCCTGCGAGCCGTTAAAATCGCCGCATGCATGTTGAATGGGGTGAATATGCTGAATATCCACAACGAATCCTGTTTAGTTTAATCAATTTCCTCCGTTCCTTCTTCTATCTCTAATGGCCACGATCAAATGACTATCACCCGCTTTTGCATTATGCGTCATGGTGAAACCGACTGGAACGCTGAAAAACGTTTGCAGGGGCAAATCGATATTTCGCTCAATACTGTCGGCCAGGCGCAGGCGATGGCCATACGTGCACACTTGAAAAAAGCGCCCGCATTCGCTGCGGTATATAGCTCGGACCTGGCCCGTGCCTGGCATACCGCCAAAATTGCAACCGCCGATCTGGGCCTTGCCGTATCACCAGCGCCGAGTTTTCGCGAACGCCATTACGGCACGCATCAGGGGCTAACCTCTGCCGAGGCAGCGCACGCCTATCCAGCGATGTATCACTTGCATCAGGCGCGCGACCTGCATTACACCTATGACACAGGTGAATCGCTTGCGGCTTTCGCCGCACGCATCCAAAACGGACTGAGCACCCTGGCTGAGCAACATCGCGGTCAAGCGGTGCTGATCTTCACCCACGGCGGCGTGCTCGACATCATTTACCGCCTGGCCACGCAGCGCCCGTTGGATACACCGCGTGATTTTCCCATCCCCAATGCGGGGCTTAACTGGTTAGCCCATGACACAAGCCCCTCTGCACACCTCTGGCAAATCATCACTTGGGGCGATCAAGCACACCTCACGGTAGCGCTGGATGAGCTGGCATAGTTCGCCGCATGAGATTTTCAAGCCACTAAAAGGATTTAACTTATGAAACAGACAACAGCAGCGACTTTGAGCAAAGTCCCGGAACTGACATTGATTTTCTGGCTAATCAAGATCGCCGCCACGACGTTGGGCGAAACCGGCGGCGATGCTGTGTCGATGTCCATGAATCTGGGTTACCTGGTGAGCACTGCAATTTTCGCAGTGATTTTTCTTGCTGCAGTGGTCATCCAGATTAAGGCGCAACGTTTTCACCCTATTATTTATTGGGTGACGATTATTGCAACCACAACGGTGGGGACAACCCTGGCGGATTTCGCAGACCGCTCACTTGGCATAGGCTACGCCGGCGGCACCGCACTTTTATTCTTGCTGCTGATGACATCTTTAGCCACCTGGTATTGGTCGCTCGGCTCGATTTCCGTGGCTAGCGTAAGCTCGCCAAAAGTAGAGATGTTTTATTGGCTCACCATCATGTTTTCACAGACGCTGGGCACCGCGTTAGGGGACTGGACGGCAGACACGGCAGGCCTTGGATACTTTGGAGGCGCTATCGTTTTTAGCGCCCTTTTAGCCTTGGTAATAGCAGCATATTTCTGGACGAAAATTTCAAGAACCACGCTTTTCTGGACAGCATTCATACTGACACGCCCCTTGGGCGCGGTGGTTGGCGACTTCCTTGACAAACCACTGAATGCCGGAGGTTTGGCCTTGAGTCGCTATTCAGCGTCAGCCACGCTTATCGCAGTCATCATTGCGTGTATTTTGATTTTCCCTCAGCGGACAGCAAAGGGGTCGGGGCACTGACTTTTTCAAATGCAGCGCTCAACCAAGCATAGCCGCCTATTGAATAACACCCTGTTTCTCCTATCAATGGAGCCTTGATGGACTGAATGCTAAAATTGGCGGGTACTTTTCTTCACCCCCGCTTTTCCCTTCTCTGACAGGATACCGCCATGTTTTCCAAGCAAAACACCCTCGCTAAAACCGACGCCGAATTGTGGGCGGCAATACAGAATGAAAATCACCGTCAGGAAGAACACATCGAGCTGATCGCTTCTGAAAACTACGTGTCGTGCGCGGTGCTCGAAGCGCAGGGCTCGCAGCTCACCAACAAATATGCCGAGGGCTACCCCGGCAAACGTTACTATGGTGGCTGCGAATTTGTCGACGTGGCGGAGCAACTCGCGATTGAACGCGCCAAAAAACTGTTCGGCGCCGATTGTGCCAACGTGCAGCCGAATTCCGGCTCGCAGGCCAATCAAGCGGTGTTCATGGCCTTTCTCAAACCCGGCGACACCGTCCTGGGCATGAATCTGGCCATGGGCGGACACTTGACGCATGGCGCATCGGTGAATATGTCGGGCAAGTGGTTTAACGTCATTCCTTATGGTTTGGATGCCAACGAAGCGATTGATTACGACGAGATGGAGCGCTTGGCGCATGAGCATAAGCCCAAGCTGATCATCGCCGGCGCTTCGGCCTATTCACTGCGCATCGACTTCGCGCGTTTTGCCAAAGTGGCCAAGGCCGTTGGCGCGATTTTCATGGTGGATATGGCGCACTACGCCGGATTGATTGCTGCGGGGTGCTACCCCAACCCGGTGCCGCATGCCGATGTGGTGACATCCACCACGCACAAGACTTTACGCGGCCCGCGCGGTGGCTTGATATTGATGAAAGCCGAGCACGAAAAAGCCATCAACTCGGCGATTTTCCCCGGCTTGCAAGGCGGTCCGCTCATGCATGTGATCGCCGCCAAGGCCGTGGCGTTCAAAGAAGCCATGAGCAGCGACTTCCGCCATTATCAAGAGCAGGTGATCAACAATGCGCAAGTCATGGCCAAGGTGTTGAAGTCACGCGGGCTGCGCATTATTTCCGGGCGTACTGAATCGCATGTATTTTTAGTCGATCTGCAAAGCAAGCAGATTACTGGCAAAGAAGCCGAAGCCGCGCTGGGCAATGCCCACATCACGGTGAACAAAAATGCCATTCCGAACGACCCGCAAAAACCGTTTGTGACCTCGGGCATTCGTATCGGTACCCCGGCAATGACCACACGTGGTTTTAAAGAAATTGAAGCGGAAAAAGTAGCCAACCTGATCGCTGACGTGCTGGATGCACCGAACGATAATATGGTGCTGCAACGCGTACGCGTTGAGGCCGCCGAACTGTGCAAGAAATTCCCGGTGTATGGCTGATTACCCGCATGACAGGGCTTCAGGCAGAGATTCCGTCAGGGAGCTGGCGTGAAGTGTCCTTTTTGTGCGGACGCCAACACGCAGGTGGTCGACACACGGGAAAATGAAGAAGGCGACACCGTGCGTCGCCGCCGACGTTGCGTAGCGTGTGAAAAACGTTTCACCACCTATGAGCGGGTTGAGCTGCAACTGCCGCAAGTGATCAAGAAAAACGGTAGCCGCACGGAATATCAACGCGACAAATGCAAAGCCAGCATGATGCTGGCTTTGCGCAAACGTCCCGTCACCACCGAAAGCCTGGATGCCGCGCTGGATCGCATCGAAGAAAGGCTCGTGCAGCTGGCACAACGCGAAGTGGCGTCAGACCGCATTGGCGAGCTGGTCATGCGCGAACTAAAAAAACTCGACAACATTGCCTACATTCGATTTGCCTCAGTGTATCGAAATTTCGAAGATGTGAATGAGTTTTCTGAAGCCATCCGTGAAGTGGAAACACCGCCACAAACGCCAACGCAAGAGTCACCACCTGGCTCACCGACCGAGTCATGAGCATCAGTTGATGAGCTTTTCCGCAGATGATCATCGTTTCATGGCACAAGCGCTGCTGCTGGCGCAGCGTGGCATGAACACCACCACCCCCAACCCGCGCGTAGGCTGCGTGATCGTAAAAGAAGGCCGGATAATCAGCGAGGGCTGGCATGAAAAAACCGGTGGGCCGCATGCCGAAGCCGTTGCGCTGGCAAATTTGACTGCGAACTTAACGACGACCTTATCAACCAGCGCAGCAGGCGCCACCGTTTATGTCACGCTGGAACCCTGCAGCCATATCGGGCGCACGCCGCCTTGTGCGGATGCCTTGATTGCTGCGGGCGTCACGCGCGTTGTTGCCGCGATGCAAGACCCGAATCCGCAAGTGGCGGGAAAAGGGTTGGCACGGCTTGGCGCAGCGGGCATTGCCGCAGAATGCGGTTTGCTAAGCGCCGAAGCGCATGAGCTGAACATCGGATTCGTGTCGCGCATGACGCGTGGTCGGCCATGGCTGCGGCTGAAAATCGCGGCGAGTCTGGATGGTAAAACAGCCCTCAAAAACGGGATTTCGCAATGGATTACCAGTGCGGAAGCACGGCAAGATGCACATCTCTGGCGTGCCCGCTCATGTGCTCTGTTGACCGGCATTGGTACGGTGAAAGACGATAACCCGCGCTTGACCGTGCGTGGCGTTAACAACGCGCGGTCAACCCCGAGACCACCACTAAAAGTCATCGTCGATAGCCAACTGCAAACGCCACTCGATGCCGCCGTGCTAACCAATGGCGGCGTGCTGATCGCCTGCGCGACAGACCATCCAGCGCGCCGCGATGCATTGACCGCTGCCGGTGCGGAAATTATTGTGTTGCGCGCTGCGCACGGCAAGGTTGATCTTGCGGCTTTACTGACCGCGCTTGGCCAGCGGGGTATCAACGAGGTGCTGGTCGAGGCAGGTGCCCGCCTGAATGGCGCGTTGCTGCAAGACAATTGTGTTGATGAATTATTGCTTTATCAAGCGCCGTTATTACTGGGTGACGCCGCACGCGGGATGATCAACGAAGGCGAGCAAACCGAATTGACCACCTTGACTGACGCGCGGCGGCTGCATGTCGTCGAGCGCCGTGGCATCAGCGCCGACTTTTTTATCCGTGCGCGTTTTTTATGAACCTACGCCCCAGCCTCGCCGCATACCGCACACGCCGCGTCATGCGGGATGCGCACTTCACGCCAGGTCATGTGCAAGGCGTCAAGCAGCAACAGCCGTCCACCCAGACTTTGCCCGCAGCCCATGATGAGCTTGAGCGCTTCAGCTGCCTGCATGCTGCCGATGATGCCTGTCAGGGGCGCAAAAACACCGGTAACAGCGCAGCGCACATCGTCGGCTGCTTCAGCTTCAGGAAACAGACAGTCATAACAAGGTGCGTTCGGCTGACGCGGGTCAAACACGGTGATTTGCCCGTCAAAACGAATCGCAGCGCCGGACACCAGGGGTTTTTTCCGGCGCACGCACGCCTGATTGATCGCATGACGCGTGGCAAAGTTGTCGCAACAATCGAGCACCACATCCGCTTGTGCCACTTGCTCGTCCAGCGCTTCGCCTGCTAAGCGTTCGGTGAGGGCAATAACGTGACATTGCGGATTGATTTCTGCCAGGGTGCGCTGCCCGGAAGTGGCTTTGGCTTCACCAACAGAGGCAGTGCGATGCAAAATCTGGCGTTGCAGATTAGTGAGGTCAACGCTGTCGCCATCGGCCAGAACCAGCGTGCCCACGCCGGCTGAAGCAAGGTAACAGGCGGCGGGCGAGCCTAACCCGCCTGCGCCAACGATCAGCACGCGTGCGTTCGTTATGGCCGCCTGACCTTCAATGCCGATCTCGGGCAACAAAATATGCCTGCTGTAACGCAGCAGTTGCTCGTCATTCATCGCTATTTATCTTGCCGCAAATCAGGTGGCGTGTCGTCATGATCGCCATGCAGATGGTGATCCCACGCTTTGGAATAAATATCCTGCGACTTTTTGATCAGGCGCTGCGGGCCATGCATATTGCGCAGCTGGGTTTCTTCCGCAAACGCGATCACCGCTCGCATGAAGCGCGCATGCCAGCCATTGTCCAGATGAAACCCCTGCTTGACCAACGCGCTGGCAATCCCATCGAATGTGTATTGGCCCAGCTCGTACCACAGCGACAATGTATGTGCGGGGTTGCCTGAAAGTGGGCCCGCTTCAACCACCATCTCGGGCAATCCGGCAAGCAAAGTCTGGGCGGCAGCCGCATCGCCAGGATACTTCGCATCGAAGCGTAATACGCGATGCTTGCGCGTGCCGGGCTGCGGCACAAACATGCCCGGGCGTGGCCGATGACCGCCCGCATCACGCAGTTCACGCGCTTTTGCGGGGGTCATTTTGCTCACATGTTGCCTTTCGTGATCAGCGCTTGAGAATCTGCAGCGCTTTTAACAAATTCACTGCCTGCGCGAGTTGGTAATCGTCTTTCGAGGCAAACTCCATTGGTGCACGTGTCGCATCATTCTCTTCGTCCGTTTTGTTTTTCTTGCCGTTTTTGACGTGCGGCCTATTTTCCGGCTTGTCTGGCCTGCTTTCCGGTTTTACATCGACACTCTTGTCTTTGTCATTGGCAAGATGCCGCTCGAGATCAGCTTCGCGCAAACGTTCATACGCTTCGCCGTTGGCTGTTTCTTCCACCACGATATCCGGCGTGATGCCCTTGGCCTGAATCGAGCGGCCTGAAGGTGTGTAGTAGCGCGCCGTGGTGAGCTTGATGGCCGTGTTGTTGGAGAGCGGCAACACCGTCTGCACGGAGCCCTTGCCGAAAGTTTGCGTGCCCATGATGATCGCACGTTTGTGATCTTGCAAAGCCCCCGCGACAATTTCCGAAGCTGAAGCCGAGCCACCATTGACCAGCACCACCATGGGTAAGGTTTTTATCTGGGCCGGCAGATTTTTCATATAGTCATCCTTGGTGCCGCGCAGGTAATCTTCCGGGCTGGCGGTAAAGCGGCGCTTGGCATCTTCGGTGCGCCCCTCGGTTGACGTCACCAGTGTTTTTGGCGGCAAAAAGGCCGCTGAAACACCAATCGCCCCAGTCAGCAAACCACCAGGGTCATTACGTAAATCAAGCACCAGGCCTTTGAGCCCGTCTTTTTCCTGTTTCACCAGTTTTTCGAGATGCCTGGCCACATCGGCATTGGTTTCATCCTGAAACTGGGTAATCCGCAGATAACCATAGCCGCCTTCCAGCGCTTTGGATTTAACACTTTGCACTTTGATTTTTTCGCGCGTCAGCGTGACTTCAAACGGCTTGGATTCCCCCTTGCGAAATACCGTCAGACGAATCTGCGTTTTGGGTTTGCCACGCATTTTTTTCACCGCGTCGGTCAGGGTCAGCCCCTTCACCAGCGTGTCATCCAGCTTGATGATGAGATCTCCTGGTTTCAAGCCTGCTTTGTAAGCAGGCGTATCTTCAATGGGCGAAACAATTTTAACCAAGCCATCTTCCATCCCCACTTCCAGCCCCAGGCCACCAAACTCGCCCTGGGTTGTGACCTGCATTTCCTTGAATGCTTCGGCGTCCAGATACGCCGAGTGCGGATCAAGGTTTGCCAGCATGCCGCTGATGGCATGCGTGATCAGGGTTTTATCATCCACGGACTCAACATAGCCCTGCTTGATCGCCCCATACACATCGGCAAAACTGCGCAGCTCCTCAATCGGCAAGGCTGACACTGCGGCATCCTTGCCCGCGCTGGCCGAAAAGTTGAGGCTGACAAAAATGCCCGCGAGAAGACCGGCGGTGAGCAAACCAATTTTTTGCAGGGTACTGCGCATAATGACTCCGTAAGCTGTAGATGAATGTGTCCGTGTTTGCGTCCAAAAGCGGCGGATTAGCGTGTGCCAATCCATTTCAAGGGATCGAACGCTCGTCCCCGATGCCTCAGTTCGAAGTATAAACCCGGGTCAGGATGTCCGCCGCTATTACCCGCTGTGGCAATCGACTGGCCCGCGGTAACGGTTGCCCCCACGGCGCCCAGCAATGATTCATTGTTGGCATACACGGATAAAAAATCATTCCCGTGGTCAATAATCAATAAATTGCCAAATCCGCGCAACCATTCGGCAAAGACAATTTTGCCGGCAGCCACCGCGTGAATGGGTTCGCCCTCTGTTGCACGTATGAAAAGACCTTTCCAGGTCGTGCCGCCCTCGGCACGGGCGCTGCCATAACGGCTGACAATCTGCCCGGAAACCGGCATGCGCAGTCTGCCACGCAATGCTGAAAACGCACCACTCACCTGGCCTGGGTCGTAGCTGCGAGCAGCGGACGACTTGCCAGGAGAGACAGGGCTCTCAGAGGGAGGGCTTGCCGTATTACCAGCGCCGACTTTTGGTTGTGTCGCAGTTTTTTTCGTCCCCGCTGCCTTTGCGGCCTCTCTTGCAACCACCTTCGCTGCCTCCTTGCGTGCCGCCGCCGCAAGAGCGGCAATCACGTTCGTCAAGCGCTGCTCATCACGGCGCAAACGGGCAATCTCGGTTTTCTGCCCGCGCAGGCGTTCTGCCAGTTGTGCCAATGTGGCCGCACGTTGCTGTTGACGCATCTGTAATTGACTGCGGCTTTCCTGTTCGCGACGCGCAATCTCGGTCAACTGCGTTTGCTGCTCAAGCACGGCTGCGGTCAGGTGTTGCCGCTCACTGACTGTGGTGCGCAGTTGTTGCACCAAATCGGCTTTTGCACGCGACAGTTGAGTCAGGAAGTACTGGTCGCGAGCAATGAAATTCGGGTCACGCCCTGCCAGAAGAATGCTTAAAGCATCAGCATCGCCACTAATAAATTGACGATTCAACAACTGCGCCAAATGGCTTTGTTGCGCTGAGGTTTGCTGCTCCAGGCGTTTGATCTGTGCTTGCAACGCGGTCAGCTTTTCTTCCACCGCGTGACGCTCTTGCGCGAGCTGCTGCAAGCGCCGATTGGTATCGGAAATAGCCGTTTCCGTTGCGCGCAACTGTTCGCTAACATCCTGTTTTGATTTTTCTGTTTTGGACATATCCCGGCGCAGCGATTCAATTCGCGCACGCACGGAATCAAGTGTGTGTTTTTTCGCTTCAACAGGTGCCGCCCGGCTGGCCGTGGAATATGCCGCTGCAGACAGAAAGCATAACGCCAGCGATATTATTCCACCCGCATGGCGGATTTTGCCCAGATCAGGCTTCACCCTTTGGCTTTACCCTGATTCGCTACCGCCTGAATGGCTGCATTGATGGCGTCTTGATCACCAAGATAATAGTGACAAATCGGCTTCAAATCAGCATCCAGCTCATACACCAGCGGCTGGGCGGTGGGAATGTTGATGCCGACAATATCGTCATCCGATACCTGATCGAGATATTTGATCAACGCGCGCAAGCTATTGCCATGCGCAGCAATAATCACGCTTTTCCCCGCCTTGATGCTCGGTGCAATGGTATCACTCCAGAAGGGCAGCACGCGCCCGACAGTGTCTTTCAGGCACTCGGTGCGTGGCAACTCGGCCACCGGAATACTGGCATACCGCGGATCATCCACCGACAGGCGGGGGTCGCCGTCAGCCAACGGTGGCGGGGGCGTGTCGTAGGCGCGCCGCCAGATCAACACTTGTTGGTCGCCATATTTGGCCGCCGTTTCTGCTTTATCCAGGCCTTGCAGAGCGCCATAGTGCCGCTCGTTCAGCCGCCAGGAATGGCATACGGGAATCCACATGCGGTCGAGTTCTTCGAGCACTGTCCATAGTGTTTTGATCGCGCGGCGCAAAACCGAGGTAAAGGCCAGATCAAACGCATACCCTTCTTGACGCAACAGCTGGCCAGCGGCTTGTGCCTCTGCCATGCCTTTGGCTGTCAGCCCGACATCATGCCAGCCGGTAAAGCGGTTTTCCTGGTTCCAGACGGATTCACCATGGCGAAGAAGAACAATTTTGTACATGAAGCTTCCCGTTCATTAAAAAGGCCATTTTAGCGTGCGGCGCAACGACAAAGGCAGAAGCGATTACCTCGGGCAGGTTACAATGCATCGCTTATGGATTTAAGCCATTTTGCGTTGAATAACGCATGACCACGCATTACACAGACAATAAGGAAATAGATCGCTCATGGAATTTTTGCAACATAACTGGATGTGGGTCGCCCTTGCCATCACCTCGGGCGGCATGTTGCTGTGGCCCATGTTGAAGAACGGTGGCAGCCAAGCGCTCACACCCAGTCAGGCCACACTGCTGATGAATCGCGAAAACGCGGTAGTGATTGATGTCCGCGAAAGTGGCGAGTGGAATAATGGACACATCGCGGGCGCCCGTCATATTCCCATGCCTGTATTACGAGAAAGAATGATCGAGCTGGAAAAATTCAAGAAACGCCCGCTGATTATTTGCTGTGTCTCGGGCAACCGCTCTTCAGCCGCCGCGAACACTTTACGAAAAGCGGGCTTTGAAAAAGTCTTCACCCTGGCCAGTGGCATGACCAGTTGGCGGGAGGCGAAACTTCCTCTCACCATGAAATGAATTCGCAGCCAACTAACAGGATAATCGCGTCATGGCCAAAGTACTCATGTATTCAACCGCAGTGTGTCCGTATTGCGTACGCGCCGAGCAACTATTGTTGCGTAAAGGCATTAAAGATATCGAGAAAGTGCGGGTTGATCTTAAACCAGAGCTACGCGAAGAAATGATGCAAAAAACCGGCCGCCGCAGCGTGCCGCAAATTTATATTGGCACTACCCACATAGGTGGATTTGATGAGCTTTTTTCCCTTGATCAGCAAGGCGGCCTTGACGCTTTGCTGGCTTCTTGATTTTCCACTTTTTTAAATATTCACTGACCCTGCCATGAGCGATCAACAAGCCGTTTTTACCATCGAAAAAATTTATGTGCGCGACTTTTCTGTCGAGGTACCACATGCACCGCAGATTTATCTGGAGCGTGAAGCGCCCGGGATTTCTGTACAGATTCAAACTGTCGCCACTGACGTTAGCGATGGCGTATTTGAAGTCGTGGTGACGGTTACCGTGACAGCCCAAAAGGAAGACAAAGTTTTCTTTTTGGTTGAAGCCGCCCAAGCGGGCATTTTCCAAATTAAAAATGTGCCAAACGAAGAGATGGAGCCTGTGCTAGCTGTCGGCTGTCCCAACATCTTGTTCCCCTATGTGCGCGAGACCATTTCGGATGCCGTCAATCGTGCAGGGTTTCCGCCCGTGATTCTTGCTCCGGTGAATTTCGAAGCAATGTATCAGCAACGTGCTGCTGAACAAGCCGCTGCCACCAATGCTGCACCCGCTTCCCTGCAATAGTCGGCGATGGTGATACGCTGCAAAGATATATGGCGCAAGGCGGTAGCGATTGCCGGTACCCTGTTTTGCGTCCTCATCGTGCCACCGGCGTTTGCACTGGATTTTCTTTCTGTCGCGGCACCAGCTGTTTTATTTGATGCGCCGTCAAGTAAAGCCAAGCCCTTGTTTGTCATTAATCCCGGCACACCGGTAGAGCGCGTCATCAGTCTGGAAGGCTGGGTCAAGGTGCGTGACAATAAAGGCGATCTTGCCTGGATAGAAAAAAAATATCTCAGCGAAACCCGCCAAGTCATGGTGATTGCAGATCGTGCGCAAATTCGTGCTGCGGCTGACGATAAAGCCACCCTCGTGTTTGAAGCCGAGCGCGATGTTGTTCTCACCCTGCTCGAAGCGTTGCCCGGTGGATGGGCCAAGGTAAAACACCGCGATGGACAACAGGGCTTTATCAAGTCGGTACAGGTGTGGGGCTTGTGATGAAATGTGTCATCGAGTCGGCCCGTCAAGCAACGTACTAGAGTCGAGCACACTGCATGAAAATAGCCATTTTAGGCGCCGGCGCATGGGGTACCGCGTTAGCCATTGCCCTCGCACCGCGCCATCATGTTTGGCTGTGGGCGCGCGATGCAGCACAAGTCGCGTTGATGAACACGCGTCGTGAAAACCCGCGTTACCTGGCTGACTGTCCGTTTCCCGAAGCATTGCAAGTAACGGGTGATTTCAACACCGCCGTTGCCTCCGCCGAACTATTGATTCTTGCTGTGCCACTCGCTGGTTTGCGGCCATTGCTTGAACAACTGCGGCAACTGGGCACTTCGGCAACACCTGCCCCGCGACGTTTTTTGTGGGTCTGCAAAGGGCTGGAAGCCATGACCGGCAAGCTGCCACATCAAGTGGTAACAGACGTCTTGAATCCTGCGACCAGCGCTGCCGATACACCACCAACATCCTTCTGGGGCGCACTCACAGGCCCCAGCTTTGCTTTTGAAGTGGCCTGCGGCTTACCCACAGCATTAACCTTGGCCGCGACCGATATGACTTTTGCCACGGACATCGCGCATGCGCTGCATGGCGGCAATCTGCGTATTTATGCCAATGCCGACCTCACCGGCGCTGAAGTCGGCGGGGCAGTTAAAAATGTCATGGCCATTGCCGCTGGCGTGAGCGATGGCCTGGGCTTGGGACACAATGCGCGCGCCGCGCTGCTAACGCGCGGCCTGGTGGAAATCACCCGTTTTGGTGTGGCGCTCGGTGCCCGGCGCGAAACCTTCACCGGGCTCACCGGCCTGGGCGATCTGATTCTTACCAGCACGGGCGATTTATCGCGCAATCGGCGCGTGGGTTTATTGCTCGCCGAAGGCCAAAACCTCACTACCATACAAAATACCTTAGGCCACGTGGCCGAAGGCGTTTTCACTGCCCGTGAAGTCGCGCAACGTGCCGCAGCCATGGGCATCGACATGCCCATCACCACTGCGGTGGCGGGGCTACTGGATGGCCGCATTAGCCCCCGTGAGACCGTGCATCAGCTCATGGCACGTGACGCGCGCACCGAGTAAGCATTCCAGCCAGCGCTGAATTGCCAAGCAGGCAGTTCAGCAATAGTCCAATTACGATCCGCCCGCAAACCCGTTTTGGCGCCAGGCCTCATACACCACAATGGCCACGGTATTCGATAAATTCAGACAGCGGTTGCTAGGCATCATTGGCAACCGCAGACGATTTTCCGGGGTAATATCGGCCAGTACATTGGCAGGCAATCCGCTCGACTCTGAGCCAAAGACAAATGCATCAGCCGGTGAAAAGTCGGGGCTGGTGTCATTGCCGACTCCACTACCGGCATAGGAACGCGTCCCCTTGATGGTCAAAGCAAACAGCCGCCCCGCACCTTCCGCCTTGAGCATCTCGTGACAAGCTGCCCAATCGGCATGCACGCTAACAATGGCCAGGTCGAGATAATCCATTCCGGCGCGACGCAACTGCGCTGCAGAAAGATCAAAACCGAGCGGCTCCACCAGATGCAAACGCGCCCCGGCATTAGCACACAGACGAATGACATTGCCTGTGTTGGGTGGTATTTCAGGGGCTACTAGAATCACATGGAACAATGGCATACTCTCCAAAAAATACAATATTTTCCTAAATAATCAGATGATTGGCGAAAAGACTTCGTGTAATATCGCCAAATAAACCCTTTGGAGACCATTTAATGGCCCGCCCAGAAAAGATTCGTTTGGGTGATCTGCTTGTACAGCAGGGTCTTATCACTGCCGAACAATTAAAGCACGCGCTCGATGAACAAAAACGCACCGGACGCAAATTAGGGCGTGTTTTGGTAGAAAGCAACTACGTCACGGAAGAAGGCATTTCCACTGCCCTGGCGCGTCAATTGGGTGCAGACTTCATTGATCTACGCCAATTCAATCCTAAACCAGAACACATTAACCTGTTACCGGAAAGCCAAGCGCGGCGCTTGCGTGCGCTGGTGTTGAGCGAACGTGCCGACATGTTGCTGGTTGGCATGGCCGACCCGACCGATCTGGCTGCTTTTGATGATTTGGCACGACTACTCAAGCGAGACATTGACCTGGCAGTCGTCACAGAAAGCCAGTTGATGGGCACCATTGATCGTGTCTATACCCGCACCGAAGAAATTTCTGGCCTGGCCAAAGAACTCACGGCGGACTTATCCGATATGCCAGCCGAGTTTGGCAACCTGCTCGGTCTCACCGCAGGCGCTGAAGATGCACCTGTCGTCAAGCTACTCAATACCGTGTTTGAAGAAGCGCTGAAACTGCGCGCCTCCGACATCCATATCGAACCACAAGAATCTTCGCTCATCATTCGTTTCCGCATTGATGGTGTATTGCGCATTCAGACAGAAGCCGATGCAAAAATTTCTACCGCACTCGTCCTGCGCCTCAAACTAATGTCCGGTCTGGATATTTCTGAAAAACGCCTGCCGCAAGATGGCCGGTTCAACATCAAGCTGCGCAATGAAGCGATTGATATCCGCATCTCGACCATGCCGACCCAGCATGGCGAATCGGTTGTAATGCGTTTGCTCGCACAGAACACAGGTTTGCTGCATTTAGATCGGTTGCACATGCCACCGCATATTCTCGAACGTTTCCGCCACGCGATCAATCGACCCTCCGGCATTGTGCTGGTCACCGGCCCCACCGGTTCAGGAAAAACCACCACGCTGTATGCCGCACTCAATGCCCTGAACACACCGGAAAAGAAAATCATCACGGTGGAAGACCCGGTTGAATATCGGCTGCCGGGCATCAACCAGGTGCAGGTACATGAAAAAATCGATCTGACCTTTAGCCGCGTATTGCGCTCAGCCTTGCGCCAAGATCCAGACATCGTATTGATCGGCGAAATGCGCGATCAGGATACGGCGGAAATCGGCATGCGTGCTTCCATGACCGGCCATTTGGTGCTCTCGACTTTGCATACCAATGATGCCTTATCGACGCCTATCCGCCTGCTGGACATGGGTGTGCCGCGTTATATGGTGGCTCTCTCCGTGCAAATC
>SCUZ01000030.1 GCA_004322535.1 Rugosibacter sp.
AGTGCTGACGCACCCGCACACACTGCACCGCAAAATGGCGATCACGACGGCCACTTACACAGGCACGGGCATTCCACTAAAACTCTCGCGCACGCCGGGCAATATCACCAGCCCCTCGCCTGCGTTTGGCGAGCACACCCGAGAAATCCTAGAAGCGCATGGGTATGATGCAAATGAAGTACAGGCTTTGCTGGATGAGGGTGTGGTGATTGCTGCACCGACGGTTTGAATAACATAAGTTGTTTTTAACAAGAAAAAATAATGGATCTTGATGTGGCAGGCAAATCAGTCATCATTACCGGCGGCGCACCCAATATCGGGCGCGGCATCATGCTGATTTATGCTTGAAGGTGCGACATTACCATCGGCGATATTGACCAGCAGCAGTCCGGCGCCATCGTCTCGATCAGCCCGGATGCGAGTTGGCAAGGGGGAACCGAAAGAAGCCGTGTACGGTGGGGTTAAAGCGGCGATCAACAGCTGCATGAAAACCATCGCGAGAGAAAATGGGCGTTAGGGCATCCGCTGCAATGGGGTTTGCCCTGGCGTATCCAGAAGAAGCGGAAGATGTGGCAGCACCAGCATGTGGTCCGACCCCGCCGGCATGTTCACCCCCGAGCAGCTGGAAAAGGTAGCCAGCGCCTTGCCTTTGAAGAAAGTCGGGCGGCCAATCGATGTGGCCAATGCTGTAGTATTTTTGTCGTCCAAAGCCGCAAGCCACGTTACGGGGCAGGTGCTGTCCGTATCTGGCGGCTACAGCATGATTGGCTAGGCCAACTTGCCGCGATTAAGGGCCGTAGCAACAAAGTTGATGCTGGCTTGAGCGACTTTCTAGCGCGGCTCAAGCCAGCAGTTTTCACGGTGTGTCACCATCAAGCCTGAAAAGACCTGAAGTATTGCTGCGCTGCGGCAATATTGTTTGCCAGTATCCTTTTGAAGGCATTGGTGATGTGGTAGTGATCGGTTGGTTTTCCTTCAATAATCCTTTTATAAAAAACACCGACCTCTTCTGTCGCCTTGACAGCACCGTGCACTACAGTTTCGTTTAGCTCGACAGTATTGGCGATGACTTCTTGGGTTTTGGCTTGTACTTCATCAATGGGTAACATGGCATGTTCCTTTCAAATTATGTTGCGATGCAACAATTTCTCATATTATTGCATTGGTGTCAACACCTGTTAAAAATAAGTTTTGGGGTTGGCTTACTTAGTCGAACGACGATTAACGCTGGCGCGTATCTGATCGACTGAGATCTCCGCCGGTATATAATCGCAATCCTGTTTCCGAGGAGCGCTGCAAGGTAGGGCCGTATGGCTCAAACCCTAGGCTCGGAACCTGTTTTCAACGGCGCTCACCTACCCTGGAAATTTTCTGCCGGGTTGTGTGTGAGCCGAACAGCCGTATTGCAGCATTGCAGCACCGCTCCCCACCCCGGTCATGAATTGGAGAACCACGTGACCGTTAGCCGCCATCAGCAACCTGACCGTAGTAACGAATTGCGCGAACTACTCGCGCAGCGCATTCTTATTCTCGATGGCGCCATGGGCACCATGGTGCAGCAGCATGGCTTAAAAGAGGCGAATTATCGTGGCACACGGTTTGCCGCGCATGCTAAAGATCTGAAAGGCAATAACGATCTGTTGTGTCTGACGCGGCCCGAGGTAATCAGCGATATTCATATCGCCTATCTCGAGGCGGGCGCGGATATTCTCGAGACCAACAGCTTCAACGCCACGCGTGTCTCGCAAGCGGAATATGGTTTGGCGGATATTGCGTTTGAGTTGAATGTGGCCGCAGCGCGCCTGGCGCGTGAGGCGGCGGACGCGTTTTCCACGCCGGATAAACCGCGCTTTGTCGCCGGGGTGCTGGGACCCACATCGCGCACGGCGTCGCTTTCGCCAGACGTGAATGATCCGGGCGCGCGCAATGTCACTTTTGATGCGCTCGTTACCAATTACATTGAGTCTGCCCGCGGCTTGACAGAAGGCGGCGCGGATATTTTGCTGGTCGAAACCATTTTCGACACGCTGAACGCCAAAGCCGCGTTGTTCGCCATTGAGCAGTTTTTCGACGAAGCGGGTCGGCGCTGGCCGGTGATGATTTCCGGCACCATTACCGATGCCTCCGGCCGCACGCTCTCGGGCCAGACGGCGGAGGCTTTCTGGAATTCGCTGCGCCATGTCAAGCCGTTGTCGTTTGGTCTTAATTGCGCACTGGGAGCAAAAGAACTGCGTCAGTATGTGGTCGAAATTTCGCGCCTGTGTGATTGTTTCGTTTCTGCGCACCCCAATGCCGGTTTGCCGAATGCGTTTGGTGGCTATGATGAAACGCCAGAGATGCTGGCTGAAGAAATCCGCGAATGGGGTGAAGCGGGCATTATCAATATCGCCGGTGGTTGCTGTGGCACCACGCCGAATCACATCCGCGCCATGGCTGAGGTGTTGAAAAACTGCCCGCCGCGCCGTCCTGTCAGCGCCGATTTTTCGCTGCGTTTATCAGGGTTGGAGGCTTTCAATGTCAACAATGACAGCTTGTTCGTGAATGTGGGTGAGCGCACGAATGTTACGGGCTCAAAAGCCTTCGCCCGCATGGTTCTCGAAGGCCGCTTTGATGATGCGTTAGCGGTCGCGCGTAGCCAAGTCGAAAATGGCGCGCAGGTTATTGATATCAACATGGACGAAGCGATGCTCGACTCGCAGGCGGCGATGGTGAAGTTCCTCCATCTCGTTGGTTCCGAGCCGGACATCTGCAAAGTGCCGATCATGCTCGATTCCTCGAAGTGGGAGGTGATCGAGGCTGGCCTGAAATGCATTCAGGGCAAGGGCATTGTCAATTCCATCTCGATGAAAGAAGGCGAGTCGAAATTTCTCGACCAGGCACGGCTGGCGCGGCGCTATGGCGCAGCGGTGATCGTCATGGCTTTTGACGAACAAGGCCAGGCCGATACTTTCGAGCGCAAAACGCAAATTTGCAAACGCGCGTATGACTTGCTGGTCGCTGACGGTTTTCCGGCCGAAGATATCGTTTTTGACGCCAACATTTTTGCCATCGCCACCGGCATTCCCGAGCACGATAACTACGCGGTGGATTTCATCAACGCCGTGCGCTGGATCAAAGACAACCTGCCGCACGCGCGCACCTCTGGCGGCGTTTCCAACGTGTCATTTTCGTTCCGTGGTAACGACTCCGTGCGTGAAGCGATTCACACCGTGTTTCTTTATCACGCAGTCAAGGCCGGGCTCACCATGGGCATTGTCAACGCGGGGCAGTTGGGCGTGTATGACGATCTTGACCGCGTACTGCGTGAAAAAGTGGAAGATGTGGTACTCAACCGCCAAGCTGCTGATGGCCGCAATCCAGGCGAAACGCTGGTCGAGTTTGCCACCACGGTCAAGGGACAAGCGAGGGAACAGGTGGTTGATCTTTCCTGGCGCGAAGACACAGTAGAAAAACGCCTCGAACATGCGATGGTGAAAGGCATTACCGACTACATCGTGCTGGATACCGAAGAATGCCGCGCCACACTCATGGATGCGGGCAAACCGCCGCTCTCCGTCATCGAAGGGCCGCTGATGGCGGGCATGAACGTGGTGGGCGATTTGTTCGGCGCAGGCAAGATGTTTTTGCCGCAGGTGGTTAAATCCGCCCGCGTGATGAAGCTCGCGGTGGCGCATCTGTTGCC
>SCUZ01000031.1 GCA_004322535.1 Rugosibacter sp.
CCTTATTGCTCGATTGTTAGCGCACATGAATAACCGGCTCAGCGTTAAAGAGGCTTATGCGAATGCGTTAAGAGAAGTGGGTGTGCCAGTGATCTTCACTTCGATCACCATGAGTGTGGGCGTAGCTACCTGGCTTTGGTCGAGTTTAAAGTTCCAGGCAGATATGGGTGTCTTGCTGGCGTACATGTTTTTTGTGAACATGCTCGGGGCTATCTTCCTGATGCCTGCGCTTGCCACCTTTATCTTGAAACCCAGGAAATGAAGTCTATAAAACTTCAATTACAGGTTGTCTGATATGGTTAAAGTCACCGCTTGTAACTCATCAGCGCTCGTACCCGCCAAGGCGTTTACTCATGCCTTGGCGGTTGAAGGCGCGCAACGCTGGGTTTTTATCTCAGGGCAGGTTGCGCTGGATGCAACGGGACAAGTCATCGCGCCCGGAGATTTATTTGCCCAGCTCGAAGCAACGCTGCAAAACCTCGGTCATGCGCTTGATGCGGCGGGTGCCACTTTTCGTGATTTGGTCAAAGTGACGATTTTTGTTGTTGATCTTGATCCCGCTGATCTTGCGCAAATTCGTGAGGTTCGTTCGCGTTATTTGCCGCAAGACCCGCCCATTGCGATCACGCTGGTCGGTGTGCAGCGCCTGGCTTTTCCCGGGTTGCGTATCGAGATCGAAGGTACCGCTGCGTTGTCGTCGTAAATAGCTCGAAAACTCGGCGCTGGTGATACGGTGCCGAGTAGCTTTTATTGAGTTCATGCGTGTGCCACTAGTGCCTTTCTCGTTCTCTGTTTTCCTCTTGTGTCAGCGCATTTGACCCGTTAATATTTTTTACGCCATGTACCAACAACTGATTCCTCTTCTATTGATTCTGGCGCTGGGCGTGTTTTGGCGACAGGCTCAGCCTGCCAATTTGCCGCCCATTCAGGTTCGGGCAGTGCTGGGCACGCTGATTATCAATTTTGTTGCACCGGCTTTGATCATGGAGGTGTTGCTGACATCTACTTTGAAAGAAGAACTGTATCAAGTACCGCTCACAGGCAATGTCACGATTGCGGTTGTGCTGATAACTGGCCTGTTGCTCTATACGATTTTATTGCGAATGAAATCCGTGACGCGGGCGCAGGTCGGCGCGCTTATTCTTGCCAGTGCCTTTGGTAATGGCATGGGGGTTGGCCTGCCGACAGTCGCCGCATTGGTTGGCACTGCTCAACGAGATATCCCCGTGATATACGATTTACTGGCCGCAGTGCCCTTTGTATGGATTATCGGGGTGATGTTGAGTGCGCATTTTGGTACGCGTGTTGCCGGGGGCAGGCTGGGTCGAGAGCTGCTGTTATTGCCGCCTTTTTGGGCTATGGCGATCGCGCTGATATTGCGTTATGCAGAGGTCCCCATCCCCGAACAGATCATGAAAACTTTGCATCTTTTGGGTGCTGCTGCCGTGCCATTGTTATTGTTGATGGTGGGTATGACTTTGCGCATCGGGCGCGACATGCGGTGGAGTTTATTACTGCCTGTGGTTGGGTTAAAACTTTTCCTTAGCGTGACGCTGGCTTTTGCAGTGGGTCATTGGATTGGGTTGACCGGTCCCGTGCTTACTGCGACGCTACTGACGGCTGCTGCACCACCAGTTGCCGTTGGCGTTGCCTTATGTGATCGCTTCAAGCTGGATACCGAGTTGTTTGGCACGGCAATGACGGCGACGACAGTGATCTATATCCTGTGTGCGCCTTTGCTTGTTAGCTGGATGGCGCAGGCTTAACGAGGCTTTTCGAACAGCTGCCCTAACCAGGACAAAAATAGGGTATTAACGCTGACTGCCAGATCAGATAAGCGGCTGGGCAGATCACGCAGAATGCCTTCCTGTGTTTGCATCTGCGGTCTTGCGGGATCTTTTTTTATGGGGGCTTCTTTTTTTGTCCAGGCGGTAATCATCTCGGCGCTGGGCTCGATATGACATTGCAATGCCAAACTGCGACGTGTGGTGAATCCCTGATGAAGACAATGCGGCGATGTCAGCAGATGTTGTGCGTCTTGTGGGATACCAAACGTTTCCCCGTGAAAGTGGAAAACGGGTAACGAGTGCTTTTTCGTTGCTTGGGGTATTAAGGCATTCACTGCAGAAGGCTTATTGGCTGATGGCTGGTTGTCCGTTGTCGCATTGACCCATTCGACATTGCCCCATCCCATTTCGCGTTGAGGATTTCGATAGACCTCGGCGCCGAGTGAGCGTGCCATGAGTTGTGCGCCAAGACAGATGCCCAGCACCGGGATGTCGTCTTTGATGGTTTTGGCCAACAGCGCCAGCAGGGGCGGAATCCATGGCAGTGAGTCATTGGCACTCATCGGGCCGCCCATGACAATCAGTGCTGAAGCGGGATGAATCGTCTCGGGTACATCCTGCGGTGCACGAATCCGATGTAGGTTAAAAGAGATTTGCCGCGTTTCTAGCAAGGGTGCCAATGTGCCTAATGTGCCCCCTTCCGCAAAACAAAATACCTCAATCGCTGGCAGCTTAGATTTCATCAAAACATCTCGAAATATTCGTTATGTTCCCAGTCGGTCACGGCTGCCATGAAACGGCCGATTTCATGTTTTTTCTGGCCGATGAAATGGTTAACCAAGTCTTCTCCCATGGTCTTCTTGAACACGTCAGCGGTTGCAAGCGAGTCTATGGCTTCGAGCAGACTGGCGGGCATGGCTTCAAGATGTGTTTGTGCATAGGGGTTGTCATTGAGTGGCGGACCAGGGTCTTTTTTCTGCGCAATGCCATCCAGTCCAGAGAAGATCTGGCTCGCCATATAGAGGTAAGGATTGGCTGCCGGTTCACCGATGCGATTTTCAATGCGGGTTGCTGGATCTCCCTGGCCACCAACCAGCCGGCACATGGCGGCTTTGTTATCTATCGACCAGACGGCGCGTTTGGGTGAGAGCGGATTGGCATTCAAGCGTTTATAGCCGTTGATGGTAGGGTTGGAAAAAGCAGCCCCTGCACGAACATGCTGCAGCAAGCCGCCGACATAATAGCGACCGGTATCCGACAGCAATGTGTCATCGGCTGTAAACAGGTTTTTGCCAGTCGTTTTGTCAGCCAGCGATTGATGTAAATGCCAGCCAATGGCAAAAATGTTCGGCAGATTCGGCTTGGCCATGAATGACGCGACATACCCCATGCGTCGCGCAACCTGCTTGATCGTGGTGCGTAGCATGATGATGGCATCGGCAGCGTCAACGCCGACCAGTGGATCAAGCGTCACTTCCAACTGCCCTGGCCCCCATTCGGTTTCCAGTGTGCGGACGGGCAACTGCATATCTAGCAGCGCGTTGCGCAGGGGCAGAATGATCGGTTCCATGGCATCGGTGATTTGATCATTCATATATTGGTATCCGTGACTTAACGCTGTCACACTGGGTGGCTTGCCTGGCTGAGTGCATTGTTCCAGGGCAAGATGCGGATCGGCAATTTTGAAGACATGAAACTCAACCTCGGCACCACCGATAAAGCGCATATTTTGTGCTTCCAGCGCGGCGCAGGCTTTTTGCATCGCCCAGCGTGGATCGAAAGGACAGCGCTCGCCATTCGTCAGATAGATGTCACTGAGCACCCAGGCTGTTTTCGGTGACCAGGGCAAAATGCGGAAGGTGGCCGGATCAGGCAAAGCAAGAATATCGCCTGCCCCCCCCATGAGTGCATTGCCAAAGCCGCCATCGGCAGCAAATACATTCTGATAAATCAGGTTGGCGCTATCCATGGCCAGCAAAGCGGAGGTAAAGGCTACTCCGTTGCGCGCGGCCTGCGCGAAATGACGGGCTTGAATGGCATGCAAGCGCACCTGACCTTGCGTGTCCACAAAACAGACACGCACAACATCGATATTTTCCTTTTTTATCAAGGCGATAGTTTTTTCAACTGCCTCACGTCGTGGTACCGCATCTATATGGGTTCGGCTGATGAAATCAGTACGTCCTACCGCAGTAAGTGCGACTTTGCGAGCAAGTTCTTCTGTGTTGATGTCTGCCATGATTTCTCCGTATTTTGATTTTTTTGACGTTTGATAAAGCGGATTTACAAGGTAAATGAGAGATTGCCTTGTGGCAGGTCGGCATCGAATAAATTCACCCGTTTGAGCATGATTTTCCAGTGCCCGTTTTCCTTGCGTAGCACGTAACCACACCAGCCACAGCGAGACTGGGTGTCGTGACCACGATGTGTTTGAATATGAAAATTACATAACGCGTGAAGGGTATCATCTTCAGCCAGCATGACTTCAATATTGCTGAGCAGATGCACAGTACGTGTGGGTGGAATCTGCGAATAAGCCTGGCCAGTTTCCAGCCGTTCCACACGCTCTTCCATTCGTCGCCGGTCGTTGAATTCCCAGGCAATGGTATGCCGCGGGTCACGATAATCGACATCTGCGGGAATCCAGTAGGCGCCATCTGCGGAGAATAAAGCTAGCCATTCGCGCAAGCGATGCTGGTCGAGCAGACGTGCCTCAAGATAAAGCAAGCGAGTGATCTCATCGATTACTTCTCGTGAGGGGATTTGATCAACGGGAATTTCGCCAAGATGCTTCCATTTTTCAAGAAGCGCGGCCATGCGATCATAAAAGCCTAGATCAAACTGTGTAGTACCAGTGGCGTGTTTTTTGCTCATGACGATTCCCCCCTGGCTTTCAGCGCCTGGGTTGCGCCTGCATTCATTAGTTCTTGCCAGCGTTGCCAGTAGGTCCGCATATGCAAATCGGAGGACATTGGCTCCCGCCACAAATGATCTGCCGGGTCTGGCGTGCCTACCTCCGTATCATGATGGCGACGGATATCGATCCACTCCATTTCGGGTACATAGGCCATGCCTTCTTGGCAGGCTTCAAAGTTGGCGGAATCATCTACTTCTCCAAACGAAGGGAAGTCTTCTTGCATGCGCATGCGAATGGCATTGATCTCTTCCGGTGCTCCCTCTCGGGTGGTAGCAAACCAGGTCAATTGTGTTTTATTAGCTGCCAGAGGCTCCGGCATTTGAATCTGGTTGCCGATGATCAGCAGATTGGGAAAGATGTTCAGATTCATGCCCGAGCCAGTGGCAGTATCGAGCATGGCCAGCGCTCGGGTTTCACCAAAGCGTTCAATCAGCGCTTTCTCCATGGCTTCATAGCCTGGCATGACATGCTGCCTTTTCCAGGCGGACAATTTATGCATCTCCGGACGTTGATCGAGAAAGGTATGGCCATTGCCCAGGTTTTTTGAATACATCGGGGATTTATCAAAATCACTGCCGTAGTAGTTCATATCGACATCGCCATAACGGCGGGCAAACATCTTGAGCATGGATTCGTGCGAAAACGGGGGGTGATAGCCATCCCCTGCGTTGTCGTAAATGGTTTTCCAGTTGGCATGCACCAAAAAAGGCATGGACCCGCTACGCACCACAACCGGTTCTTTTTCACCACGATCAAGCCATTGATCGATCAGGCGAGCCGCTGCGCCCAGATGCTCGGATAATGAAGGAACATCCGCACTATAGCTTGCAAAGATGAAGCCGCGATAACTATCGAGCCTGGCTACGTGTTGCAAGTTCGTGCTGGCAAGAGTGAACGTCTTTCCATAACCTTGGCGAAGCGGTACCGAAGTGCAGTGACCTTCGTTATTGAAAGTCCAGGCGTGATAGCCGCAAATAAAACCTTTGGCATTGCCACGCGGTTCGCGACAGACAATCGCAGCACGGTGCGTGCAGCGGTTGAATAGGGCATGAATTTTTCCTTCGGCACTGCGTGTAATGATGAGCGGCCGGCCACCGACACGGCGTGTGATGAAATCATTTGGCTGTGGCAGTTCGCTTTCGTGCGCAATATAAAGCCAAGTGCGGCCGTAAAGGTAACGCAATTCGTCATGAAAAATCTGTTCATCGACATAGAGTCGGCGGTGCACAAAGCCGGGCCGAAACAGATGCTGATAAGACTGTAAGGTTGATGACTCAGAGTTGGGGTTTCTAGTGCGGTCTGTGTCGGATAAGGAATTGATTCCACCGGCGGCGGCAGCGCTCGCCGGATGGCTGGGGGTCGTCATGAAGGTCTCTCCTCTGGTCAGATCCATGCGCTACCGAAAAAGTCGACGCTGGTGACATGGCGCTGCATAATAGTTTTCGACGATTATTATGCTTCATTTATCAGAGGTGGTACAACACGTTGCGTGGCGCATGCCCGGCCATCCCCATGGACCCTGTAGTTACAAAGTGTTTACGGGGATTTTCAAGTAGTGAACACCGTTGTCTTCAGCTGGCGGCAGATCGCCTGCCCGAATGTTGACTTGCACTGAAGGAATAATGAGTACGGGCATTTCCAGTGTGGCATCGCGGGCTTGCCGAACGCGAATAAATTCGGCTTCGTTGATCGTATCTCGCAAGTGAATGTTACTTTTTCGTTGCTCGGCAACCGTAGTTTCCCATGCAGCATGGCGACTGTTGGGCGGATAGTCGTGGCACATGAAAAGTCGTGTCGTGGGTTGGAGCGCAAACAGTCGCTGTACGGATTGATACAGTGTGTGCGCACTTCCCCCGGGAAAATCACAGCGGGCAGAACCAACATCGGGCATGAAGAGCGTATCACCCACAAACACTGCATCATTAAATTGATATGCCATATCTGCCGGCGTGTGCCCTGGAACGAAGAGTGCGCGGCCCGTCAGGTGACCGACCTGGAAAGTTTCGTTGTCGGCAAAAAGGTGATCAAACTGCGATCCATTCACGGCAAAGTCGGCTTCTAGATGGAACATTTTTTTGAAGACACTTTGCACTTGGGTAATGTGCTCACCAATACCGATGCGCCCGCCAAGTTTGGTTTGCAGATATCGCGCGGCAGACAGATGGTCGGCATGCGCATGGGTTTCAAGAATCCAGGCAATACTCAATTGCTGCTGATGTACAAAGTCAATAACTTGATCGGCCAAGTGTGTTTTGGTACGGCCTGACTTTGGATCATAGTCGAGGACTGGATCAATAATAGCGGCGTGCCCTCCAGGTTCATCAAATACCGTATAGGTTATCGTGCCGGTGGTGGAGTCATAAAATGATTGGATTTTCGGGTCCATAGAATAGAAGTCTTTCGTCGTTGTGCGTGGCAAGAAATTTCATTGATATAATACTATATAAACATGTATAATGTTTAGATACAAATTAAGAGGTTAGTTATGTCTGCAATTGAAAACTCTGATGTGATGTTGTCTATTTCTGCAATGCGCGCTGCGGCAGGTGAAACAGCGGCTGTCCTGCGTGTTTTATCTAACGAAGATCGTTTGTTATTGCTGTGTCAGATGAGTCAGGGAGAGTATTCGGTGGGCGAGCTCGAAGAACTGCTGGATATTCGGCAACCGACGCTTTCTCAACAGTTGACTGTGCTTCGCGCGGAGGGTTTGGTCGATACGCGGCGGGAGGGCAAACGCATTTTTTACAGAGTATCTGATCAAAAAGTGTTGATGATTTTGACCACGTTATATCAACTTTACTGTCCCAAACCAACGAGGAAATCATGCAAAGGGAGCGCTATATGACCATAGATACGATGCATTTCACGCCCATCGCTGCACTTCTCGGCGGTTTGCTGATTGGGGCGGCAGCGGCCTTGTTCATGTTGATCAATGGCCGAATTGCTGGCATTAGCGGCATCATCGGCGGAATATTGCGTCCTGTGGTGGGCAACGTATTATGGCGCTTTGCATTTGTCTTTGGACTAATACTGGCACCGGTCCTGTATGGTACTTTCGCTACACTGCCCGAAATTCAGGTGGATAGCGGCTATCCGCTGCTCATTGTGGCTGGTTTGCTGGTTGGTATTGGCACGCGCTATGGCGCGGGGTGTACGAGTGGTCATGGCATTTGCGGTATTTCACGCTTATCGCCGCGTTCTGTTGTGGCGACTTTACTGTTTGTGAGTAGTGGAATGGTGACTGTTTTTGTGCTGCGTCATTTACTTGGAGCCAATTAACCATGAACGTCTTTTTTTCGTTGATTGCTGGCCTTGTTTTTGGCCTTGGCCTGATCATCTCGGGTATGGCTAATCCGGCCAAAGTGCATGGGTTTCTTGATGTCGCCGGTGCCTGGGATCCCTCGCTGGCTTTGGTGATGCTTGGCGGTATTTTGGTGGCAAGCATCGGTTTCTTATTTGCCAGAAAGCGGTCGCAATCATGGCTGGGTTTGCCTCTGCAGATGCCAATTGCACGCGATATTGATCGCCGGCTAGTGCTTGGCAGTTTGCTATTTGGTATCGGCTGGGGGCTGGCTGGCATTTGCCCCGGACCAGCACTGGTTTTGGTTGGTGCAGGGGTAGTCAAGGGCGGGATATTTGCTTTGGCCATGCTGAGCGGCATGGTGTTATTTGAATTAGTCGAGTCGAATCGAAAACCACCCGTAGCTTCTGCTGCTGCGACTAATCCGCCAGCGAAATAACGAATTTTACATGCTGACTGTACTGACTTTGGGTCTATGCGTCGGCATTGTGCTGGGGTTAACTGGTGCAGGAGGTGGGATTCTGGCAGTGCCCGCGTTGGTCTTCAGTCAAGGGTGGACAGTGGCGCAAGCGGCACCCATAGGTCTTTTGGCCGTGACGGGTGCCGCCATGCTGGGCACGGGCGAGGGCTTTTACTATAAGCTGGTGCGCTATCGGGCCGCATTTTTAATGGCGTTGGCCGGGGTTCCCATAACGCCGCTGGGTTTGGCCGTCGCGCAAAGAGTTTCGGCACAGTGGCTTGCCGCACTGTTTGGGTTGACGATGCTGATTGTTGCTGTTCGCTTGTTAAAACATACCGCTGAACGTCATGAAGATACGGCACCTTGCCATATCAATCCGGACACCGGACGCTTGCAATGGACAGCCAAAACAGTAGCCATCATGACGATGATTGGTGCTTTCACGGGTTTCTTGACCGGTTTGCTTGGCGTAGGCGGCGGGTTTGTGCTGGTGCCTGCGTTGCGCAAGCTTACTGACATCAGCATGCATGGCATTGTAGCGACATCGCTGCTGGTGATCGCGCTGGTAGGCAGTGGCAGCATTATGGTGAGTGTTTTGCAAGGGAATCATTTTTCGATGGCTGTGGCGCTGCCGTTTATCATTGCTACAGCGATGGGCATGTTTTTTGGCCGCCTATTGATTCGTCACTTGCCCCAGCCTGTCGTACAACGATTGTTTGCGGTGCTGGTAATTGGCGTGGCTGGTTTAATGTTTTATCGCGCGATAAGCTAAACACACAGCCTGCGTTCGACCGCGATTGGATAGAATCGCGCCATGGCATATTACGCATTGATTCCTGCAGCTGGCATAGGCCAGCGGGTGGCACAAACAACGCCTAAACAGTATCTTCCCTTGGCTGGCCAGACGATGATTTGGCATGCATTACGCGCCTTGTGCAAAAACTCGGCCATTGATCGGGTATTCGTGGTATTGGCCACAGACGATAAAGAAGAGTGGTCTGATCAGGCGATGGCAAGTTTAGGATCAAAATTACAGGTGCTGCGCTGTGGGGGGGCTACGCGTGCGCACAGTGTGTTGAACGGACTAAGAATGATGGTTGTGATGCTGGGTGATATTGCCGAAGATTGGGTGCTCGTGCATGATGCTGCACGGCCTTGTTTAAGTGACGTCCTGGTTGAAAAATTGATCGCTGAAGTGGGTGACGATGCCGTCGGTGGTTTGCTAGCTGTACCGGTGGCAGATACCTTAAAACAGGCTGATTTTTCTGTTGAGTCAGGCGATACGATTACTCGAAGCGTGGGTACGGTGCCGCGTGAAAATTTGTGGCAAGCGCAAACACCACAGATGTTTCGGCATGGCTTGTTATTGCGCGCGCTTGGAACAATAAACAACATGGCAGGCGATGCGCCTGTTATAACCGACGAAGCCAGTGCAGTCGAGGCACTGGGTTTGGCGCCGCGCCTGGTGGTCTCATTAACGCACAACATCAAAGTGACTTATCCCGCCGACCTGCAACTAGCGGAAATCATTTTGAATGATTTTTAACGATGAGGAGATAGGATGACGCCTGCTTTTCGCATTGGTCAAGGCTTTGATGTGCATGCGCTGATGGCTGGCCACAAGCTGATTCTGGGTGGCGTGGAAATACCTTATCCGAAGGGATTGCTGGGGCATTCGGATGCCGATGTGTTACTTCATGCGATAACCGATGCGCTACTCGGCGCTGCGGGTCTGGGTGACATCGGACGACTATTTCCGGATACCGACATGCAATGGTCGGGGGCTGATAGCCGTCATTTGTTGCGACTTGCCCTAATAGCAGTAAAAAATGCAGGCTGGCAGGTGGGTAATGTCGATGCTACGATCATTGCGCAGGCGCCACGCGTGTCATCTTATGTGGCGATGATGTGTGCAAACATTGCCGCTGATCTGGGCGTTGCCGTGACCGCAGTCAATATCAAAGGCAAAACTACCGAGTATCTGGGCTTTACAGGCCGCGGCGAGGGCATCGCTGCCGAGGCGGTAGTTTTTCTGGTAAGCACAGCATGAATGCTGAGGTAAATAAACATCGCGTGTTTTTTGCGCTGTTGCCTGATGACGAAATTGCTTCGCATTTACTTGCTTTAGGCCATCATGTGGCGGCTCGTGGCGGTGGCCGTCTTATGACGGTGCACAACCTGCATTTGACGCTGGCTTTCATGGGCAGCGTTACCTCGGTACAGATGGATACCATGATTGCGTGCGCGCACACGGTGAGTGATGCATTTATTGCATCGGTTGCGGCAGCATATGAAAGTGAAGGCAAACTGGATTTGCACGTGCGCCTCAATCGTCTTGGTTTTTGGCCACAAGGCGGTGTGCTTTGGGCGGGTTGCCGTTTGCCGCCGTGTCAGCAGAGCCAGCGCGGTGCGTCCCTTCAGGAACTTTTTTCGGATTTATTAGCGATGAGGTCTGCGTTGCATTCGGGTGCGCTGCCTTGGGTATTAGCGGCACAGCTCAAGAGTGCTTTACTGGCAGCGGGCTTGCCTATGACGCTGGCGTCCCCACATTTTGTACCACATGTGACGCTTGCTCGCGGGGTGCGGTGTCCATCACTGCCGCGTCTCGGCTCACTGCTCAGCTGGTCTGTACGCGAGTTTGTGTTGCTCGAATCGATTCCGCAGGGGATGCATCCGTACTATGAAACGCGGGAGGTATTTTCGTTATAACCAGACAATTAAGCTTGTTGCCGATTTATGTTACAGACGTGTCTTGATCTTGCCGGTTACGCATATGCAAGGCAAGCGCCGTCAACGCGACATCAAGTTGCGCACGCAAGGCAGCATTAGTCGACGTTTCAGCCAGCGCTTGGCGCATGCAACTCATCCACTGGCTCGCTTCATCGGTGCTGATCGCAAATGGCAGATGACGTCGGCGCAGCATCGGGGCGCCATGTTTTTCGATGAACAGTTGTGGCCCGCCTAACTAGCCGGAAAGATACATGAACAGTTTTTCTTCTGAGCCGGCAAGGTCTTGCGGATGAAGTCGGCGTATGCCTTGTGCTTCTGGCTGGGTGTTCATCAACTCATAAAAGCGTTTCACCAGATGACGTACGGCTGTTTCGCCACCAAGCAAAGCATACGGAGCAGCATCGATGGGGGAAGCATTCTTGTTTGTGGACATGTTCACGAACCAGGCAGTGTGATGCGGGCAATAAGTCCCCTTTGGGGGCGAGGGAGTAAATCCAGGCGGCCGTTGTGCGTGCGAATAATGCGGTCAACAATAGCCAAGCCCAAGCCGGCGCCAGTGGCATTGCTGCGTGCAGAATCCAATCGCGTAAACGGACGTTTCATCCGCTCGACCGCGTCTTCAGGTATGCCCGGGCCGCGATCACTCACGTCGATAATCAGCATCCGTTCTGCGCGAGTGAGGGTGAGTTCAATAGATTGCTCTTGGCCAGCGTAGCGCAGTGCGTTATCGATCAGATTGCCCACCGCGCGGCGCAAGGCTTGCGGTTGTCCTAGGGTAAAAGTTTTGAATCTGTCACTGGTCAACGCTGGTGGGATGGCAATGACAGTAAACCCGCGCCGCTGGTATTGTGTGGCTAGTTCGGTCAGCAGCGCGCTCAGGTCGATTTCTGACAGGGTTTCGCCACTGTCGACTCGTGCGAAATCGAGAAACTGGCCGATGGTTTTATCCATTTCCTCGACATCGGCAACCATGCCTTCGCGTATGGCACCATCGGTCGTCATTTCGATGCCCATGCGTAAACGCGTGAGCGGAGTGCGCAAATCGTGCGAAATGCCAGCCAGAATCAATGCGCGGTCTTGATCAAGCTGGATCAGATCCGCGCTCATTTGATTGAAGGCGTGGCTGACTGTGGCCACCTCCGTGGGCCCATGTTCAGGCAAGTGAGGCGGCGTCTGGCCAGCGCCGATTTTTTTTGCTGCATGCTCCAGCAGTTTGAGTGGCCGCGTAATGCGAAAAACAATCAGCCATGCGCCCAAGAGCGAGAGTAACAAGGCAGCAGCGCTCCAGCCTATCCAGCTCAAGGGTAAAACCCGCGCCAGCCGATCACTGGGCAAGGCCAGCCAGTATTCGCCATCGGCGGTATCGTCAATGCGGAAGCTGATGAAGAGCGCCTCTTCGCCTTCACGTTCCAGCGCTAAGCGGGTGTTGGGGCCAAGAGATGATTTCACTAGCGTTTCTACGCGTTGCAAAAATGCATTATCTGGCAAAGGCTTTATCTGGTCATCTACTTCTGCGGGGTAAAGATGGATGCCTTCGTGGTCAGATAGATCGCGGATGAGTTCTGGACGCGCGTCAACACGTGCTGAAATTAAGGCAGCACGTGTGAGATTAGCTACGCTGACCAGCGTTTGCGCGAGTTGTTGGGCACGCGGTTCGCGTTCGTAACTATGAAAAATGGCAAACCATGCAGCAACGGAGAGCAGCATCAACAGTGCAACGAGCAAAAACGTGCGCCAGAGCAAAGAGCGCGGCCATAGCTTTTTTAGTAGATTAAACATGGCTGCTCTTTTCCCCGCTCGGGGATTGCCGTCATTGACTTTGCTTGGCCCCATCAGGGATAAACACATAGCCTAAGCTCCACACCGTTTGGATATAGCGTGGTTTGGCAGGATCCTCTTCGACGAGTTTGCGCAGACGTGAAATTTGCACATCAATGGCGCGATCGAATACTTCGTACTCGCGGCCCCTTGCTAATTCCATGAGTTTGTCGCGACTCATGGGTTGACGAGGATGCTCCAGTAAAACGCGCAGCAAGCCGAATTCGCCAGTTGTCAGCAAAGTGATCTCGATGTCCTTGTCGTCTTCGATGTTGCGATGTAATTCGCGCGTGGCTAAATTAACTTGCACCTTGCCAAATTGAACCGTGGTTTCGGTCGTGGCAGGCGCTCCTGGTGGGGTCATGGCACTGCGACGACGCAGCACCGCATGAATTCGCGCCACTAGCTCACGCGGATTAAAAGGCTTGGGCAGATAATCGTCGGCGCCCATTTCCAAGCCGACAATACGTTCGACTTCATCGCCTTTGGCGGTAAGCATGATAATCGCCACCTCATTTTTTTCAGCTCGCAAACGGCGGCAAATCGCTAGGCCATCTTCGCCTGGCAGCATCAAATCAAGGACGATGAGATCAAAGCGTTCGCGCTCCATGGCGCGGTTCATGCCTGCACTATCAGGCACCACTTTGACAGAGAAGCCCTGGTCAGAGAGATAGCGGTCCAGCAACTGACGCAGACGCAAGTCGTCATCAACTACCAGAATTTTGTTGTTGGGGGCATGTTCTTCATTCATGGAGCAAATCGTAGCCGGATTCTCATGGGTTTGCTCACCAGGCTTACAAAAAATTACAAAGCGTCACACTCATGCATCGATGTCGGGGCTAGAATTTCAATTAATTAATGCGCTGGGAGTGGTTAATGAAAGCAACATTGAAATCAATTCGGCGAAAATTTTATCGGATGTGGCTCTGCCTCATGGCGGGGTCGATATGCTTAGTGAGCCTGACTGCCACTGCGCAACCCTCCAGGTTTCTCGAACTTGCTGGTTTGCGCGGTGAGGATCGTGCCATGGGGCTGGAAGCGCGTGCACGCGCGGGGGATGAGCGCTCGATAAAACGGGACGATGCGCCTGCTGAATATCAACCTCGAGAAAGAAGGGAGCGCATGTCGCAAGAAGACAGGCTTCAGTTGCGGCGCGACGTGCGCGATGCCGGGCGCGATATTTACCCCGAGGGCAGGCATGGCAGACGTCGTGGTGGGCGTGATTAAGCGATCTGGTTCTCGTTGCATACCTGCCTGGGAATGTTTAATCGCCACTTTCCGCTTGTTTATTTGGCCTTGTTTTAAGCTCGTTTGTCGCGCATGACGCGAGCCTTTTCACGTACCCAATCGCGCTCTCTTTCAGTCTCGCGTTTGTCGTGTTGTTTTTTGCCTTTGGCTAAGCCAATGGCAAGTTTTACGCGCCCTTTGTTGTAGTGCAAATCCAGCGGTATCAAGGCATAGCCTGCACGCTCGACTTTGCCGACGAGTTCATCAATCTCACGGCGGTTGAGCAGCAATTTGCGCGTGCGCACCGGGTCGGGCAGCACATGGGTTGAGGCTGACAGTAACGGACTGATGTGCGCACCGATCAAAAAAAGCTCACCTCTTTTGATCAGCACATAGGCTTCTTTAATTTGCGCACGGCCGGCACGAATCGACTTGACCTCCCAGCCTTCGAGTACCAGACCGGCCTCAAAGCGCTCTTCGATGAAGTAATCGTGGAATGCCTTCTTGTTATCAGCGATGCTCATGGGGCGGTGGCAGGACGGTGCGCTAAAATGAAATCAATTCTACTTCACCCCCGCAGCAACATCGCTGCCCCCGACGATGGCTCTGGTTGAAAAATCCGTATTGATCGAACGTACACCGGCACAAATATTTGAATTGGTTGATCATGTTGAAGATTATCCCCAGTTCTTGCCCTGGTGCGGTGGCACGGAGGTGCTGGTGCGCACGGCAACGCGCACGGCGGCTACATTGCATATCAATTATCACGGCATTAAGTCGCATTTTTCAACGGACAACTCGAAAGAAGCGCCGCATTTAATGCGCATCACGTTAACCGATGGGCCGCTTAAACATATGGATGGTCAGTGGCGTTTTTTGCCGCTAGGAGACACTGCCTGCAAAATCGAATTTCAGTTGCACTACGAGTTTTCAAATCGCTTGCTGGAAAAAGTTCTCGGCCCGGTGTTTAGTCATATCACCGAAACTTTTGTTGAATCATTCGTCAAACGAGCGCAGAAAGTTTATGGATGAATCTATAACTGAAACGGTGGCCAACGATCAGCTGAGAATTGAAGTTGTCTATGCTTTGCCTGAACGACAGGAGGTCATCCGCCTTCAGCTCGCATCGGGCAGCACCGTGCAGCAGGCAATTGAGCAGTCTGGGCTGCTTGCACGATATCCCGAGATTGATTTGATGGTAAAAAATAAATTGGGCATTTTTGCCAAGCTGGTGAAACTGGATACGCTGTTGCGTGATCGTGACCGGATAGAAATTTATCGACCCCTGATTGCTGATCCGAAAGAAGTCCGCAAGCAGCGCGTCGCCGAAGACCGTGCAATGAAAAAGGGCGACGGGAATGGTAACCCGATGAAGGGCTCGGTTGTGTAGTTCATCTAATGCTGATCATTAGCCACTAATGCAAAAGCGCGAAAAATCGGTGCGGGTGATACGGCGATAAAGCAAGTCACAGCACGCTGGTACAGCGTCTCCGCGTATAATGCGATTTTGGTACCAAGGAATTTACTCTGCTATGCGACTTATTCAGAAGGCACTGACCTTTGACGATGTCCTCCTGGTTCCCGCTCACTCGGCGATCCTCCCACGTGATGTCAGCCTTGCAACACGTCTTACACGCAACATTCAGTTGAATATGCCGCTGGTGTCTGCGGCCATGGATACAGTGACCGAAGCGCGTCTGGCCATTGCGCTGGCGCAAGAAGGCGGGATCGGGATTGTGCACAAGAATCTTACCCCCGTGCAGCAGGCGGCGGAGGTTTCCAAGGTCAAGCGATTCGAATCCGGTGTCTTGAAAGACCCGATTACCATTCCGCCCTCCATGACTGTGCGTGAGGCGATTGCGCTGACACGCAAAAATCGTATCTCAGGTTTGCCCGTGGTTGAGTCGGGTCGGGTAGTGGGGATTGTCACCAACCGCGATCTGCGGTTCGAGACGCGCATGGACGACTCCGTAGCTTCCATCATGACACCACGTGAGCGCTTGGTCGTGGTCAAGGAGGGTGCAACAGTTGAAGAAGCCAAGGCCTTGATGCACAAGCATCGCCTGGAGCGCGTGCTGGTCATTGGGGATAACTTTGAATTGCGCGGCTTGATGACGGTGAAAGATATTCTCAAGTCATCCGAACACCCGCTGGCAGCAAAAGACGGCTTGGGCCATCTACGTGTTGGCGCGGCGATTGGCGTAGGTGAAGGTACTGAAGAGCGTGCCACGCTGCTCGCTGAAGCAGGCGTGGATGTCATTGTAGTGGATACCGCGCACGGTCATTCAGAAGGTGTGCTCAAGCGCGTGGAATGGGTCAAGAAAAACTTTCCGCAGGTGGATGTGATTGGTGGCAACGTGGCCACAGCCAGCGCGGCTAAAGCGCTGGTGGATCATGGCGCTGATGGTGTCAAAGTAGGCATTGGCCCGGGCTCGATCTGCACCACGCGCATCGTGGCCGGGGTTGGCATGCCGCAGATTAGCGCCGTCGATATGGTGGCCAATGCGCTTGCCAGCAGTGGCGTACCGTTGGTTGCCGATGGCGGCATTCGTTATTCAGGCGATATTGCCAAAGCCATGGCCGCTGGCGCGAATGCAGTCATGCTTGGCGGGTTGTTTGCGGGTACAGAAGAAGCACCGGGTGAAACCGTCTTGTTTCAAGGCCGCTCCTACAAAGCATATCGCGGCATGGGTAGCCTCGCGGCGATGAAGGATGGTGCGGCAGACCGTTACTTTCAAGAATCCGATGCCAATGTCGAAAAGCTTGTGCCCGAAGGTATCGAAGGCCGCGTGCCCTACAAAGGCCCGGTGGGTGCGGTGATCCATCAGCTCATGGGCGGCTTGCGTGCAGCCATGGGTTATGTGGGGTGCGGCACGATAGAAGAAATGCGCACGCGGGCCGAGTTTGTCGAGATTACCTCAGCGGGTATTCGTGAATCGCACGTGCATGATGTCGAAATTACCAAAGAAGCCCCTAACTATCATATCGATTGATATTTCCCACCTCAAAAGGGCGGCTGAGCTTAAGTCTTTGCCGCCTTTTTTATTTTCAGGCCGTGCCCATGTCACAAATTTCCCCGAATAAGTCTCACCAGAAAATCCTCATTCTTGATTTTGGCTCACAAGTCGCGCAACTGATTGCCCGTCGCGTACGCGAGCAACAAGTGTATTGCGAACTCCATTCATTTGACGTGAGCGAAGACTTTATCCGCGAGTTCAACCCGCGTGGCATTATTCTTTCTGGCGGACCGAATTCGGTGTATGCCGGTGAAGAATGGCAGGCGCCAGATGCGGCGTTCGGGCTGGGCGTCCCAGTGCTGGGGATTTGTTACGGCATGCAAACCATGGCCAAGCAATTGGGTGGCGAAGTGGAAAGCGGTACAACGCGCGAATTTGGCTACGCCGCCGTGCGTGCACGCGGTCATTCAAAACTCTTCCGTGACTTGCAAGACCACATCAACGTTGAAGGTCATGGCCTGCTGGATGTTTGGATGAGTCACGGCGATAAAGTGACGGCATTGCCGCCGGGTTTTATCGTGATTGGCAGTAACGACTCCACACCGATTGCTGCCATGGCCGACGAGGCACGTGGATTTTATGGCGTTCAGTTTCATCCGGAAGTCACCCATACGCTAAAAGGTCGCGAGATGTTTTCTCGTTTTGTGCATGACATTTGTGGCTGCGATACCGATTGGACTATGCCCAATTATGTGGATGAAGCCATCGCCGCGATTCGCGAGAAAGTGGGCAACGAAGAAGTTATCCTGGGGCTTTCAGGCGGGGTGGATTCCAGTGTTGCCGCAGCGCTGATTCATCGCGCCATTGGCGATCAACTCACCTGCGTGTTTGTCGATAACGGTTTATTGCGTCTGAACGAAGCCAAGCAGGTAATGGAGACTTTCTCCCAGCATTTGGGTGTTAAGGTCATTCATGTGGATGCCACCGAGCAGTTCATGGGCTTTTTGCAAGGCGTGACTGATCCGGAACAAAAACGCAAAATTATCGGGCGTGAGTTTGTCGAGGTTTTTCAGGCGGAATCGCAAAAGCGGCCTAACGCCAAATGGCTAGCGCAAGGCACTATCTATCCGGATGTGATCGAATCCGCTGGTGCAAAAACCAAAAAAGCGCACACTATCAAGAGCCATCACAATGTGGGTGGCCTGCCAGAAACACTCAAGCTCAAACTTTTGGAACCCTTGCGCGAACTGTTCAAGGACGAAGTGCGCGAACTTGGAGTTACTCTCGGTTTGCCGCATGAGATGGTGTATCGCCATCCTTTTCCAGGCCCCGGTTTGGGCGTACGTATTTTGGGTGAGGTCAAGCCAGAATTTGCCGACCTATTGCGCCAGGCGGACGCCATTTTTATTGATGAACTGCGCGCTGCAGGTTGGTACGAGAAGACCAGCCAAGCGTTTGTTGTTTTTCTGCCAGTGAAAAGTGTGGGTGTGATGGGGGATGGGCGCACTTATGAGTATGTCGTGGCCTTGCGCGCGGTGGAAACGTCGGATTTTATGACCGCTCGCTGGGCTGAACTCCCCCACGAGCTGCTAGGCCGTGTGTCCAACCGCATCATTAACGAGATTCGCGGCATCAATCGTGTGGTGTACGACATCTCGGGCAAGCCACCGGCGACGATTGAGTGGGAGTGATGTCGCGTTCGGCGTAAAAGTCGGCGATGGCGAGACGGCGCAACCGGGGGATTTTTATCGAATAGTGCTGAATTTACATTGACTTCAAGTGCTTACCTCGGTAAACTGCGCGCCTCTTTGTTTTATCCATTTGGAGTCACCATCATGTATGCGGTCATAAAAACCGGGGGCAAGCAGTATCGTGTTGTCGCTGGCGAAAAACTTAAAATAGAACAGATACCGGCTGATGTAGGCACTGAAATCACTCTTGATCAGGTTCTCATGGTCGGCGAAGGCGAGTCGGTCAAGATCGGCGCACCACTCGTCGCCGGTGCTACCGTCAAGGCTAAAGTGATTTCTCAGGGTCGTCATCCCAAGGTTACGATTTTCAAGATGCGTCGCCGTAAGCATTACCAGAAGCACCAAGGCCACCGTCAAAATTTTACGGAAATTGAAATCAGCGGCATTGCCGCCTGATTGTCCAGAATTAGGGAGCATTATTCATGGCACATAAAAAAGCAGGCGGTAGTTCGCGTAACGGCCGCGATTCGGAATCAAAACGACTAGGCGTTAAACGCTACGGTGGTCAGTTGATCTCAGCCGGTAGCATTATCGTTCGGCAACGTGGTACTGAGTTTCATCCAGGCGACAATGTTGGCATGGGCAAGGATCACACCTTGTTTGCCAAGGTTGAAGGCACGGTTTTGTTTGCTATCAAAGGTATCAAAAAACGTCGCATGATCAGCATTATTCCAGCTGCTGTTTAATCTTTTTTGCGCGATGAAAGCCCTGTCGTTGCGCTAGGCAACGACAGGGCTTTTGACTTTTTATTCCATGAAATTTTTTGACGAAGCTCGAATTGATATTTTTGCTGGCGACGGAGGTAACGGCGCGGCATCCTTTCGCCGTGAAAAATACATCCCGATGGGTGGCCCTGATGGCGGCGATGGTGGCCGTGGCGGTAGTGTCTGGGCGGTTGCCGACAGAAACCTGAATACCCTGATTGATTTTCGCTATACCCGGTCTTTTCATGCGCAAAAGGGTGAAAAGGGCCACGGTGCTGATCGTTACGGCAAGGGTGGTGAGGATCTGGTGTTGTCTATGCCGGTTGGCACCATTGTTACTGATCGTGTCACCGGTGAAGTTTTAGCTGACCTGAATGTGCATGACAAACGGGTGCTGATCGCCAAGGGCGGTAGTGGCGGCTTAGGCAATGTACACTTTAAATCCAGTACTAATCGCGCTCCGCGCCAATGTACGCCAGGTCAGCCAGGTGAGCAGCGTGAGTTGCAACTTGAGCTCAAAGTGCTGGCTGATGTGGGTCTGTTGGGTTTGCCTAATGCGGGTAAATCAACATTCATTCGCGCGGTATCGTCGGCCAAGCCGAAAGTAGCCGATTATCCATTTACGACGTTGTACCCCAATCTCGGGGTTGTGCGGGTGGACCACCGGCGCAGCTTTGTCATTGCGGATATTCCTGGGCTGATTGAAGGAGCTGCTGAAGGGGCTGGGTTAGGCCACCGTTTCCTCAAGCATTTGCAGCGGACTCACCTGCTATTGCATTTGGTCGATCTTTCCCCATTTGACCCGGATGCTGATCCGGCACGCGATGCCCAGGCGATTATCGAAGAGCTTCGGCAGTATGACCAATCATTATTCGATAAACCGCGTTGGCTGCTGATCAACAAGATTGACCTGGTGCCGGAAGATGAACGTGAAGCGCGAATCAAAAAACTGGTCGATAGCTATCAACCGACGCAATATTTTGTGATCTCCGGAATTAGTGGTCTGGGTTGTAACGAAGTGTGCTTTGCCATCATGAATCATCTCGAAGAGCAGCGCTTGCATGAGACAACAGATAGCTAAATCGCATCGCCTGGTAGTTAAAGTAGGCAGTGCGTTGGTAACAAGCAATGGCAAGGGCTTGTCGTCTGAGTTTATAAATGATTGTGCCCGCCAGATCGCGGTTTTACGGGCTGCGGGGCGCGAGGTTTTATTAGTATCATCTGGCGCCATTGCAGCGGGCATGCAGCGTTTGGGTTGGGCTGTGCGCCCACATGCCATGCACGACTTGCAAGCGGCAGCGGCTGTCGGTCAGATGGGTTTGGCCCAAGCTTATGACAGCACGTTTGCACTGCACGGGTTACAGGTTGCGCAAATTCTGCTGACACATGCCGATCTTGCAGATCGGGCGCGCTACCTAAACGCCCGATCAACGCTGAATACGCTGCTTGCCCTGGGCGTGATACCGATCATCAATGAAAACGATACAGTCGTTACTGACGAAATAAAGTTTGGTGATAACGATACGCTAGGCGCGCTTGTGGCGAATCTTGTTGAAGCAGATGCGTTGATCATTCTTACCGATCAAAACGGGCTTTACACGGCTGATCCGCGGCGTGATGCGACGGCCACCCTGGTAAGCGATGGCAGGGCGGATGATCGCCGGTTTGAAGCCATGGCGGGTGGGGCAGGGTCGTCTATCAGTCGTGGCGGCATGATTACCAAAGTGCACGCTGCGCAACGCGCAGCCAGGAGTGGAGCCCATACACTGATAATCAGCGGCCATGCGCCAGATGCTCTGATTTCTGCTAGCCGAGGTGAGGCGATTGGCACATTGCTGTATGCGACGGCATCGCCTTTGGCGGCGCGCAAACAATGGCTGGCCGATCATCTACAGCTTGCGGGTTCGCTGATACTTGATGATGGCGCAATCCAGGCGCTAACGAGTGGGCGCAGTCTTTTACCTGTAGGTGTTACCGCAGTAGAGGGTGAATTTGGGCGTGGCGCCGTGGTTGCTTGTCGCTCGCATGGGGGTCGTGAAATTGCTCGTGGCTTGGCTAACTATTCAAGTGTTGAAGCACGGCGCATTGCTGGCCGTGGCACGCAAGACATCGAAGCATTACTTGGTTATATGGATAGTGCTGAGTTGATTCATCGCGATAATTTGATATTGCTTTAAAGCGGTCAGGCACGCGAGTGTTTAATGTTTTAGTGTGGGTTGCTAGCGATTGTTGGTCTTAACTTTTACGTAAGGCTTTAGAAGCGTAACAGCTTCGGATATACTGCCTGACCTTGTGGGGTGATGAGTTGTTGTCATCCTTCTGGAGACGTGGCCGAGTGGTCGAAGGCACGCCCCTGCTAAGGGCGCATCTGGGCAAAACCTGGATCCAGGGTTCGAATCCCTGCGTCTCCGCCAGTAAAAACGATAAAACCCGCATGGCTACTAGCTTTGCGGGTTTTTAATTTTCACCGGGGTTACCTTTGGGCTTACCCTCTGACGGCGTTTTGTGGGTTAGCGATGAATTAAATCTTGACGAATGGTCTTTCAATATGAGGCTACAGGGATTTGCACCCACCTACCGATGCACCCCTGATAGCGCTTCATCCTGTTCCCTGAGCATGGCCCTCAATGCCTTCATTTCATTTCGCCATCCGCCCTTGTAAGCATTCTGCGAAACCTTGGCCTTACCCTCTGCCGACTTCGGCCCGGT
>SCUZ01000032.1 GCA_004322535.1 Rugosibacter sp.
TTTTTGGAAACGCCGAGGCGATCAAGCACGCCGTTGCCGAAAATATGGGGCTAAGCTGTCTCTCACGATATGCCGTTACCGATATGCTCGCATCCAAACACCTTGTTGTTCTAAACACGCCACTGCCACAATTGTCTCGAAGGTTTTACCTTGTTTACCATAAAAAGAAATTTTTATCCGCAGGGCTAGAACGATTCATTCATTATTGCAAGTCTATCGGCACCGGTGAATGAATCGTTCCAGAAAGAAGTGGCCCTGTTTGTTTGAATAGACGCTTGCGGGCGTGCCTGCAGAGAGAGTTATAGGGAAAGGTGGTCAGAAGCAATCGTCGAAACACCGGGGCCATATTGCCGCCTTCGACCATCTAATATAGGTTCGTAATCGCATGTGCATGGCCATCGCCGAAAGCGTTTGAGGCCAACAAACGAATTCTGGAAATGGCGGCCATTTCCGGCTGAGTACCATCGACATGCATGAATGAGTGCCAAATGGTTCTTTTGCTCACTGATCAGGATTTGCGAAAAAATTTCTCGATGAATGACGCAATAGCTATAATCGAAAATGTTTTTTGCGAATGCAAAGTTCGACTTCAAATACTGAGCAGGCAAGTCTCTTTGACAAGATGTCATCCTCGCTGTCTTTCGAGGCCCACACCGCTCCCTGCGTAACCAGTTAGTTTCAGTTGCGCGGTCAGGAGAGTTCTCGACAGGGTAACTGTGAATTAGGGAATGGCCCCGACAGTTTGAATGATAAGGGAAAGGCCTGTCAAAAAAAGCACCGCCAGCAACACATAATTGAACGTGCGCTGCTGAACAAGGTTTTGCACGTGCGTGCCGATCTGAATACCGATGATCGTAGGCAGCACCAATCCGATGCTGAGCACCAGAATGTCCATGGTGTAGAGTTTTCTTCCCGCCTGGGCCAGTACTTGCATGACGCCCATGACGACAAAGTTGATGACCATCATGCCGACGAAGCGCCGTTTGGGGAGATGAAAGCCGTGATAGAATATCGCAAGCAGCGGCCCACTGATTCCGACCGCTCCCTGGACCATCCCGACGGCTAGCCCGACTATCGGTGCCAACCGTCGGCCGGCGGTTGGCGTAAGGCCCACGCGGATGGGCAGCAGAGTGAGGCCGACGAACAGCAGGAGCATCCCGCCAATGAAGAGCATCAGCGAGGCGGGATTGATCGATACCAAAACTTCGTTGCCAATGAACACTCCCACGATCGAGAGGGGAAATACCGGCCAGAAGACCTGAAGATCCTCACGCGCAAATCCTCCGCGCCAGGCTATATAAATCGCCGAAAAGAGGCTGGGAATACTAGCGACGACTACCGCCGTGCGTACGTCACCAAACAGTATGCTCAACGCCGGAACGAGCACAAGCGGCAAGCCAATACCGACCAACCCGAAGGTGAAGCCGCCGATCAGGGCAGCAACGAAGGTCAGGACGTACAACAAAATGGCTTCACCGGAGCGACCTTCCTCGAGCTTGCCTCATGGCAAGGGTCGGCGGGAGAGTGACCTGCCCGTCGAGCGCGAGAACAAGCCAGACGGTCTCTTGCATACACCTTGCCCACCTGCTCCTGGCGGTTCGCCGTGCAACCGTCGGGTCAGAGCCGGTGAAGACATCGCCTTTGCTCTGTTACTGAAACGACACAGTGAGGCAGGCGCGCGCCGACGGCCAGTGTCA
>SCUZ01000033.1 GCA_004322535.1 Rugosibacter sp.
AATAGCGGAACGGCGACAGTGCGCCATCGGCCTGCTCAACCAGATGATCGCTTTCGAACCACCAGTTCAGCAGCGCGCGCGAGGTCTCTGAAGCACTGGCATAACCCGCATTCCGCCATGCCGACACCTCGCCGCGAATAGTGGCGACCAATGGTGGCAGCAGCTTTGCATAGGACTTTCTAAGCTCTTCGGCCGCCGGAAACCACCGCTGTTCCGGGAGTAATTCGGCATAGGGGGATTCAGGAAATTCAGGATGTAGCGCCATGGGTTAGCAGATGATCTGTTTGCAAAGTGATACCAACCTTCCTTCGTACTGCGCGCAAGAAGATGTGTAAACCAAAAGCATTGTAGCTTTCCAGGGCAGGAAATGAAGCAGGATTGTCGGGGCTGTTACCCCTTATTATCATCATCCCCCAGCCTACACCGCATGGCATGAACCGTTTTGAGCGCTTCGCAAAGAGCATTGTTTACCGCCATGATTAATTTTCACGCCGTATCACCATCGCCGACTTTTTCATCGCGGCATACCCGCACTGCTTCATCCAAGGTGAAAAGACGCCCGGAATTATCTGCCGTATTATCATTGCCTATGCGAATAAATCACCTTGCGCTCAAGCGGAACACCGCAAAAGCCCGTTTTACGTGCGGCTCGTAACCATGTCGCATATCCGGAGTTTCGAGCCGATCGAAACCAAAAACGCAGAGATCCTCATTCTGGGCAGCATGCCCGGACGAGCCTCGCTGGCAGCCGGCCAGTACTACGCGCATACGCAAAATGCTTTTTGGCGCATCGTCTCTGAACTGCTGGAGTTCGATGTTGCTTCTCCTTATGCAGTCAGAATTGCAGCGCTAAAGTCGGCTCGCATTGCGCTCTGGGATGTGTTGCAGTCCTGCACTCGGGAAGGCAGCCTGGATGCGATGATAGAGCGCGATACAGAGATTGCGAACGACTTCCAGACGTTCTTCCAAACGCACACGAAGATCACACAGGTGTTTTTCAACGGGGCCAAAGCGGAATCTTGTTTCAACCGGCATGCACTGCGCGAGATCGAGACGGGCCCTGTCAGCTATCTGCGACTTCCTTCGACAAGTCCGGCGCATGCCGCTATGTCTTTAGCGCAAAAGATCAGTGCGTGGCGGGTAATCGCGGGGCCAGGCACTACGTAGCCTTTCTCGTGGCGCATCCGGAACCGGTAGCATCCCGACAAAGCGATCCCGCCACGGGGGTGCCTGGTTTTCTTTGCTGTGTCGCCTTTTGCCTATATGGGCATCGCATGTCAGGATTCGGTTTTCTGATATGCGCAGACATACAATGACCATTGGCCTGCAATACGTTCATTAAAGGAGTAATACATGAAACCAATTTTCCCAGCATGGATTGTCGGCTTTTGTGCTTTGAGCATGGGCTTGGCGGCCCAGGCGTTTGACTATAAAGATGCACTCAAGGTGCTGGACAAAAATAAAGGCACTACCGCCACACCTGCTGGCGCTACGGGTGCTGGCGTGGATAGCCTGACCTCAACGGAAATGACATCCGGCCTGAAAGAGGCGCTTGGCCGTGGGGCGGAAGTTGCGGTGGCGCAGCTAGGTCAGAAGGATGGCTTTTTTGGTAATGACGCTTTGAAAATTCCCCTTCCGCCAACTTTGCAAAAGGCCGAGAAAGTGATGCGTGCGGTGGGCATGGGCAAGCAAGCGGATGATTTGGTATTGTCAATGAATCGGGCTGCTGAAGCGGCAGTTCCCGAAGCGAAAACCTTGCTGGTGAATGCGGTAAAGGGTATGTCGGTTGAAGATGCCAAAGGTATTTTGACCGGTGGCGAAACCTCTGCAACCGATTTTTTCCGCAAAAAAACGGAGGCTACGCTAACCAAACGCTTTTTACCCATTGTGAAAACAAACACGGATAAATCAGGCCTGGCGCAGCAATACAACAGCTATGCCGGCATGGCCTCGAGATTTGGCGTGAGTAAAAAGGGCCAGGCCACGGTTGAAGAGTATGTCACTCAACAATCGCTTGATCGGCTGTATAAAGTGGTGGGGGAACAAGAACGCGCTATACGCGCCAACCCCCTGCAATCGGGCAGTAATTTGATCAAGAAAGTGTTTGGCGCCGTCAAGAAGTAATAAAAACGCCTGGCGCGCGCGGCAGAGTGCGCATGCCAGGCGCGTGCAGAGGCTAGCTTGGCGTGTATAAACCCGTGTTCAGTATTTCACTCGCACGCGGTAATCAAGGGTGGCGCGGCCCTCGGCAGGCACATTGATTTGCCATTCTGCAACACCCGCAGCGCGCTTGGCATGCGGTTGCGATTCGCTGATCATGGACCAATCCCCCGGCATAGGTTCACGCACCGTCACCATCACCGCTTCCGACTTCGCATTTTTCAGCACGATCTCGTAGGCGGATTCGGTCGTGATGTTGTAGCGGCCTGCGTTGGGCAGTTTTTGAAAAATGGTTTGTTTTCTGTCAGCCGTTAAATCAAACGCATTCCCTAACTTCAGGCGCACCGTTTCACTTTTTGGCGTGTGGTCGAGCCAGTCTTCCCCCACAAACTGCGCATTACCCTGGCTGTCTTTTTTGTACACCCGGATCACGCCTTTAGGCAGGGGGATACCGAGGCCTTCGCCCTTGTTTTGAAAATCCACAAAAACGCCGATTTTCAGCTTTTGCCCTATCTCACCATGAGGCGCGGAATAATAATAAGACGCACCTTCGAGCAAGAAGGTTTTCTTTACCGGCACCTGGGTCGCTGTCATCAAGGCCACTTGCTTGGTTTGACTTTCAGCCAGCGTAGTCGGCCGCTGCAAGGTATAGAGATGGTATTCAAATAACGATTCCTGCTGCATCTCGGCGGCATCGGCAACTTTCGCTGCCATAGCCATCATGGTTCGAGGTTGCGGCGTGGCTTCCCGAACTCGATTGAGATCACCCGCCACCAGTTGGAGTTTGGCATTGGCATAGGCGGTACCGCTTTGGTTGGTGAGCGTCACCCAGCCATTCAGGTCGAGCGCGTTGTCATCGGCATCGAGCTCGGCCACGTAATCAGCGCGCCACGACAACCCCGCCGTCAGGTAAGACAATTCAAGATTTTGCTGGCCTTGCGCCGAGCTAACCAACGAGATCACCAGCGTGGGTTTGTCACGCAAGGTATCAGGCACACCAGGAAAGGCCAGCCTGCCGGGCGCGCCAGTTTCAATGCGATCGGCAAATTTGAGTACGATGCCATTCTGCGTGGACAACACCGTTGCCGATTCACGGGTTTCAGCACCGGTGGCCGGATTCGTTCTCAACACCATCACCTCACGTCCGGCATATTTTTCCAGTAATTTTTGCGGCGTCAGCAGATCAAAATCAAAATTTTGTTCGAGCAAACGAAACCCCGCAGGCTGCGTGAGGTTACGCAGTTGCGCTGTTTCTGGCCGCATCTGGGCGGACACCTCGCGCCAGGCCAATTGATTCAAGTTGTGCGCCAGCTTTACCCGTCGGGCATCTTTGACCAGCGCCAGATTATCGTTGTAGATCGTCACTGCAACGCTACTCTGATCAACCGCTGTGCTCACGGTTTCATCTCGCGGCAAGGCCCGTACGGGCAGCGCCAAAATCAAGGCCAGCGCATATCCGGCATGGGCAAGTTTTCTGGTAATTCGTTTCGACATGACGTTCTCCTGCGCGTTGCGCACATAGCTGACTTAATCTCCTGAACGTAACTGCTGCACTTGAAAAAAGCTCGGCGGGTTAAGCTTAGGGTCAATAAAACTTTTGAACTGCCCCGTTGAACACCGCTTGGCTTGCACATCGATCATG
>SCUZ01000034.1 GCA_004322535.1 Rugosibacter sp.
CTACACCATCACGTTTGCGATGATCGGTTCTCTGCTGCTGTCGATGACCTTGGTACCCGTGCTGGCGGCACTCATTCTCAAGCCGAAAGAGGAACGCGATACTTTCCTCGTGCGCAAGGCCAAGCAGTTCTATCTGCCCTTGCTGGACTGGGCGCTGGAACGCAAGAAGCTCGTGATCAGCTCGGCCGTGGTTCTGCTCATAGCTTCTCTGGCGTTGTTTCCCTTTCTTGGCAAGGAGTTCATGCCGCAACTACAGGAAGGGACAATCCAGTTTCGCGTTACCGGGATTCCTTCGACATCGCTCGATGAGTCAATCCGTGTTTCCAACGTGGTAAGCGCCGAGTTGCACAAGAAATTTCCGCAGGTGCGATCAGTGCTCGCGACCATCGGACGTGCCGAGGGCGGCGAAACGACCGACGTGAACTACATGGAGGTCAACCTCGACACGAAACCGCAATCCGAATGGCCCAAGAAAATTCCCTACGCCGAGCTGGCGGCGGAGATGCAGGAGGTACTGGAGAAGGCGGTGCCAACCGCTGTGTTCGGCGCTACCCAACCGATCCAATCGCGTGTCGAAGAGCTTATTTCCGGGGTACGCGCCACACTGGCGCTGAAGCTCTACGGCGAGGATCTCGCCACGCTGGATCGCCTGACGGCGCAACTCAAGGGCGTGCTGGAAACGGTGCCGGGCGTCGCCGACTTGTCGGCGGAAGCCAACAAGGGCAAGCCGCAACTGGTTATCAAGGTGGATCGCGCGGCAGCCTCGCGCTTTGGCATTAACGCCGACGATATTCTTGAAGTGGTGAAGGCCGGCATCGGGGGCGAAGCAGTTTCCACCCTGATCGACGAGACAAAGCGTTTCGATATCGCCGTGCGCTTGTCCGATGCCTACCGGGCTGATCCGGCGACTATCGGAACCATTCCCATTCGTACCGGTGAAGGCGCTTTTGTGCCGCTGTCGCAGGTCGCCTCCATTTCACTCGACGAAGGTTATTCCTTTGTACGCCGCGAACAACTGCAACGCTATTCGGTATTGCAACTGGATGTGAAAGGCCGTGACGTGGATGGTTTCGTCAAGGAAGCCGATGCGAAGATCAAGCAGCAGGTGAAGCTGCCAGCCGGTTACTGGATTGAATGGGGCGGTGCGTTCGAGAACCAGCAGCGTGCGATGGGGCGACTGGCCGTGATCGTGCCGCTGACCATCGGCCTGATCTTCATGTTGCTGTACACCGCTTTCAATTCAGTGCGCCACGCATCGCTGATTATCGCCAACGTGCCCTTTGCGATGATTGGCGGCATTGTCGGGTTGTTTATCAGTCGGCAATACCTGTCTGTCCCTTCGGCCATCGGCTTTATCGCCGTGTTTGGGGTGGCTATGTTGAACGGCATCGTGATGGTGTCTTTCCTCAACGACTTGCGCCGACAGGGACTGTCGGTTCGCAACGCAGTTCGGCAAGGTGCAGCGATGCGGTTACGACCGGTGCTGATGACGGCGTCGGTGGCGATCCTCGGCTTGATTCCAATGTTGCTTTCTACCGGCGTCGGTGCTGAGACGCAGCGCCCCTTGGCGACCGTCGTCGTTGGGGGATTATTTACCTCCACTGCACTTACCCTGCTGTTATTGCCATTGATCTATGAATGGTTAGAGCTGCGTGCCGAACGGCGTGCACAACCCTCAACAGACACCAACACTTCCACCGAAGGAGTACAGCCATGAAGGAAATAAAAGCCTATGTGCATCGCAACCGTATCGCGGATGTAATCGCCGCGCTGAAAGCGTCGGCGGCCTGGAACGCGGCGGGTAACGGCGAACACAACCTGACGGTCTACATGGTCAAGGGCTCGTTGCAGGCGCTTGACGATACCGAGCGTCACTATTCACTCGATCTTGGCGACGAGGTGGTAAATGAGTACAAGCTGGAACTTCATTGCGAAGGCGAACATGTGGATGAGCTGGTCGAGGTGATCCGTACATCTGCTCACACAGGGCAGATCAACTCTGGTTGGATTTACGTTACCGAAATCATTAAGGCAGTAGCGATCCTGTAAAACCTGATCGGCATTCAAGGAGATAACCAATGAAGTTTCGTTTAATCGTACTCGTCCTGGTAGTTGCGAGCGGATTTCTGTCCGGCTGCCAGACCTCGATTCTCAAGCCGGAATCTGGCAAAACAGCGACCGCTACAGTGGAATATCCTATCCTTTTTGGTACGACACACATTGCCGTAACACTTGATGGGAAAACCTATACTGGTGTGGCCGGCGAGCTGCATGAAGACATAGGTGGGGAACAGGCATTGCGATTTGGGTGGCAACCCAAGCATAAGCATTACTTTATCAAGCAGGAGATGGAATTTTTCTATGGCGATACCACTCTGTCGGCGGATGGCGCAGAAACGCTGCCTTGCGATTACCTCAAACATGGTGACGACTGGCGGCTCCGTTGCAAGGTTGGCGATGGCAAGGAAATCTCGCTGTATCCTGTCAAGCAATGATGAAAGCGTTAAGTCGTATCGCCTGTCATCCTGCCGATAACCATCGCCATGCTGGCCCCTGCATCGAACGGTGCTAGCGTTGCCTATTTTTTTGTTTTCAATCGCAACGCATTCGTGATCACCGATACCGAACTCAAACTCATTGCCAATGCCGCAATCATTGGTGACAGCAGCCAGCCGGTGAACGGGAACAGCACTCCGGCCGCCAACGGCACACCGAGCGAGTTATAGATAAAGGCGAAGCCGAGGTTTTGTTTCATGTTGGCGATGGTCTCATTGGAGATGATTCGAGCTTGCGCAATGCCGCGCAGATCGCCCTTGACGAGGGTCACTTGAGCGCTGTTCATCGCCACATCGGTGCCGGTACCCATCGCTACACCCACATCGGCCTTGGCAAGGGCTGGCGCATCGTTGATGCCATCGCCGGCCATCGCGACGATACGACCTTCGCGCTGGAGTTTGTCCACCAGCGCCAGCTTGTCAGCAGGCTTGACTTCACCATGTACTTCGTCGATACCCAACTTGGCCGCGACCGCTTTCGCCGTTGTCAGGCCATCACCAGTCGCCATGATCACGCGCAGCCCGCTCATCTTCAGTGTTGCCAGTGCTTCGACCGTGCTGGCCTTGATGGGATCGGACACGGCGAGCAAGCCAGCTGGTTGTCCGTTGACTGCAAGGATCATTACGCTCGCACCTTCAGCACGCAGTGTCTCGGCTTGCGGTTTTAGCGATTCGACGGATACGTTCAGTTGGGTCATCAGGGCTGTATTTCCCAGTGCCAATTGTTTGCCACCGACGCTGCCTCTAACGCCAATGCCGGTGCTGGATTCAAAGCTTTCCGCCTTGTCGAGCACTAGCTTTCGCTCTTGCGCAGCGCTCACGATGGCGTGCGCCAATGGATGTTCACTGCCCTGATCGAGACTTGCTGCCAAGCGCAACACTTCGTCTTCGGTAAAACCGGGTAGAGCTATGGTGCGATCAAATCTCGGTTTCCCTTCCGTCAATGTGCCGGTCTTGTCTACGATCAGCGTGTCTACCTTGCGAAAGTTCTCAATCGCCGCTGCATCGCGAAAGAGCACACCTTGAGTTGCCGCTTTACCGGTAGCGACCATGATCGACATTGGCGTTGCCAACCCAAGCGCACAAGGACAGGCAATGATCAGCACGGCGACGGCATTGATCAGGCCGTATACCCAACTGGGTTCTGGCCCAACCAGCCCCCACACCACGAAGGTCAGCAGCGCAATGCTGACGACGGTAACGACAAAGTAACCCGCCACCTGATCCGCCATGCGCTGCATCGGCGCTTTGGAACGCTGCGCCTGTATGACCATTTGCACAATGCTCGCGAGCACTGTCTGCGAGCCCACCTTTTCCGAACGCATCACCAGCGCACCATTCGTGTTCAGCGTCGCGCCGATCAGCTTGTCGCCGACGCCTTTGGTTACGGGCATCGGTTCGCCGGTGAGCATGGATTCATCTACCGCGCTGCCGCCCTCGACCACAACCCCATCGACGGGCACTTTTTCACCGGGTCGCACCCGTAGCGTGTCACCAACATGAACGTGCGTAAGAGGCACATCCTCCTCGCTGTCATCGGCGTTGATGCGACGCGCGGTCTTGGGTGCCAGGCCCAGCAAGGATTTGATTGCGGCGGAAGTCTGCGAACGGGCCTTGAGTTCGAGAATTTGGCCGAGCAGCGTTAATGAAATGATCACCGCCGCTGCTTCAAAGTAGACCGACACACGGCCCATGGAGACGAACGATGCCGGGAACATGCCCGGAGCGACCGTGGCGACGACGCTGTAAATAAAAGCTGCGAATGTACCCAGCCCGATCAACGTCCACATATTCGGACTGCGATGGATCACCGACTGGGCGCCGCGCTCGAAGAACGGCCAGCCTGCCCATAAGACGATGGGCAAGCTAAGTGCTAATTCAATCCAACTTTGTGTCGCCATCTCGAACCATTGCAGACGGTGGCCTGCCATGGCGAGCACGGTGACAATAATGGTCAGCGGTAGCGTCCAGATAAAGCGTCGTTTGAAATCCAGCAGTTCAGGGCTCTCTCCCTCGTCTAGCGAAGGCATTTCCGGCTCCAGTGCCATGCCGCACTTCGGACAGGCTCCCGGATGATCCTGCCGAATCTCGGGGTGCATGGGACAGGTATAGATCGCACCGACAACCACTGTCTCAGTCGCGGCAGGTGGCACCTCGCTTGACGGGACTACCAAATACTTGGCCGGGTCAGCGGCGAACTTGACCTTGCAGCTCGCACTACAGAAATAAATCGGCTTGCCTTCGTGTTGCAAGACATGCTGCGATTGAGGTGTTACGACCATCCCGCACACCGGGTCTTTCAACGGTGGCAGTGCCCCGTTACTAATGTCATGTTGATGAGCATGGGTTGGATGGTCGGAAGTCATTTTGTTCATTGCGTTCTCCGCTTGCAGAAAGGGATAACCGAAGCCTAAACTCCGTACCCAACCCCAGAGTCAAGGATTATTTATGACTGACATCTCGCCAGAATCTCTCACCATCGGCCGACTTGCACGGGTCGCCGGTGTGGGCGTTGAGACCATACGTTACTACCAACTGCGCGAGTTATTACCGGTGCCTTCCGCCGTGGGGGCGTTTCGCTATTACCCAGTACAACTGGTAGAGCGCATCCGCTTTATCAAACGCGCACAGGAACTGGGCTTTTCGTTGGATGAGATCACTGAACTGTTACGCCTGGAAGACGGTACCAACCGCAGTTCGATACGCCGCATTGCAGCGGATCGGCTGAGCCAGATCGAGCACAAGCTAACTGACCTGAAGCGGATGCGGAAAGTTTTGAAGCATCTGGTTGCTGAATGCGAGCACACTCGTGCCGACTTGCCATGCCCGATTATCGCTACGTTGGCATTGAGTGTCAGTACGCCTGCGCACACATAGCCAAGGCCAAAGTCCCTGCTTGAGTGCTGCCAAACAAATGATCGTTAACGCGTTGTGGTCTATTCAAAAAAATGCTTTCCAGCATATCGGGGCTATGACGATAGGCCTCCGGTTAATGTGGATTCGCTTCTGATGGATTGGAACCATTACCTAGCCTGGGGAAAAATGCTGGCGTGATGGCACGGTAGCATTCATACGTCTCACCGAACTCGGCGGCTACCTCGTGCTCCTCATGCTTGGCAAGTTTCGCATACATAAATACCAGAATCGGGAACATCACCAAGGTAACGATGGTCGGCCATTGCAGCAGGAAACCGAACATGATCAGGACAAACCCCGCATATTGCGGATGGCGGATGCGTGCATAAGGACCAGAGAGCGCGAGTTGATGCGTGCGCTGTGCAGCATAAAGCACCCGCCATGCGGCTGACAGTAGCCAGAAACCTGCGATGATGAAGGCGGTGCTCAACATATGAAACGGTCCGAAATGCGGATTCGCCTTCCAGCCGAACATCATTTCGAGCAAATGTCCCGAGTCGTGCGCCATCCAGTTGACGCCGGGGAAATTCGTCGCCAGCCAACCCGAAAATAGATAGATCGTCAGCGGGAAGCCGTACATCTCGGTAAACAACGCGACGATAAAGGCGGAGAAGGCACCGAAGGAACGCCAATCGCGCTTGCTCTGCGGCTTGGCAAAACTGAAAGCAAAGATGATGAAGATCGCCGAGTTGATGATCACCAGCGACCACAGGCCATACGCAGGAATGTCGTTCACTTGCTTTCTCCCTTCGACCTATCCCCGGTATTCGTCCCGTGATGGTGACCATGCCCGCCATGATGGAAAAAGTGCATCAGCGGGCATGCGGCCAGGAACAGCCAAGGGAGTACCCCGAGAAGATGGGCACGGTGTTCGGTGAACAGCAAGAAAATAGCTATCGCCGCAAACCCGATAAAGACCCATTTCCCCCGCGACGTCGAAGAACCATCATGGCGATTGGCGGCATCTTTCGTCTCTTTGACATCCGTATGCGTTTCCATGGTGGGGCTCCTTCCAGTCGGCTTTAATCCTGTGAGCAGGACCGTTACTTCGACGGCATAGCGGGTAAACGATCCATCATCATTTGCATCATGGACTGCATCATTTCCATGCGCTGTTCCATCATCTGATGGTGTTCAGCCATGCCGCCTTTCATGCTGCTCTTCATATCGCACTTCATGCCGCCTGTGGACATCCCGTTCATCATTGCCATGCCGTCCTGCATGGTCTTCATGTGTTCAGTCATCAACGCATTGCGCTCCTCTGGCGTCTTGGCAGCCATCATTTTTTCGTGCATCTCCTTCATGGCTTTCATCTGAGCATCCATGCCCGCCATGTCCGAGCCCGCTTGGCCGGACATCGCTTTGGAGGAAGTGGCAGAGGCCGCGCTTGCCGGGTGATGCGCTTGATGCTGATCGTCCTGGGCGGCCCAAGTAGATGCGCTTATGACTGTGACGGCAAAGGCGAGTGCGCGAGCAATTTTCATTTGAATCTCCTTGGGGTGGTCAACTGTGGAATACGCCATGGTCGGCGAGAGTTTCTAGTAATCCATGTTATGCGGTCGTTGTAACGAAGTATTGATGCAGATCAAACCAAGGTTCAGTCGATCAGCGAGGCTGGCATATTGGGGATCGAGAATCGGTACGTTGGCACACATAGCGAAGAGCAATGCGGTAGGTTCAGATCAATACACTTGCCGGCCACCAGCTAGTTTGCTGGGCCAGTGACTGTGGTGAGGGTTGCGGTCGCTAACAGGATCAGGCTCGCAACGACAATTTCCACCTTGATCGAACGCCGCAGTTTCAGAACAGTGACGCGTTTGCCACCGAGCAGTTGCGGGGTTAGTCGCAGCTTGTTCATGGCGGCCAGGGCCAGTAGTAAGGCTACGCAAAATAGTTTGATCACAAATAATTGACCGTAAGCAGTTCCCCACAGCGCTGCAGGCTTTTCGAGCAACAACCAGAGCAATACGACTCCAACAGCAATCAACAGGCCGACAACAATCGTCGCAAGCCTGCCGAAGCGTTTCATGGTTACGGCAATGTTCTCGATATCGTCGGCATAGGTACTGCGGTGCAACGGCCACAACGAGCCCAGCCAGAAGGTAACGGCGAGCAGATGCAGACAAAGCAGCATCTGCGGCAGCAGGCCGAGCCCGAATTGCATGGTCACTTCGCTTGCGTGGCCCACCAACGCAAAGGATGTGGAGGTGACGAACGCGGCAGACATGAGCGCCCATGAGCCAATTCCACGCAAACGCTGCCAGCACAGCCCGGCAATAATTAGGAGACTAGCGACGCGCAATCCAGTGGCTACACCTTCACTGGATTTCAGCACCATCTGCGTCATCTCGGTATCCCACATCCCGGACAACTCATCACTCAGCATGCCGTTCATAACGGCAATACGCAGTACGGAAAAACCTATTGCCAACAAGGCTATGCGGGCAATAAAGCGCCGTAGCGCGTGGTCTTCCTGCTCCGAAACCAGATATGCAAAACAGGCGAGAAACATCACCCCGCCGGCAGCGCCAAGACTTGCGCCGTATGTCGCTGCCTTGACTAAAAGCGCCAACACCTGCCAGCCGTCAAGGTCACGAAATATTTGCAGCGCAGTGGATTCCATTGTGGTCAATTGCCCGATAGGGTGAATGACAAACTGCCCGTCATGGCATGACCGTCAGCGGATAACGTACTCCACTTCACCTGATAGGTTCCCGGTTTTAGCGCGGGAAGCGGAAGTGAGAAGGTCGTTGATGCTGGTGCGGACAGATCGACTGTGAGTGGGGTTTCCTGTCCGGAACTGAGCAGTTTCAGTTTCGTCAGCTTTGTTGGATGCCCGAATTCAAGATTGATCGTTTTAGGTGCGGCGTTGAGCACAGCATGATTTGCCGGTGAAGAGCTTTCGAGCATCGCGTGTGCAAGCGCGTGTCCGGCAAAAAGAAGACTAGCGATAGTGCTGCCGACGAGTAGTAAGCGTTTTCCGTTCATGATGTATCCTTTCGTTGAGTAAATCGTGATTGTGTTGCTCGTGTTTTCAGGGGCATTGTTGCGGCACAGGTCAGTGCTGCATGTTCTCCATTCCGGGCTTGCGCACCGTCACTTCGATGCCATTCGCGGATGTTGTTTTTCCAGACGAGGTTTCATCGCGAATAACTTCAGAGGTTGGTGCGTCGACGACATGCGCGACTGTACCTTTGGGGTGTTTGTACCAACCGGGGTCTTTGTAGTCGTTGCGTGCGAGCCCTTCACGAATCTTCACCGTGGTGAACATGCCGCCCATCTCGATGCCGCCAAACGGGCCCTGACCGGTCATCATCGGCAGGGTGTTGTCGGGAATCGGCATTTCCATGCCGCCCATTGACCCGCCGGTGTCACCCATCACCATGTAGTCGGGGACAAGCTGGCTGATCTTCTTGCTGATCTCGCGTTGATCGACGCCGACCATGTTGGGGACGTTGTGCCCCATCGCATTCATGGTGTGATGCGACTTGTGGCAGTGGAAAGCCCAGTCGCCGGGTTCGTTTGCATCGAACTCGATGGCGCGCATTTGGCCGACCGCGATGTCGGTCGTTACCTCCGGCCAGCGCGCCGTCTTCGGCACCCAGCCACCATCCGTGCCGGTCACCTCGAATTCATGGCCGTGCAGATGAATGGGGTGATTCGTCATGGTCAGGTTGCCGATGCGGATACGCACGCGATCACCTTTGCGTGCGACGATTGGATCGATGCCGGGGAATGCGCGGCTGTTGAAGGTCCACAGATTGAAATCGAGCATCGTGCTGGTTTTCGGCGTGAAGCTGCCTGGATCGATGTCGTAGGCGTTGAGCAGAAACACGAAATCGCGATCCACTCGGTTCAGTCCGGCGTCCTTGGGATGGGTGATCCAGAAGCCCATCATGCCCATCGCCATTTGCATCATTTCATCGGCGTGGGGGTGGTACATGAAAGTTCCCGGTCGTTGCGGCACGAACTCATAGACATAGGTCTGCCCCGGTTTGATGCCCGGCTGGGTGAGGCCAGTCACGCCATCCATGCCGTTGGGCAGGCGCTGTCCGTGCCAATGAACACTGGTGTGCTCGGGTAGCTTGTTGGTGACGAAGATGCGCACCTTGTCGCCCTCGACGACTTCTATCGTCGGGCCGGGACTCTGTCCGTTGTAACCCCACAGATTGGCCTTCATGCCGGGCGAAATTTCACGCACCACGGGCTCGGCCACCAGATGGAATTCCTTCCAGCCGTTCTTCATGCGCCAAGGCAATGTCCAGCCATTCAGCGTGACCACCGGGTTGTAGGGTCGGCCGTCGGGCGGCGATAACGGCGGATGCGTGTTGGCATTGCTTTGCAGCGGGGCTTCCGGAATCGCGGCGGCCTGCGCGCGACTCACTAACGCAGCGCCGACCAGTGCGCCCGAGGCGGATAGAAAATTTCGACGTGATGACATGATCACTGTCCTTTCATGGCAACGGAATTGTTGGGGAGCTTGCCGCCGAGGGCGGTTTGCAGATCGGTCTCGGCGATCCAGTAGTCCTTGAGCGCGTCGATGTAACCGTTGACGCTGGCGACCTGTTCGCGCGCATCGGCGAGTAACTCAAATACACCGATCAGCATGCCGTTGTAGCGCAACAGGTTCTCGTCAGAGATTTTCTTGCGCAGCGGCACGATGTTGTCGCGGTAATGCCGGGCCAGATCGTACGAGGTGCGGTAACCCAGATAGCTTTCCCGTACTTCGGAACGTGCGTTGATCGCTGTCTCGGCCAGCCGATTGACCGACTGCATGTAGATCGATTTCGCCTTGCTTACTCGGGCGCCGCCCCAATCGAACAGGGGAATTTCGATGGAGAGTTCGTAACCGCGCTCGTGCGGTTGCCCGGTTTGCGTGTTGCGCACGTAACCTAAATCGAGGACATTGACGAAGCGTGTGGTTTTGGTGAGGCCGAGTGAGGAAGCCAATCCGGCTGTTTCGAGTTTGCCGGCCTGGACATCCAGCCGGTTTTGCAGCGCAAGCGATTCGGCGTTGTCCAGTTCAAGTGGCTTTACTGGAAGGTCAGGCAGCCTGTCCGGCAATTGAAACTTGATGTCGTCTCCCCACAAGCTCATCAGACGCGTCAGCTTTTCGTGTGCCATGACTGATGCTTTCGTCGCACGCGCGACACCAGCCGTGGCCTCGGCATAGAAAGCCTGTTCGCGCGCCTGTTCCAGCGCGCTCCAGTTGCCGCCGCGACCCATCTGGTACGCGAGGTCGGCACCTGACTCGGCGACAAGATTGACCTGCTTGGCGTAGGTGACACTCTGATCGGCAGCGATGGCTTCGAAATACGTTTTGCGGGTTTCAGCTGCGACACGTAGCGCTTCATTTGTTACCAGCAACTTGACCTGCTCGAAACGGCGACCTTCGATTTTTTTTGCCAGTGGCGCCGTAATCAGGTTGATTAGGTTCACCATAAAAGTGCGCTCGATCAGCACATCGTCGCCCTGGCGCGTACGCTTGAACGTGAACCCCGGGTTGTGCAATCGACCTGCCTGCACGAGGTCAGCCTCGGCAATGCCCAGCTCGGCATAGGTCGCCTGCAGGCCGCGATTATTAAGCAGCGCGATTTGCACTGCGTCACCAGCGTCGAGCGGTTTGGCAAGCAAAGCCTTTATCGATGACTGCACCGATGCTACATCGTCATCGGTACGAATCACCTTCGCCGTTTTTCCGGTGCGATCCTGGGTAACTTGCGTCACGGTATCGAAGCCGCCATCCTTGGATAAGGTGGCACAACCGCCCAGCAGCAAAGCTGACAGAGCAAAAGCGATAATTGTTCGTGGCGAGCCGGGAGAAACAATGCGCGGGTTCATGGCATCTCCTTGCCATGTTTCGTGGACATGTCCATGCCGGGCATGCCATCGTGCTTCGTTGGTGCTTTTTGTTTTGCGGGCTTGCTGCTATCGGGCTTGGATTGCTTCATATCCATCCCGTCCATCTGCATGCCCTTCATGTTCTTCATGGCGCCCTGATCCATGTTCTGCATGTCGCCGGACTCGTCGTCCATGCTCATGCTGGACATGCTGCCGGTGTCGCGCACAAGGTCATTGGCGGATCGCCATGCCTTGTCAGGTGTTGGTTGGTCGTCCATCGGACGATACGTATCGAGCGCCGATTCATAGTGCAATGGCGGGACGGATGCGGTTGCATCCGCCGGGTCCGGGCGTGCTGGTTGCGAACCGGACTGTGCAAGCGCCATGACAGGGAAGATCACCCCGATAACGGCGCGCACGAGTGTGCGTAGCGATTTCATGAAAACCTCTTCGGATAGCGGATAAGAACCTGCGCGAACGCTGGAATGCGTCGTGCAGAATCAAGACCGAAAACGGCGAACTTGCGGCTGTTTAGGCCGTGGCTCGCGGAAGTCGGCGGCTAGGCGATGAGGCGGTAGGGAGGTCGCTCCAAGTTATCTGGAACGAAGCGGTGGAAATACCGCGTAATGAAAGCGATGCGTGCCGAGTTTAGCGGTGCGACGCCGAACGAATAATCTGAAGTCTGCACGAGGGCAGCACCGACACAGCAACTGGCACAGGCGCTGCATTTGAAAGCTACCCGCTTGGAAACGCCGCCATCATGGTGGTGTGCGATGGAATCGGATTCAGTAGCGCTGTTTGATGCGGCAGCAACTGCGCCCTCATCGTGATCATGATCCATGCCCGACATATGCGAATGCATGTTGCCTTGCATCGCCGACGCTTGCGCCGCATGTTCTGCACCTTTTGAATGCGCTGATCCGCAGCACATCATGGTGGCCGCCGCGTAGCCCTGAAAAGGAACCGCGATTAAAAGAAGCCACAACACGAAGGGCTTGAGAAGTTTTCTCATGCTGGAAAGTCTAGCATAGCGTAGTAAATCTCTCAGGGCGGGGGAAAAGGAACCCCGAACATCCGGAGTTCCTTCGACTTGCTACGAACTTTGCATCAGATGTCCGTGCGCCTTCCAGCAGTCACGCAGATTCTGGAGTTCAGGCTTGTCCATCAACTGCATATGCGCTTTGGCACAGGCAACCATGGCGACTTGAAGCGCGCGGTCGCTGTCAGATTGCCGCGCCATCTTGGCTTGCATGGTGCGCTGAATCTGATACGTGACGGACGGGTCTTGTCCTGCGAAGGACAGGCCGCTGGCGGAAATGCTCAGAACAAGGGCGGTGCTGATCAGTAGTGCTTTCATGATGTTTCTCCATTGAGTTGAATTGATTCTTCCGGAACGTTGTCGTTCGGAATTCTTTCTAACGAGCAATCAATCAGAGAACGCGAGGAGGAGGTCGCGGCACATCAGGGGTGAACGAAGCAAGTTGTTTCTCGTCGTGCGGTGAATAGCCGGAAGTCGCGGGTGGCATTGGCACCAAAATACTGGTGGCTATCGCACTCGCCATGTTCGACACGCAGGAGGTGTTGCATGATGCGTTGCAGGGGCAGCAGCGTTGCTGCATCTGACAGCGCATTCCTTCATGGTTGGCGCCATCGCAGCAGGGTTTGGAAGCTGTTGTATGTCCCATCGCCGGGCCGCACGAAACCATCCCCACCGCATTGGCGCCGTAAATCGGCAGCCACAGGGCAAGGATCAATGCGAGCCAGAAATTGAGCCGTTTATTCATGCGAGTTCTGCTTGATTATTATTGTCCATAAGACATATATCTCTGTGCTTGGTTCAAGGTTGCTTTTGCTTCCGGCCACGCATCAGCAAATACGCAGCCGGAATCACGAACATCGACAGCAGCGGCGCGGTGATCATGCCGCCGACCATCGGCGCGGCGATGCGCTGCATCACTTCCGACCCGGTACCGCTGCCGAACATGATCGGCAGCAGCCCGGCGAGGATCACCGCCACCGTCATCGCTTTTGGCCTTACGCGCAATACCGCGCCGTCGCGGATCGCGCCGAGCAAGTCGTCTCTGGTCGTCGTGTCGGCATCGACACGCTCGTTCCACGCCTGCTTGAGGTAAAGCAGCATGATCACGCCGAACTCGGCCGACACCCCGGCCAGCGCGATGAAGCCGACAGCCCCTGCCACCGACAGGTTGTAACCGAGCAGGTAGAGCAGCCAGATGCCGCCGACCAGGGCGAAGGGCAGCGTCGTCATGATCAGCAGCGCCTCGTCGAAGCGCGTGAAGGTCAGATAGAGCAGCACGAAGATGATCAGCAGCGTGAACGGCACCACTACCTTGAGCTTGGCCGTGGCCCGTTCCAGGAACTCGAACTGCCCCGACCACGAGATAGAGTAGCCAGGTGGTATATGTACTTTTTCCGCGACGACGCGCTGCATGTCCTGCACCGCCGACTTGAGGTCACGGCCGCGAATGTCCACGTACACCCAGCCCGACAGCCGAGCATTTTCGCTGCGCAGCATCGGCGGGCCATCGGTGATGCGGATGTCCGCCACGTCGGAGAGCACCAGTCGCGCACCTTTCTCGGTGATGATGGGTAGCACGCGCAGCTTCTCCAGCGAGTCGCGGATTTCGCGCGGGTAGCGCAGGTTGATCGGGAAGCGCTGCAGGCCTTCGACCGTCTCGCCGATGTTGTCGCCACCGACTGCCGAGGTAATGACGGACTGCACGTCGGCGATGTTCATGCCGAAGCGCGCGGCAGCGTCGCGGTTGATCGTCACGTCAACGTAACGCCCCCCGGTGAGCCGTTCGGCGAGCGCGCTGCTGACGCCCGGCACGTCCTTCAGCGCTTTTTCGATTTCGCCGGTGACATGGTCGATCACGGCCAGGTCGGTACCCGCCACCTTGACGCCGACCGGACTCTTGATGCCGGTGGCGAGCATGTCGATGCGGTTACGAATCGGCGGCACCCAGATGTTGGCGACACCGGGTACCTTGACGATGCGGTCGAGTTCATCGACCAGCTTGTCCTGCGTCATGCCCGGTCGCCATTCACTTTTCGGCTTGAACTGAATGGTGGTCTCGAACATCTCCATCGGTGCCGGATCGGTCGCGGTCTCGGCGCGGCCGGCCTTGCCGTAGACGCTGGCGACCTCGGGCACGGTCTTGATCAGGCGGTCGGTCTGTTGCAGCAGTTCGCCCGCCTTGCCGGCCGACAGGCCGGGCAGCGCCGAGGGCATGTAGAGCAGGTCGCCCTCGTCGAGGCGCGGCATGAATTCACCGCCGACCTCGTGCAAGGGCCATGCGCTTGAGAGCAATACCAGCGCCGCGATGACAAGCGTTTTCCTGGGCGAGCGCAGCACGATATTGAGCAGCGGTTGATAGGCTGCGATCAGGAAGCGATTGAGCGGGTTGCTCTTCTCATCGGGAATGCGGCCCCGAATCAGATAGCCCATCAAC
>SCUZ01000035.1 GCA_004322535.1 Rugosibacter sp.
GAGGCAGCCGCACTTCCTTACCGTTGCGGGGGCAGCGCCGGAATTGATTTTCTGGATAGAAATATCGCACCGGCTTCCCGTTTCATCCGGCATGAAGACTCATGCGCGGACACCACGAACACATCAAGTTTTAACAATGCAACCTGTAACTTTTACAGCTTACCAACGATATTCAACGCTGGCATAGCCATTACGACGATCTTCCGGATAGGCATTGAACGAAGTGAATGTGCCATTGACAATGCCATATGAATAGAACTTCTTGTCCAACAGATTATTGATGCCGGCTGCCAGACGCACGCGGCCGATGTCGTGAGATAGTTTGATATCGGCAGTGATGTAGGCAGGCATGTCACGAAAACGATTGGCCTGGTCATTGTCATAGCGCTGGCTGCCCACATAATTGAAGGCGAATGTCCCGCGTGTCGCGGGTGTCACTTGCCAACCCAATGTGGCGCCAAAGCGCTGTTTGGGCACTAGGGGAACGTCATTTCCGGCAACATCCACGCCGCCATATACGCCTTCGCGGAAGCGGGCGGTGGTGTAGGTGTAATGACCGGCGATGTCCATCCGATCAACGAGCAGGGTTTTCCCTTCCAGCTCAAAGCCGCGTCGTCGTGTTGGTGACAAGTTGATGTTGGCAAAGATCAGTGCATTGAAGTGAAGTTCGTCATGCAGATCAATTTCAAATGCACTGGCGCGCATGCTGGACCTCGCGTCATGCCATTGCACGCCAAGTTCGCGCTCGTTGGATCGTTGCGGTTTCAACAATGGCGCACAGGGCGGGAAGAAGCAACGGTTCTCGTCGATATTGGCAATACGGAAGCTACGGCTCAGGCGGCCATAGACTGAGAAACCCATGCCGAAATCCTGTTGCAGCGCCAGCTCTGTAGCGGACAAATGATGCTCGATACTCTCTTTAGGTATAGGCGTTAGACGCTCTATCTGGTCCTGTTGCACGTTCTCGCGTCGTGCGCCTAGCGTCAGGCGAGTATGTGGCGTTACCGCCAACTCATTGCGGAAATAAACTGCACGATTGGTCTGACTGCCTGACTCGTCACGATTGCCAAAGCCGCTGGTCGTGACGTTGGTATAGTCCCAGTCGCTCCAGTCGATACCGGCAGCAAACCGGTTTTGCATGCCACCCAGCGTCGCTATCCACAGCAGGCGTGGCGAAATGCTGGTGACATCGGTGTTGGCATCACTCAAACTCGAAAAACCAAAACCGTAGTCAAAGAAGGCGCGAGAGTCCTTGTTCCGCTGATTGACGTCCAGCCCCAGAGTTACGTCACCGAAGCGTTTTTCAGCAGTCACTCCGAAACGCTGGCTACGCGAGCTGGCATAGTCATTGGGTGTCGATGTGCCGCGTGGATCGTTGGCTAATTCTGCTTCAGTGCGCGGACCAGGCAGGCGGGCTTTCTGGTCATCTGCACCCAGATTGATGGCGACGAAGCTATTTGTGTCACCAAAGCGCAGTTCGCTGTTGATGACATCCTGTTCAAAGCGATTGTTTTGTCGGTAGTTGTCGCTTTCCACATGCTGGACATGCGCATTGACTCCCCAACCGCTACCGCCGAATTGCGCATTAGCACGCAGATCGCGCAAGTCATGGCTGCCTGCGATGGCCGAAACAACACCGCCATTTGTCGCATCCAGTGCTGATCGGGTAATGATGTTGATGGTGCCGCCTGTCGCACCGCCACCATACATAACGGCACCGGCTCCGCGCAAAATCTCGATGCGTTCGATAGCGTTGAGTGGAATGGATGATAGGCGCGCCACAGCCAGTTCGTTTTCCGAAAGACGCTGGCCATTGACCAGAATCAGTGTGTTCTGGTCGCCGGTAATCCCGAACCCACGCAGGTCAACCGGCGAATCAGGAACGCCGAGAAAATTGATGCGGGTGTGCACCCCACCCAACTTGCCGAGCACTTCAGCTACGGTAGTGGCTGAGCTGTCACGAATGTCATCGGCAGTGATTACTTGTACGGCAATCTGCTGACTGAGCGCTGACGTGTGAAAGCGGTCGGCGCTGACAATTACCGTGGCTTCGTCAGCGGGCACGGCATGGACTAAAGATGCAGCAAAGAAAGACGTAATAGCCGCCAGCAAAATGGCGGAACGTCCTGCGACGGGTTTAAGGGATGGATGATTCATGAATGGACTCCTGTATCAGGCATGCGTCCCCGCAGGCCAGCGGCTCAAAAAATCAGGCGCCTGGGAGAGCGGAATCGAAGGAGTCTGTCGCGGCTGAATTTTGCTTACAGAGCCGCAGGACAAGACACGCCCGACACCACGACCCCGCGGCATCTGATACGAATGTCCATGGCCGGTCTCCGGGCTTGGAAGTTTTGCTGCCTCGCCTTCCCGGAATATCTCCAGTGGCATTGTGAGGCAGCCGCACTTCCTTACCGTTGCGGGGGCAGCGCCGGAATTGATTTTCTGGATAGAAATATCGCACCGGCT
>SCUZ01000005.1 GCA_004322535.1 Rugosibacter sp.
GCGCTCGGCGGCATTTCGTTGTTTGTCGGCGGGGTGGGCATCGTGACGATGATGACGATCTCGGTTACCGAGCGGACGGCGGAGATTGGCTTGCTAGTCGCCCTCGGTGCACGCAGGCGAATCATCCTCGGTCTTTTTCTGAGTGAAGCCGTGGCGCTTGCCGCCGCGGGCGGAGTGATCGGTTTGCTTTTGGGCGTGGGTATTGCGCAGGTGATCCATCTGGCGGTGCCGGTCTTACCTGTGCATACCCCCCTTCTTTTCGTGCTGTTGGCAGAGACTTTGGCGATCAGCATTGGTTTGGCGGCCGGGGTGCTGCCCGCGCGCCGTGCAGCGCAACTTAATCCAGTGGATGCGTTGCGTAGCGAGTAAGCGGCGGCACGGAAAGTCGGTGCTGGTGAAGCCACTGCGCTACAAGGCGGTCGAGCAAAAAACGCTCTGATGAAGCCCCTGCGCAGCAGGGCGGTCGAGCGAAGTGCACTCTCCTCGCCGCTGCGGATCCTCGCCGTAGCGGATGGTGATGCGGCAACCAGTTATTGATTAACCCTTGCCTCTGCGATAATAGGCGGCTGACCGCAGTCTCTTTTTTCATTTTTCTTTCATTCATCATTATGACCAGTCAATTGTTTACCTCGTTTTCTCTCCGTTCAGTCACGTTGTCCAATCGCATCGTGATTAGCCCGATGTGCCAATATTCAGCGGTGGATGGCAATGCCACCGATTGGCACACCATCCATTTGGGCAATCTGGCGATGTCCGGCGCCGGCATGTTGATTGTTGAAGCCACCGGCGTTGAACTGGCCGGACGTATTTCAGCCGGGTGTCTCGCGCTGGGGTCTGACGAAAACGAAGCCGCGTTGGCGCAAGTCTTGACCCATGTCCGCCATCATTCCTCTATGCCGCTGGCTATTCAGCTCGGCCATGCCGGGCGCAAGGCTTCGAGTCAAGTACCATGGCTTGGCGGCCGTTCTTTATCACCTGAAGCGGGCGGCTGGCCAACGGTGGCGCCGTCTGCCGTGCCGCATCAAGAGGGAGATCAAGTACCGCGAGCGCTGGATGCGGAGGGCATTGCCCGCATCACTGCGGCGTTTGTGGATGCCACACGGCGCGCCGCACGTCTGGGTTTTGATGCGATTGAGCTGCACATGGCGCATGGCTATCTGCTGCATCAGTTTCTATCGCCGATTGCGAATCATCGGACGGATGCGTATGGCGGCAGCCTGGAAAATCGCTTGCGTTTGCCGCTCGAAGTGTTTGCTGCCGTGCGCGCTGTCTGGTCAGCTGAAAAACCGTTGGGCGTGCGTATTTCGGCGACCGACTGGGTGCCTGGGGGATGGGATATTGAACAATCGGCAATTTTTGCGCAGGCGTTAAAGAAACTGGGCTGCGACTGGATCGATGCTTCTTCCGGCGGCGTGTCACCACAGCAACAGATACCTGTGGCACCGGGTTTTCAGGCGCCGTTTGCCGAGCGTATTCGCCGTGAAGCAAGTGTTCCGACAATGGCCGTGGGCATGATTACCGAGCCGGCACAGGCGGAAGAAATTATTGCCAGGGGCGAAGCCGACATGGTGGCGTTAGCCCGCGGTTTTTTGTGGAATCCGCGTTGGCCGTGGCATGCCGCTGCGGCGCTGGGTGCCCAAGTGGATGCACCCAAGCCCTATCATCGCTGCTTGCCCGCAGGCGCGCATCGGGTATTCGGATGATAGGTTTGGCCTGGCTAAAAATCAGGTAGGTGTAAGGGCCGCAGCCCTTGCACCACTACTCACTAGCATTTTTACACAACGATGGTGGGTGCCTGATTCGCGTTGCGTGTTTCGATACGACCAATAGCGAATGCGATTTCGCCTGCCGCAGAGAGCATTTGCATGGCCGCACCCGCATCCGCTTCAGCAACGATCACGACCATGCCGATGCCGCAATTAAATACGCGGTGCATTTCAGCGGCGGCCACATTGCCTTCACGTTGCAACCATTGAAACAGCGCCGGTTGTGGCCAGG
>SCUZ01000036.1 GCA_004322535.1 Rugosibacter sp.
GCGGTCATTCGGGTCGCTGGCAATGTCGCGCACAAAAGACTGGTCGATCTTGAGTTTGGAGATGCGAAAGCGCTTGAGGTAGGCGAGTGATGAATAGCCGGTGCCGAAATCATCAATGGACAGCATGATACCAGCAGCATGCAGTGCGTCGATCACTTCAATGGCGGCTTGCGGATCTTCCATCGCCAGGCTTTCGGTGAGTTCGAGCTCCAGATAGCGCGCATCCAGCCCTGCCTCGTCAAGCATTACCTTTATTTGTTGCACCAGATGGCTCTGGCGAAATTGTGCCGCGGAGAGATTGACAGCCAGGGTTATGGCCTGCAGGCCCTCATCCTGCCATGCCTTGGCCTGGCGAATCGCCTCCTTCATTACCCAGGCACCGAGCTGGAGAATCTGCCCGCTCAGTTCGGCGATAGCAATAAACTCACCGGGTGCAATCAGCCCCAGCGTCGGATGCCGCCAGCGCACCAGGGCTTCGGCACCGCTCAGGCGGCCATCCTCAACGGCGAACTTCGGCTGATAATGAAGAAAGAATTCGTCGCGTTTCAGCGCAGTGCGCAAGGCGTTTTCCAGCTCAAGAAAGCGTTGCGAACGGATTTGCATCGCACTGGTAAAGAAACGAAACGTGTTGCGTCCTTCGTGTTTGGCACGATACATCGCCGCATCGGCGGCCTTGGCCAAAGATTCAAAATCATCGCCATCCGCTGGGTAGAGTGCAATGCCGATGGAAGGCGTGGTGTTCAATTCATGTTGTGCAACCTGATAGGGCATGGCAAATGCCAACAATAGTTTTTCGGCGACGCGGGCGGCACCTTCGGCCGTGCAATCGCGCAACATCAGGATGAATTCATCACCGCCCCAGCGTGACACGGTGTCCTGTTCACGCACCTCGTTGAGAAGACGTGCTGCCACGCCACGTAGCAAATCGTCACCCATACTGTGACCGAGCGAATCATTGATGTTCTTGAAATGATCGAGATCAAGAAACATCAGCGCCAGGGATTGCCCGGCGCGGCTGGCAGTGGCGATGGCCTGATGGACGCGATCGCGCAACAGCACCCGGTTGGGCAATCCGGTAAGGGGATCGTAATTTGCCAGATGTTCGATCAGCGCGGCGGACTGCTGCCGCGATTTTTCATCCGCGAAGCGTTGCAGCGCATAGCTGATGTCCATTGCCATTCTATTCAGCAGATTTTGCTCGGCCTCATCGAAGGAATGGATTTTTTCGCTATAAAGCGTAAACACGCCGACGACGTGGCCATTGCAGGTCAGCGGCAGTGCGGCGGAAGCGCTCCAGCCGAAACGCGCACTACGTTCGTGCCAGGGGGCAGTTCTCGGGTCATTCTGGAAGTCCTGGCACCAGGCAGGTTCGCCAGTGCGCAAGGCCGTGCCTGTCAGTCCCTGGCCGGTGGGATCGTCGGCGCGTGTGGAAATCTCGATGTCTGTCAGATACTCTTGCCCGCCACCATAGCTTGCCACAGGCACTATGCGCTCGCGTGCGGTATCTCCTTCGCCGATCCAGGCCATTTTGAAACCACCGAAGTTGACGGCGTTGCGGCAGATGATCGGGAACAGCTCTTCTTCATTCCGGCAGCGGACAATCGCCTGATTGCATTGGCTCAGCGCGGCATACAGTTGTGTCATGCGCGCCAGCTGCTGCTCGCTGATTTTTCTTACCGTGATATCGCGGATAAGGGCAATGAAATGCGGTGCTTTACCGGCGATGGGTTTTTTGGCCATCGAAAGCCCAAACCAGAGTTCGCCCTGCGGCAGGTCCAGAGCGTATTCCTTCCCTGTGGAATAGCCGCGAATATCGGCTTCCTGAATGGCCTCCAGCGCAATATGGGCGACTGCGGGAGGCAATATTTCATGTACGGTTTTGCCGAGAAAGACCTCGGGCGGTGCAGCCAGCAAATCCGTGCGGGGCGAATGATAATCGTGGAAGCAACCTTCGCCATCCAGTTCAAAAAGCAGATCGGGCAAGGCATCCAGCGTGGCTTGCAGATGCGACTGGGAGGCGGCCAATTGTGCTGTACGCTCCCGCACCAGACGCTGCAGCAGAAGAAGAAAGAGTGCAAGCGCGAGAATGGTGATGATGGCAAGGGCGAATCCATAAAGCATGGTGCGCTCCACGACATAAGGGAGCGATTTGCCCATCCATTTATCGCGGAGCGCTTCGCGCTCGGCCGAACTGATGGCGGCAAAGCCTTGTGAAATGCGTTTCAGTGTGGCGGCATCCCCTTTGTGCACGGCACGGTGAAACTGGCCGGTGTAGAGCGTGAATGCCTGGCGAAAATTTTCGGCGCTACCGGCACGGTAGAGCAGATAGTTGGCCGGCGGTTCGTCCATGCAGAAGACGCGCATTTGATCGGCCATCGCCGCATCGACAACGGCCTGATAGCTGGGATAAGCTTTCAGGGTGGTAATGCCGAAGCGGGCTAGTTTGTCGATGCACGCATCTCCCGCCTTGACGCCGACCAGAGAACCACGCAGGCTGGCCAGGTCGTGTATGCCACCGATACTGACATGCGTGTAAATCCCTACCGGCAAATCGGCATACGCAGCGCTGAAGTCGTAGAGTTGCTCGCGTGCCGGGGTGCGAAATATCGTGTCGATGACATCAGCCCCGCCTGCCAGCATGATCTGCTGCGCTTTTGCCCAATCAGTGGCGGTGATATCGACCTTGATTCCTGTCTTTTCTTCCCATAGTCGCCACTCATCGATGAGCAAACCTTCCATCGAGCCATTGGCATCGCGCATGACATAAGGCGGATAGTTGTCGTCCATTACCACGCGCAGTGGCGCGTTCGAGACAGCCGGGGTAGCCAAAGCTGCCGGAATAATAGCAGCACAGCATGTGAGTAACATCCCCGTCACGGCGAAGGTCGCAAAACGCCGAAGAGAAAAAAAATGTGCGGATGTCATAGGAGTTATGCGTGACTCATATGCATCAAGATTAGCGCACTTTGTGTAATGACGAAAGAAAAAGTTGGTGTTGGGAGACCGGCGTGCAGTGTATTTCTCTTGCACAGGGTGGCGCCCCATGGTGGGGCAGATGTAGCGTTGTTTATGGTGCATGGATGAACGCCAACTTGCCACCGGCGGGCACAACACTGGGCCATGGTGAGGTGTCATGGCATGGTACATAACTTGCTGCGCTCTCACGGTCTTTCATGTTTCCTTTGCCATGTCCCAACAATCACCCGAAAAAACTTCTGCTGAGTATCTTGCCAACGTGAATACTACGCTTTCTCTGGATCCTATCCGCGTACTCGACACCTTGATGGCCAATCTTAACGGGATGGCCTATCGTTGCCGGCTGGATGCGCAATGGACCATGCGGTTTGTCAGCCAGGGTTGCCTTGCCTTGACCGGCTATGCATCGGACGCACTGGTCGATAACAAGCAAATCTCGTGGGAAGAAATCACCCTGGGGGAAGACCGGTTGAGCGTACGCGAAGAAATTTCAGCGGCTGTCGCAGCGAACCGAAATTTTTCTGTGGAGTACCGCATTCTCACGTGTACCGGGCAGGAAAAATGGGTACTGGAACGTGGCATGGCCGTGCTGGATGAGTGCGGTGAGCAGGTGCTGGAAGGTTTTATCGAAGACGTCAGCGAACGTCGTCAAGCGCAGGATGCCGTAGCCCATGCTGAACTGCGTTACCGCCACATATTCGAGCATGCATCCGAAGGCATTTTCCAGACTACGTCCGATGGGCACTACTTGTCGGCCAACATGTCCCTGGCTCGGTTGTATGGGTACTCTTCACCCGAGAAACTGATCGCCGACCTTGCGGATATTGAGCGTCGCCTGTACGTTGATCCTGCACAGCGCGAAAAATTTCGCCATTTGATGGATACGCAGGGCGAGGTGGTTAACTTTGAATCCGAGGTCTATCGCCATGATGGTTCCAAGATATGGATTTCGGAAAATGCCCATAGTGTGCGAGACCTGCAGGGAGAGCTTATTTGTTACGAAGGCACGGTGCAGGACATCACCGAGCGCAGGAGTTATCAAGAGCAGCTGGAGTACCAGGCCAATTTTGATCAGCTGACGGGGCTGCCCAACCGTAATTTGCTCAATGATCGTCTTGAGCAAGCCATCTCCAGTGCGGCGCGGCGTGGCTATTTTCTGGCGCTGGTGTTTATCGATCTGGACAACTTCAAGTTCATCAACGATAGTCTGGGCCATGTGGCGGGCGATGAGTTGCTGGTTGAAGTGGCTCACCGCTTGCGCCATAGTCTGCGTACTGTAGATACCGTGGCGCGGCAGGGGGGCGACGAATTTGTGCTGGTGCTCAACGACCATTATCAGGTGGCATCCATCATTTCCTTGCTCGAGCGGGTGCTGCAAGAGGTCAGTCGGCCGATCATGCTGATGGGGCGTGATTGGCAGGTCGGCGCGAGCCTGGGCGTTGCGCTGTATCCGACGGACGGCGAAGATGCGCTAACCTTGCTCAAACATGCCGATATCGCCATGTATGCAGCCAAGGCGCGCGGGCGCAACAATTTTCAGTTTTTCACCCACGAGATGAACCGCATCTCGGATGAACGGCTCCAGCTTGAAGCCGCCATGCGGGTGGCGCTTGAGCAGGACGGGTTCTCGGTTGCTTTTCAGCCCAAGGTGGATCATCGCCGCCGCATTGTGGGTGCCGAAGCGCTGGCGCGCTGGCATACAGCAGATTTTGGCACGGTGGCGCCAGATCGCTTCATTCCCATCGCAGAAGAGACAGGGCTGATCGTGCCGCTGACCGGCATCATCTTGCGCAAGGCGTTTGCTGCTGCGAGCAAATGGAGCAAGACGCTAGGTAAACCACTCAATGTGGCGGTCAATCTTTCGCCACGGTTGTTTCTTGATGACAAACTCGTTGGGCATATCGCCGGGCTGATCAGCGAGGCTGGTTTACCGCCCGAGCGTGTGGAACTGGAAATTACCGAAAGCATTTTTATCGGCGATAGCGGACGCACGCTAGGCATACTGAAAGGTCTCAAGCGTCTGGGTGTCAGCTTGGTTATGGATGACTTCGGTACGGGTTATTCATCGCTCTCTTATATCCGGCGGTTTCCTCTCGATATCATCAAGATTGATAAATCGCTGGTGACGGGAATCGAGCATGAGGATGATGGCGCGATGATCGCGCGCGCGATTATCTCGATGTGCCAAAGCCTGCGTAAAACGGTCGTGGCCGAAGGCGTGGAAAACCAGGCACAGTTTGATTTTCTGCGCTATCAGGGGTGCGACGAGTTCCAGGGTTACCTGCTTGCCAAACCCTTGCCCGACCAGGAATTTTCCGACTTGCTCATCGCTACGGATGGCCAGCTGTAGCGTACAGCCGTCTTGGCCAGAGCCAAAAATCGGTGCCGATGATACGGCGGTGCGTCATTTTGCCACGGCAACCCGCAGCACCCTATGCCGCCTCGAAGTGTTCCAGTAGCAGTTGCACCGTTTGAGTGCCATTCCATTCATTGATGTCCAGACGGAACGCCGCATGGATAAGATTGGGTGCGCTGCCTGCAAAGTTAAACTGAATGGCTTCAAACTGCATGTGACCTTTTTTCAGGCGCAACTTCAAGTGCTTATCCTTGAGGAGCTTTTGGTGAATCACCTCGAAAGTGTCGTTAAACAAGGGGGCCGGAAAGGCCTGCCCCCAGACTTCCTGTTGCATCAGGCGGACGACTTCCAGCGAAAAATAGCCGCTTTCCAGCGGACCGTCGGTTTCCAGCGTGCGGGTGAGAGCGCCGGGTGAAATCAGTTCGCGGCAGACAGTCTCGAAAGCCTCTTCAAATTCTGCCAGGCGATCTTCTTCCAGCGTGAGCCCTGCAGCCGCCGCATGGCCGCCGAAGCGTAGCAGCAGGCCGGGCACGCGTTTGCTGACCAGATCCAGCGCATCGCGCAAATGCAGGCCGGGTATCGAGCGGCCTGAGGCTTTGAGTTCGCCTTCAATGCCGCGCGCGAAAGCAAAGGTCGGCCGGTGAAATTTTTCCTTGACGCGGCCCGCGAGAATGCCAATGACGCCTTGATGCCAGTCAGGATCAAACAGCGTCAGACTGGCTTGATCGGCCGGCTCGAGAGAGGCGAGAATCAGCTCGGCATCTTCTTTCATGTCAGTCTCGATCACGCGCCGCTCGCGGTTGATGGCATCCAACTCCTGCGCGATGTTCATGGCGCGAGCGGCATCATTCGTAATCAAGGCTTCAATGCCGAGCGACATATCCGCCAGCCTGCCTGCCGCATTGAGCCGCGGCCCCAGCATGAAGCCTAAATCAAACGTGGCCGCACGCGCCGGCTCGCGTCCGGCAATGGTAAACAAGGCTCGCACACCGGCCTGCATGTGGCCCGCGCGCATCCGAGTAAGGCCCTGCGTGACGAGAATACGATTGTTGTGATCCAGCGCGACCACGTCGGCCACGGTGCCCAGTGCGACGAGATCCAGCAGGCTGGCCAGATTGGGCTCCTGGCTTTGGCTAAAGGCCCCGCGCTGGCGCAGTTCGGCGCGCAGCGCCAGCGCCACATAAAACATCACGCCAACCCCAGCCAGTGCCTTGCTGGGGAAAGTGCAGCCCGGTTGGTTAGGGTTGACGATCACATCGGCAGCGGGCAGCTCAGCCCCCGGCAGATGGTGGTCGGTAATCAGGGTGGCGATACCGCAGGCTTTGAGCTCGGCTACACCCTCAATGCTGGCAATCCCGTTATCCACCGTGATGACCACAGCGGGCTGGCGCTCAGCCGCCAGCTTGGCCACCTCGAGCGATAGCCCATAACCGAGCTTGAAACGGTCGGGCACCAGATAATCCACCGTGGCACCCATCATGCGCAGCGCACGCAGACCCACGGCACAGGCGGTAGCGCCATCGCAGTCGTAGTCGGCCACAATCAGCAGGCGTTTTTTGGCCGCGATGGCATCGGCCAGCAAGCGTGCGGCCTCTGTCGCGCCTTTGAGCTGATCGGGGGGAAGCAGTGCGGCGCTGCGGGTGTCAAGTTCATCACCGGCACGCACGCCACGTGCGGCGTACAAGCGCGCCAGCAAGGGATGCACACCCGCTTCTTGCAATACCCAGGTGGCGCGTGGCGGGATGTCTCGCTGGGCGATGCGGATGGTCTGGTTGGTTTGCGTCATAGGGGTTTCAAATAAAGAAGGGTGCTTTTGCTTTCAAGGCGCGGCGAGCACGGTAAGACGCGCAGCAGAGCGCCAGAATTGCCAAGTGTGATGAGGGCGAATGGTGAGTTCAAAACTTGCGGCCTCGCCTGGGGTTATCAAGCGGAGATGTTTGATCTGGCCGCGTTTCAGTGACGCCAGCAGCGGTGCAAACCAATCAGTTTCCAGCTGTAAAAGCGCGGCTCGCCAGGCGTCGGTATCGCCGCTGCGGGCGGGGATCTCGAGCGGGTCAAGCAGCACCAGCGCATTATGGATCGTCAGGTTTTCAAAGCGCGATGGCAAATTTTTCACTGGTATGCCTTGATGAATTGCCGCGCCTTGGGTAACCAGATCATTACCCCAGAAGGCTTCAAGAGGAGGCGTCGTTTTTATGGCTGAGGCTGGCAGGCAGCCGTTCCCCCACGGCCAGAGGGTGTTGATGGTCAGCTTCCCGGCGGCTTCTCGCGCCAGATTGACCGGATGCGTGTGCAGCAGCATGTTTGCTTCGTTGATGGCGTGTCGCCACGGGGCAGTTGCTTCGCCTTTAGGCAGCGGTATCGCTGCGCGGGTAATGTAGTCAGGCAGAGGCGGCAATAAAGTGAGGGTAGGTGCGCTGGCATGCAGGCGAAGATTCCACGCGGCAGGGTTCAGCACCTGCAAGATGCCCAAGGCTGCAAAAGTCGGCGCTAGCGAGGCGGCGAGTGCTTCGGCTTCTGCCGCACTCAAGTCGAGAAACTGCGGGTCGTCGACGCGCAAACGTGTTTGCTCGACACGCAGATGGATGGGGTCCAGGCATAGCCAGTCGTCAGTGTGGCTTGTGTCTTGCGTACCAAGCGTTAACCCGCGCAGTGCCGCAGCAGGCAAGGCTGCAGTTAAACCGGACGTAGCCAGACCAAGTGCTTGTGCAATGGATTGATGGATGGTGCAAGGCGACAAGCGGGTAAGTTTGCCACGTCCCAGCATGGTGGAAAAAGCAGGCAGGGCCGGTTGGTGGATGAGGTCACGAGTCAGGCCGCGAGTGAGGTCGAGAAGCGCCTGCTGTGGCCAAATCAAGCCTGGAACAATAAGCGTAAGCATCTCTGCATGTTAACATGCAGAACTTCTCCGCAATTACCGATGGTGCTCTCCGTTTATTTTCCATGAAATACGAATTTCTCATCGGCTTGCGCTACATGCGCGCCCAGCCCCGTGAAGGCGGCGGCAATCAGTTTATTTCCTTTATCGCGTTGATTTCCATGCTTGGCTTGGCGCTTGGCGTGGCGGCATTGATCATTGTGTTATCCGTCATGAACGGCTTCCAGAAAGAGTTGCGCGAACGAATTCTGGGCGTGGTCTCGCACATTCAAGTCAGCAGCGAATCCGGTGAGCTGGCCGACTGGAGCCATGTGGTGCAGGGCGTGGCGCGCCATCCGCAGGTGCGGGCTGCTGCGCCTTTCGTGCAGCAGCAAGGCATGCTGAGTTTTGACGGCCAGGTGCGCGGCGTGATGGTGCGCGGCATCATGCCCAAGGCGGAGGACACGGTGGCGAATTTCAGTCGCCACATGAGTGCAGGCAAGCTGGAACAACTTGTGCCTGGGGAATTCGGCATTGTGCTGGGCGCAGAGCTCGCGCATGGCTTGCAGGTGCGCGTAGGCGACAAGGTGACGTTGCTCGCGCCGCAAGGCCTGGTAACGCCTGCTGCGATTTTGCCGCGCGTAAAACAGTTTCGTGTAGTGGGCATTTTTGATGTCGGCATGTTTGAGTTTGATTCCGGCCTGGCGCTAATTGACATGAGCGATGCGCAAAAAATGTATCGCATGGAGGACCGCGTCTCCGGCGTGCGGCTCAAGGTAGATGATCTGTTCGCTGCGCCAAAAATCAGCCGCGAGTTGTTGCGCTATCTGGATGCCGATGTCGGGGTGACTGACTGGACGCGTAGTCATGCCAATTTTTTCCGCGCTGTGGATATTGAAAAACGCATGATGTTTCTGATCCTGCTGTTGATTGTTGCCGTGGCCGCCTTCAATATTGTCTCAACGCTGGTGATGGCCGTGCAGGACAAGCGCGCCGACATTGCCATTCTGCGCACGCTGGGCGCCAGCCCGTCCAGCATCATGGGCATTTTTATCGTGCAGGGCACGCTGATTGGCGTCATCGGCTTATTGTCAGGCGTGACGCTCGGCGTGGCGGTGTCACTGAACATCGATGTCGTGGTGCCCTTTATCGAACGGCTGTTCAGCATGCAATTTCTGGCCAAGGATGTGTATTACATCAGCGAGCTCCCTTCGGACATGCATTGGTCGGATGTCGGTACGATCAGCGTAGTGTCGTTCGTGCTGACCATTCTGGCCACGCTTTACCCCAGCTGGCGCGCTTCGCGCACGCAACCGGCGGAGGCCTTGCGCTATGAGTGAGGTTATTTCCTGTCTCGGTTTGGCCAAGACCTTTCATCAGGGCGCAGTGGATGTGCCGGTGCTCTCCGGCGTCGATCTAAAAGTCGGCGCTGGTGAGACGGTGGCCATTGTCGGCGCCAGTGGTTCAGGCAAGAGCACGCTGCTGCATTTGCTCGGCGGCCTCGATCAGCCGACCGCAGGCACGGTGTGGCTGCAAGGCAAAGACTTGAGCAAAGCCAGTGAAGCCGAGCGCGGCCGCTTGCGTAATCAAACGCTGGGTTTCGTCTATCAGTTTCATCATCTGCTGGCCGAGTTTTCTGCGCTGGAAAATGTTGCCATGCCGCTCTTCATCCGGCGCATGCCGCGTAGCCAAGCACTAGCACACGCAGCCGCCGTATTGCAGCGCGTCGGCTTGAGCCACCGCTTAACGCATCAACCAGGCGCGCTGTCCGGCGGCGAGCGCCAGCGCGTCGCCGTGGCGCGCGCCCTGGTCACGCAACCTGCTTGCCTGCTCGTCGATGAACCCACAGGCAACCTTGACCGCACCTCAGCCGATGCGGTCTTTGACCTGTTGCTGGAACTCTGCCGTGAACACGGCACAGCGCTGGTGATGGTGACACACGATGTGAGTCTCGCCGCGCGTGCCGCGCGGGTGTTGCACCTTGATGATGGGCGGCTGGCGGAGTGATAGAAATGGCTGGCATCGGATAAAAGCGGCAGTTCGTTCTATCTCCGTCGGTCATTTCCAGCATGGGTAGATGCTTTAAGAAAACCTGCACTAGCCTTCCTGCTTTCGCATGAAACCGTTCGAGAGCCCCTACTCGCTCGCAAGGCTTTCGGCTCCAAGCATCAGCAAGCCAACTGGCTACAGGCGAATCGGGGGTAGATAGCCGCCAGGAAGAATACCGAATACCGATAGAACGATCAGTATCAGCAAGACGATGAAAAGAACACGGACGATCTGCGCAACCGGTGCCGGTAGGGGCAACAGACTGATGAGCCACCATATGAGTCCGAAGACGACGAGATATACGATCAGGTTGATGATTAGGTTCATTTTTTCCTCTGCTGTTTTATAAGAAGGATAGCGGAAACCACCCCAGAAAAAGAATAGCCGTAGGGTGGAAAAAATTGCCAATCATGGCTGACCAGCCATGATTGGATTAGCTAGTGCATCTGATGTCAGAAGCATTGTCGGGGATGAGATGCCTGACCATTAACTCAAACCTCGTTTACATATAACCCGGGATACGTGCAACGGTCATTCAATTCATGGGGTTCGACATTTGCCTTTGTCAGACAGGAAAGACGCGGACAAGTTACTTACTCGATGCTACGCATTACATTCAGTTCTTGTGTTCGTTTGCCTCGTCTTTAATTGCTTTCCCACCTGCCTGAATGTCCTGGCCTGCGCCTTCAATCGTATTGCAAGCACTCAGAGTCACACCAGCACCTGTCAGAAATATTGTCGCAAGCAGTGGCACGAAAAGCTTTTTGATTATTTTATTCATGATGAATCTCCTGTTGCTATGGGAATGAATTGAGTAGCGAAAAGCAAGATGTAGATGAAGTCTTCAGTATCACAGGATTCAATTATGCATTAATAGTGCTATTTATTTTGTGCGGTTGCACACAGAGTGCAATGCATCTCATCATACGTCAGAGATCTTTCCCCTCGCGATTGCCCGCCGCCGTATCGCGCGTATCAGCCAGTAGCGCCAGCCGATACGCATGATCAGATAGCCCAGTGCGGCGAGCAGCGAGGCGAGCATCACGAGGCCGAGTGCCAGTGGTTTGCCCAGGCCGATGATCCAGCGGGTCAATGCCGGAATCCAGCCGAGCAAGTCGCCATTCATCGCGGGGGGCGCCGCAAATGTTGCCGAGCCGCCAAGCACTGCCTGACCGATCTCGAAGGCCACAAGGTAGAGCGGGACGATGGTAAAGGGATTGGTATACAGCGTGCATAACAGCGCGAGTGGCAGGTTGACGCGAAAGATCACGGCACAGATGGCCGCACCCAGCATTTGCAACGGCCCCGGAATCAGACCGCAGAACAACCCGGCGGCAACCGCCCCGGCGGCTGAGCGGCGATTCAAATGCCACAGGCGCGGGTGCAGCAGCGTGTTGGCAAACGGCGCAAACCAGCGGTTGTTGCGAACAACGTCAGGATTGGGCAGGAAGCGTTTCAGTGAGCGGCGCATAGTCTGTTTCTATGCCGCAACGCATTGCACGGCGATTTCACCCAGGCCGTCAATCCCGCCCCGAAGTACGTCGTCTGCCACGACGGGGCCGACGCCAGCGGGTGTGCCGGTGAAAATCAAATCGCCCGGCCTGAGCTCAAAGTAGCGTGATAAATGACTGATGGTCTCGGTTATTGACCAGATCATGTGTTCGATGCGGCCCGCCTGGCGCTGTTCATCATTCACTTTGAGCCAGATGCTGCCCGCCTTGGGGTGGCCAATACGGCTGACCGGATACAGCGGGCCAACGGGCGCAGACTGATCGAATGCTTTGGCCAGTTCCCACGGCTGGCCTTTTTCGCGCAAAGCGGTTTGCAGATCGCGGCGCGTCATGTCCAGGCCAACGGCATAGCCCCAGATATGGTCATGAGCGCGCTTTTCAGGGATATTTTTGCCGGCTTTGCCAATGGCTACGACGAGTTCGATCTCATGGTGGTAATTGGTGGTTTCCGGCGGATAGGCCAGCGCGATGGTTTCACCTGCGGGAACAGGAACAACGGCATCCACCGGTTTGCAGAAAAAGAAGGGGGGGTCGCGCTCAGGATTTCCGCCCATCTCGCGCGCATGCGCGGCATAGTTACGGCCCACGCAGTAGATGCGATGGAGGGGAAATTGTTCGTCGCTGCCGCTGTTGTTCGCAACTAAAACGGTGGAATGCGGTGCGGGAGTGATAACGTAGCTCATGGATTGATTGCGAAGTGCCTGAATTGTGAATGCTTATGATTATGCAGAATTGCGTTGACCAGCGGCGGGTTTTTTAATGCGCATGTTTGTGTTGGCTTTTGCCGTTGGCGTCTGGCTCGTGCAGCAGCAGGCGGAACTTGTCGCCTGGCCTTGGTTGGCAGCAGGCGGCGGGGTGGCGCTGTTGGCGCTAGCGATGAAGTACTGGGTACAAAACTCGGCGCTGGTGGGACGCCGCGCAGCGAATACCCTTGGGGTACAGCGGATTGTGGTTATTACCCTGCCGCTGCTGATCGCGGGCTTTGCGCTGAGCTTCCTCTGGGCATCGGCATTCGCTCACTGGCGCTTGGCCGAGACATTACCAACGGCGAATGAGGGACAGGATATTAACGTTGTTGGCGTGGTCAGGGCTTTACCGCAGACAATCGAACGCGGTGTGCGTTTTGAGTTCGATGTGGAGCAGGCTGCTGCCAGCGTGCCATCACATATCTCGCTGGCCTGGTATCGCGGAGGAGCGGACGATGGGACGGAGGAGATTCCAGCATTGCCACTGCATGCGGGCGAGCGCTGGCGCTTCACGGTGCGCTTGAAGCGGCCGCACGGCAATATGAATCCGCAGGGGTTCGACTACGAGGCCTGGCTATTTGAACGCGGCATACGCGCAACCGGCTATGTGCGCCCACACAGCGCAACGCGGTTAATTCCTGCCGTCTGGCGACCGGGTTATGCCGTCGAGATGCTGCGTGAACGCATACGCGAACGTTTTCAAGCCGTACTGCCCAATGCGCCGAATGGAACAAATACAGCGGGCATTCTCATTGCATTGGCGATTGGCGATCAGCAGTCGATTGCTCCTGCGCTCTGGCAGCAATTCGCTAAAACAGGCGTTACACATCTGATGAGCATTTCCGGCCTGCATGTGACCATGTTTGCGGGATTGTTTTATTTTTTGGTCGGCTGGTTGTGGCGGCGATCGGCTGTTTTGCCTGTGCATTTACCCGCACAAAAGGCAGCGGCACTGGGTGGCTTTGCTGCGGCTTTGGCCTACAGCCTGCTGGCCGGGTTTGCTGTGCCCGCGCAGCGCACGCTTTACATGCTGGGCGTGGTGGCACTGGCGCGTTTGCTTAACCGTGAAGTGGCGGCCTCACGTGTGTTGGCGCAGGCTTTGCTGGTGGTGTTGATTCTCGACCCGTGGGCGGTGCTGGCGGCCGGTTTCTGGTTGTCGTTCGGTGCGGTGGCCTTGCTGTTTTATATCGCCAGCGGGCGATTGGGTACAGCGCACTGGCTGGCTGAATGGGGCCGTGCGCAATGGGCGGTAACGCTGGGCATGCTGCCTGCGCTGCTCGCCCTGTTTCAGCAGTTTTCGCTGGTCTCGCCCTTGGCGAATGCCGTGGCGATTCCGCTGGTGAGTTTTGTCATCACGCCGTTGGCGCTGGCCGGTGTGCTGCCGTATCTCGATCCGTTGTTGTGGCTGGCGAATTTCATTACGACTGGATTGATGAGTTTTATCGCATGGCTGGCGGCGTTGCCGTTGTCTACTTGGCAGCAGGCCACGCCGCCGCCGTGGTCGGTATTGCTGGCGTTGGGGGGCGGTGCTTGGCTGCTGTTGCCGCGTGGCTTTCCGGTGCGTTGGCTGGGTTTGCTGGCTTTTTTGCCGCTGCTGACCATCACGCCGCCGCGGCCGTTGCCGGGCGAGGCCGACGTGGTGGTGCTGGATGTCGGACAAGGGCTGGCGATTCATGTGCAAACTGCGACGCATGATTTGCTGTTTGATACCGGCCCGAAGTTTTCGGCCGAAGCAGATAGCGGCAACCGCATCATCGTCCCGTATTTGCGCGCGATGGGGGTGCGGCAGCTGGATGAATTGATTGTCAGTCATGCTGATAATGATCATTCGGGGGGTGCTAAGTCGGTGCTGGAAAATGTTCCCGTAAACCTGTTGCGGGCGTCATTGCCTGTGGCGCATCAGTTGTGGAATCAATCACTGTCGAATCACAAGTTAGCCAGCGTGCCTTGTCGCGCAGGGGATGCTTGGGATTGGGATGGCGTGCACTTCTTGATTCTGCATCCGGCAGCCTCCACAGTGGCAATCGAGGCAATGAAAAGCAACGCGGTGGCGTGTGTGCTGGCAATCGATGCGTATGGGCGGCGCTTGTTGATTACCTCCGATATCGAGGCCGCTCAAGAGTCGGCGCTGGTGACACGCCACGAAGCAAGTACTCCTGGGGTGCGGCGCGTGGAGGGAAACAAGGCATCAGGCCTTGCTGCGGAGGTGTTGATCGTGCCGCATCATGGCAGCCGCACCTCGTCGACGGATGCTTTCATTGCCGCCGTCGGTGCAAAGGAAGCGATATTTCCCGTGGGCTACCGCAACCGGTTCGGGCATCCCAAGCCCGACGTGGTGGCGCGCTATGAGCAGAGCGGCGCGCATCTGCAGCGCACGGATGTAGCCGGTGCGGTGAGCGTGTATCTTGGGGCGACGGGCGTACGTATCGAGCATGCGCGCGCTGCGCGGCGACGGTATTGGCAATCCATGCCAAGCACAGCAGCAGCTGAATGACGTGATTTGCAGACCATCGACAGGCAGCTTCAGGCTTGACATGAAACAGGAACCTCCGTCAGACATGCTTCGCATGATGATTTCATTTCGACGCCTGCTGATTCTTGGCATGCTGCTGATGGTGCCCGAGCTTTTTACGCATTTCGGATACACTCGTCAAGCATGCTTAATGACTGTCCGCAATTGTTCTGGATAGCTTGGGACTAAAGCGGGGCGTGCCTTTTAACTTAACTTAAGGGGAGTAGATAAATGATTATTGCCGTGCTATGTATTGCGTTATTGGGTTTTCTGGTGATTGGTCTTGGCTTCGTTGTTTCGATGACGCGCGGGTCAACCAAAACCATGTATGGGTATAACATCGACCCGGCTGACCGTTTATACAAGGCGGTTCGTGCGCATGGCAACACCACGGAATATGTGCCGATGCTTGCGGTGCTGATTTTGACGCTGGGCATGCTTAACCCTGCCCCGTGGATGATGTGGTGCATGGGCCTGGTTACCTTGTCACGCTATATCTTCGTGTTCGGCATTGTTTTGCCGCCTACCATGGCGCAGCCGAGTAAATTGCGTTTTATCGGCTCTTTGGGCACGTACTTGTTCGGTATTGCGCTTTGTATAGCGCTGTTAATGAAGGTTTACCCAGCCTTGATGGCATTACAACAGGCACAGTAGCTCTGGGCGTGCGATTCCTTCGCTAAAAATCAGATTTTCCAATGGATTGAACAGGGAGGCGAAGAGGCCATGCAGGCTATAATTCGCTTCCCTGATTTTTGCTGACACCTTGTTCCTGCCATGGCTGAATTCCTTGCGCTGCGCGGCAATGCCGCTTTTTCGGCTTCTCGACTTGCCCGTTTGCAGCAGTCTTTAAAGAAGGTTAGCCCCAAGCTCACTTTAGCGGCAGAGCACTGGTATTTCATTCTTCTTTCGTCCCCGTTGAATGCTGCTGAAACAGCACGCTTGAAAGATCTGCTGGGTATTAGCGGAGTGACGCAAGAACAAGGACAAGTCGCGAGTGGGTTGCAGTTGGTTACCCCTCGCCTTGGCACCATTTCACCGTGGAGCACGAAGGCGACTGACATCGCACGGAACTGCGGGTTTTTTCAAGTGCAGCGTATCGAGCGCGGCACGGCATTTTATGTTGGCGGGGTGAACGACGAAAAGTCGGCGCTGGTGATACGGCGCGGTCTACATGATCGGATGACGGAATCCGTCTTGGCGACGCTGGAAGAAGCGCGAGCGCTGTTCGAGCAGATTCCGCCACAACCGCTCACGATCATTGACACGCTCACCGGTGGCCGGGATGCGCTAGTGGCCGCCAATTCATCCCTCGGCCTGGCCTTGTCCGAGGATGAAATTGAGTATTTGCTGGATAACTTTGCCAAGCTGGGCCGCAATCCAACCGATGTTGAGTTGATGATGTTTGCCCAGGCAAATTCCGAGCATTGCCGGCACAAGATTTTCAATGCGACATGGACGGTGGATGGCGAGGTGCAACCGTTGTCCCTCTTTGGCATGATTCGCGAAACACACAAGGCCAATCCTGCGGGCACAATCGTGGCGTATTCCGATAATGCCGCCATTCTTGAAGGGGCATCCATTCGCCGTTTCATGCCGCAAACCGATGGCAGCTATATCTGGCGCGAAGAGATGACGCATTTTCTGGTCAAGGTAGAGACGCATAATCACCCCACAGCCATTTCGCCTTTTCCTGGCGCTGCAACTGGCTCGGGTGGTGAAATTCGTGATGAAGGTGCGACCGGTCGCGGCTCGAAACCGAAGGCGGGGCTGGCAGGTTTTTCGGTATCTGATTTACGCATACCCGGCTATAACCAGCCATGGGAATCCGTTTATGGCAAACCGGATCGCATTGCCTCGGCACTGGATATCATGATCGAAGGCCCGCTGGGTGCAGCAGCCTTTAATAACGAATTCGGCAGGCCCAATCTGGCAGGGTATTTCCGTACGTTCGAGCAACAATTTGGCGACGAGGTACGCGGCTATCACAAGCCCATCATGCTGGCCGGCGGCGTGGGCAATATTGCTGATCGGGATGCGTTCAAAATCCAGTTTCCGGCGGACACTTTGCTCATTCAACTCGGCGGCCCGGGCATGTTGATCGGGCTGGGTGGCGGGGCGGCGTCGTCCATGGCTACCGGCAGCAACTCGGCGGATCTTGATTTTGCTTCTGTACAGCGGGGCAACCCGGAAATGCAGCGACGCGCACAGGAAGTCATCGATCGATGCTGGCAAATGGGTGAAGACAATCCTGTATTGGCTATCCATGACGTGGGCGCAGGGGGCTTATCCAATGCACTGCCTGAATTGGCGCATGATGCAGGCTGTGGTGCCGTGTTTGATCTGCGCGCGGTACAAACGGAAGCACCGGGCATGAGCCCGCGCGAAATCTGGAGCAACGAAGCGCAAGAGCGTTACGTGTTGGCCGTAGCACCGGCGCGGCTGGATGAATTTCGCGCTCTGTGTGAACGTGAACACTGTCCGTTTGCCGTGCTGGGTGTAGCCACCAAGGATGGTCATCTGGCCGTGACGGATGCATATTTTGATAATCGTCCTGTGGATATGCCGTTGGAAGTGCTGCTCGGCAAACCTCCACGCATGCACCGCGAGGCCAGTCGTCATATGATGCATATGCCCGCCCTGGATCTGGCAGCGATTGATCTGAGCGAGGCTGCGCACCGTGTATTGCGCTTGCCCAGCGTGGCCTCGAAAAGCTTTTTAATCACCATTGGCGATCGTTCAGTCGGCGGGATGACAGCCCGCGACCAGATGGTGGGGCCATGGCAAGTGCCCGTGGCTGATGTGGCTGTCACCGTTATGGGCTATGACACCTGCCGTGGTGAGTGCTTTGCCTTGGGCGAACGCACGCCGTTGGCTTTGCTGGATGGCCCGGCCTCCGGGCGCATGGCGATTGGCGAGGCAATAACGAATCTGGCCGCTGCCGATGTGGGCGATATTTCACGCATCAAATTGTCAGCCAACTGGATGGCGGCTGCGGGTCATGGGCATGAAGATGCGGTGCTGTTCGATACAGTCAAGGCTGTCGCACTCGATTTTTGTCCTGCGCTGGGGGTAGCCATACCGGTGGGCAAGGACTCCCTGTCCATGTGCACGCAATGGAAAGCGTCTGACGAGGCAGGCAGCGCGGAAAAATCAAAAGAAAAAAAAGCGGGCGGGCAAAAATCAGATGAACATAAACATAAACAAGTCATCTCGCCCGTATCGTTGATCATCACCGCATTCGCCCCGGTGGACGATGTGCGCCGCACCTTGACGCCTGAGCTGCGGCGCGATGCAGAGGTGGGTGAAACAGAGCTGTTGCTGATTGATTTGGGCGTGGGACGCAATCGGCTGGGAGGTTCAGCCTTGGCGCAAGTCTATGGCGTCAGTGGCGATGTGGTACCGGACGTCGATCCTGGCCTGCTCAAAGCATTTTTTAATGCGATTCAGAAGCTCAATCGAGACGGAAAAATCCTGGCCTACCACGATCGATCCGATGGTGGCTTATGGGCGACGGTATGCGAGATGAGCTTTGCTTCGCATGTCGGTGTATCGCTCAACAGTGATGCATTGTGTTTTGACGCGTTGATGAACGATGTCGATGGCATGGAACGCCGGCCGGATCTGCTGGCTGGCCGGACGCAGGATAAGTTGTTGGCAGCCTTGTTTACCGAGGAACTCGGTGCCGTGCTGCAGATTCGCCATGCGGATCGATCTGCTGTCATGGATGTTCTGCGTGAAGCGGGACTGAGTCGGATAGCGCATTTTATCGGGCATACCAATACCAGCGATGAAGTGCGCGTCTGGCGCAATGCCAAACGCGTGTTTTCTGCTCCACGTCAAGAATTGCAGCGGGTGTGGAGCGAGGTGAGTTTCCAGATTGCGCAATTGCGTGATGATGCGGCGTGCGCGGAAGAAGAGTTTTCTGCCTTGCTGGATCGCGAGGATCCGGGTTTGTCAGCGAAGGCTGCGTTTGAGCTTGAAGCGCCCTTTATCACAACGGGCGCTCGCCCCAAAATAGCGATTTTGCGTGAGCAAGGCATCAATGGACATGTGGAAATGGCCGCTGCCTTTGATCGTGCAGGATTTGCGGCATTTGACGTGCATATGTCGGATTTACAGGCGAGGCGCATCAAGTTGGCCGACTTCAAGGGCTTGGTTGCGTGTGGCGGATTCTCGTATGGTGATGTGCTTGGCGCGGGGCAAGGCTGGGCTAAGTCGATTTTGTTCAATAACCAGTTGCATGATGAGTTTGCAGCATTTTTTGCGCGCACTGACGGCTTTTCCCTGGGCGTGTGCAATGGCTGCCAGATGATGGCGCATCTGGCACCGATTATTCCCGGCGCTGAAAATTGGCCAACTTTCCAGCGCAACCGCAGCGAGCAGTTTGAGGCGCGCCTGGTAATGGTGGAAATCCCCCCATCGCCTTCGATTTTTCTTGCGGGCATGGCGGGATCACGATTACCTGTGGTGGTTTCGCATGGCGAAGGACGCGCCGTGCATGACGATAATAAAACTTCGGAAAAGTCGGCGCCGGCACTACGGTACATTGATAACCGTGGCGCGGTGGCGTCTACCTATCCGTTTAATCCGAACGGCTCGCCTGACGGCTTAGCTGGGGTGACTACGGCAGATGGCCGCGTGACGGTCATGATGCCACACCCGGAAAGGGTTGTTCGTGCAGCACAGATGTCATGGCATCCACGTGACTGGGAAGCGCGCTATGCAGGAGCTTCGCCGTGGATGAATTTATTTTTCAACGCGCGTCGCTGGCTGAAATAATTCGGTAGCGCGTGGCAGAAAAAACGTCAGGCGGCAGCCGCCTGACGTTTTTTGATCACCGTAGAAAAACCAATACCCACCAGCATAATCAGCAAGCTAGCAGCCAGGATGATGGGAGGTATGCCGATTTTCTCCACCACGCGTGATGCGGCATAAATGCCGACAGACTGCCCCACAAAGAAGATCGAGACAGTGAGTGATATTGCCAAGCCACGCGCTGTCTCGGTGATGGCCGTAGCGCGCGTCAGAATCGTGCTGTGCAGCAAATACATGCCAAACCCGGCACCCGCCATCACGGGGATAGCAAGAAACCAGACGGGCACAAGATAAAGAAGTATGAGGCTAATCGCGACTGAGCCGCTGCCCAGCAAGGCTAGATTACCGACTGAAAAATGACTTATGAGGCGTCTTGCGTTGGATGAATAAACCAGCCCTCCAGCGCCGTATGCCATGAGCGCCAAACTCGCTTTGGTCATGCTAATGTCAAACTGCGTGTGTAAATACAAAGGAAGAAACGCTAGCACTGAAAATACCGCCATCCCCTCAAAACAGATGGCTGCAAAAACGGGCCATGCTTTGGGCGATTGCACTACGGCAAACAGGTCGCGTGCAACGGAAAAAAATGGACTGCCTGGTAGTGCAGGGGGGCGAGGGGAGGCAGTAGTGCCGATGATCTTCGCTTGCCGTAACAACAACCAGCCAAATGCAAGATAGATGAGTGCTAACGCAGCAAACGCCCAGCGCCAACCCAAGGTGTCGACGAATAATCCGCCCATGACTTGCCCTGCAACCATTCCCATGATTTGCCCGCTGATAAATCGGGCGAGCATCGGCTGGCGCTGGCTTAACGGCACCCGATCGGAAATCCATGCGACACCCACAGCGATGATGCCCGCTGAAAAGGCACCCGTCAGAGCACGCGATGCAACCAGCCAGCCATAAGAGGGGGAAAGCCCGCAGGCAATTGAGCCTAGGGTACATGCCAGGGTGGAATAGGCGACAAGATGATAGCGATCGACGCGGTCGCCCAAGGGGCCAAACACTAGCTGAAAAACACTGTAGGCAACGACAAAGGCCGTGATCACGCGTGCTGCACTACTAATGCTGACATCAAAACTCGAGGCGAGTATCGGCAAAAAAGGGTCGCAGACGCGAAACGATGCGGCGCTGGCGAACGCAGCGCCGGCCAATATCAGTACGGCGCGGTTGAGATCGATATCAGTCTTAGCGGGGGGGGACATAAAAATACCAAGGTTAATTTAGTGTGTAGTCTTGTTCTGCGATAAAAGCAGGGGGCGGAATAACCGCGTCAGCCCAGGCATGACCAGCCATGTCATGAGAATGATCATCAAGGCGGAAAATGCCGCTATTTGTAATAGTGGATGCCAGCCCGAAATCAATGGTGCAACGGTGACTTGCAAAAGCACAACCGTGGGGAAAATCCCTATCCATGAAATGAACGCCATTTTAAGTCGCGATGGTGTTTTAACTCCAGGAATCGCTGCGGGGGAAAACCACGCTTCAAGGCCCGAGAGCAAACGGTACTCTGGGTCGCCTTCCGCGACATCCCCCAAGCGCTGGAGCCATTGTGCATGAGCTGCAGAGGCATCCCAAACGTTGAGGTCTTTCTGGCTAGCCCAGCGAAAAATGAATTGATATTCGCCTTGAGCAGTTTCAGGTGGAATGATTTCAGCACCTAAAAAGCCTTTGTAGTTTTGCATCTCAGCACCCATGCCACGCACGAGTTCTTCAAAGGCTGGACCGCGGTTGGGTTTTGCACGGCGATAAACAATCCGCCGGACAGGTTGAGTTTCCGAATTATTGTCCATTTTTTAATGATTAAAACTAATGAAGTGGTTTAGAAACGAAAACGGGAGCCGTAGCCCCCGTTTTCTAGCTAACTGACCGAGTTACTCAATCTTTGCCTTAGCGCGCAGTTCATCCATATGTTTCTGAACCATGCCTTGTTGCATTTGCTGGGCAATTTGACCCTTGGCTTCTTCGAACGGAGGAATCTTGGTGTCACGCGTATCGTCAAGCTGGATAACGTGCCAGCCAAAATCGCTCTTCACTGGGGCTGTGGTGAATTTACCCTTCTCGAGTTTGGTCATGGCATCAGAGAATGGCTTAACGAAAGCTGCCGGACTGGCCCAACCCAGATCGCCACCACGCTCTTTGGAGCCGGGGTCCTTGGATTGCTTGGCGAGATCATCGAACTTTTCGCCTTTTTTCAGTTTCTCGATAATCGCTTTGGCATCTTCTTCTTTATCGACCAGAATGTGACGTGCTTTGTATTCTTTGTTACCAAGGCGTATTTTCAGATCTTCATATTCTTTTTTGATCTGCGCATCGCTCACCGGGTTACGCTTTACGTAATCTTTTAGATAAGCACCAATCAAAACGCCTTGGCGTGCCATATCCATTTGTGCCTGCACTTCTGAATTCTTGTCCAAGCCTTTCTTGGTAGCTTCTTGTGCTAACAGTTCGCGACGGACAAGTTCTTCTTTAACTGCGGCGCGCAGTTCTGGCGAATCAGGCTGGCCTTGTGCAACCTGGGCTGAAATCAGCATGTCAGCGCGGCTCTTGGCCACTGATTGTCCATTCACTGTAACGAAAGCAGATGCTGATTTTTCACCAGCATCTTTTTTGGCGGCATAAACAGTAGCGCTGCTTGCCATAGAGGTCGCTAGGGCAATCAGAAGGGCATTACGGAGCGTGTGATTCATCGTAGTTCCTGAGTTAATTAAATGGTTGTTTCAATGGAATGTATGGAAATGCGTTATCCGTTATCTTTAGTGTTTGTCAGCATGGGTCAGGATGACTCAGGGGCCAGCGCATTAATGCTCAATGCGTGAATTTCCCGCTTCATCAGGGATCCAAGCGCATCATACACCAAGCGGTGTTTTTGCATGGTGCTGCAGTTGCTGAATCGAGGGGACACAATGGTCAACCGATAGTGACCGCCACCGCTGCGTGCACCGGTGTGCCCGGCGTGTAGTGCTGAATCGTCGATTACTTTCAGCTCGATCGGTTCTAAAGTAGCAAGCCGTTCGCGCATCAGGTTTACAACGCTCATGGTGCTTGTAGCGCTCATGGCTGAGGTATGACTTGACGGAAAGGTTTGACAATCACTTTCTCGAACACTCCGGCAGTAAGAAAGGGGTCGGTGTCTGACCATTCTTGTGCTGCGGCAAGTGAGGCAAACTCGGCCACAATCAGGCTGCCGAAAAAGCCGGCAATTTGGCGGTCAGGACTGTCTTTCGCAAGGCAAGGGCCAGCCAAAACGATTTTGCCGCCAGCAGCTGCAATTTTATCCAGATGGGCCATGTGTGGTGCATGCGCTGTGCGACGAGGTTCTTCGCTGTTGGGTGCATCGTAAGCCATGATGATATAAAGCATTATGAGTTCTCCAGTGGTATGTATTTGGCGAGTAGCAGCCCTTGGGCAATGACAAACAGAAACATCAACCCCATGCCGCCAAAAAGCTTGAAATTAACCCAGATCGCGGTGCTGAAGTGGAACGCGACATAAAGATTAAGTGCCCCCATGACGGCAAAAAAAACCACCCAAGCGTAGTTGAGCCTTGCCCACAAAAAAGCAGGCAGTTCCATCTGTTTTTCAAGCATAGCACGGATCAGGTTGCGCTTAAAAAAGCGGGCTGAGATCAGCAAGGTGATGGCAAAAAGCCAATCAAGCAGGGTGGGTTTCCATTTGATGAAGGTTTCATCATGCAAAACCAGAGTCAGGCCACCAAAAATGGTGACCAGACCAAGACTAAGCCAGAGCATGGTATCGACTTTGCGATGTCTAAACCAAACCCAGGCAACTTGCAATAAGGTGCCCAAAATCACCACAGTCGTCGCCACATAAATATCAAAAAATTTGAAGGCAATGAAAAACAGAAATATAGGAAACAGGTCAAAAAGAAATTTCATGGCAGAGGCTTATTTGATTTTGGCGAGATCAACCGAGGCCGAGTTAATGCAGTAGCGTAATCCGGCAGGTGCCGGACCATCCGGAAACACGTGGCCCAGGTGTGAGCCACAGCGGCTGCAAGTGACTTCTGTTCGATGCATGTTATGTGCAGAGTCATCTGACTCAGTGATAGCCTCGGCCTCCAGCGGAGCTGTAAAGCTTGGCCACCCGCAGCCTGAATCAAACTTGGATGTTGAATTAAATAAAGGTTCCCCGCAACCAATGCAGCGGTAGATGCCGGGCTCCTTGCTATCCCAGTATTCGCCGGTAAAAGCACGCTCTGTTCCCTTTTCTCGGGCAACGTGATATTGCATGGGCGTCAGCTGTTCGCGCCATTCGGCTTCGGTTTTGATGATTTTTTGTTTATTACTCATAAGAGGATGTGTGGGAATAGTGGGAATCGTATCTCGCCGTGGTGAGTCCTGACTATAATCGACTAAAGGTTGTTTGAAAAGCGCTCGATAATGCAAATGATTTTAGGATAATGTGATGCGAAGCATAACGGTCTTGGGCGCTGGTGTCGTGGGGGTAACTTCAGCTTGGTATCTTGCCGCTGAAGGTTATGATGTGACAGTCATTGATCGGCAAATGGCCCCAGCACGGGAAACGAGCTTTGCCAATGGCGGTCAGATTTCCGTAAGTCATGCCGAGCCATGGGCGAACCCTGCGGCATTTTGGCGCATCCTGAAATGGATCGGTCGAGAGGACGCTCCTTTGTTGTGGCGGTTACGTGCTGATTTTGACCAGTGGCTCTGGGGTGCGAAATTTCTGCGCGAGTGCACAGCGGCAAGGACACGATCGAATATCCGATCCATTGTACAACTGGGGTTAATCAGCCGACGCGAGCTGGGTACGCTACGCGAAGCGCTGGCGCTGGATTACGATCAGCTCACGCGTGGCATTTTGCATATTTATACGGATCAAGGCGAATTTGATCATGCGTTGCAGCAGGCAGAATTAATGCGCGAGTTCGGTTGTGATCGAGTGCCCAAAACGCAGACTGAGTGCGCGTTGATTGAACCAGCAATCAAGCAGTCAACCGTGTCGATTATTGGTGGCACGTATACCGCAGCGGATGAATCAGGCGATGCGCAGAAATTTACCGAGCTTTTGGCGCAGCAAGCCGTCGCACGCGGCGTTCGTTTTCGCTTCGGTGAAACCGTAACCGCCTTGCAGCGCAGAGGCGAATGCGTTACCGGCGTCACCCTGACCACAGGTGAAAGCGTTGCAGCGGATGTAATTGTATTGGCGTTAGGCAGCTATTCGCCCCTGCTGCTGCGGCCTTTGGGGGTGCGTTTGCCCATTTATCCCGGGAAGGGGTATTCGGCTACTTTTGGTTTGCCTGAAGAAGCATCGTCCAGCGAAGTGCCTACCGTCAGCTTGACGGATGATGGGGCAAAAATCGTATTTTCCCGTTTAGGGAAACGTTTGCGGGTTGCCGGAACAGCAGAATTTACGGGGTATGATTTGACGCTTAACCCAGCGCGTTGTGATGCGATGGTAAAACGTGCGCGCAGATTGTTTCCAGCGCTATCAAATGTGGAAGACATTGAATATTGGGCAGGTTTACGCCCGGTCATGCCAAGCAATGTGCCGCTGATCAGCGAGATGCGTAGCGCCGGATTGGCCGGATTATGGCTCAACACAGGGCATGGCACGCTGGGCTGGACACTGGCCTGCGGGTCAGCGCGGTTATTGTCTGACTTGATTGTGGGGCGCGAGCCAGAGATCAATGCGGAGCCATATCGTTTTAAATAAGGCGTTGAACGGGGCACACATGATCAACGCGCACTACTCGAAAAGTCGGTGCTGGTGAGACGGCGAGAAACTTTAAATTCGCCAGGCTAGTGCAGATGACGTTGTGTATTTTCAGCCTGTTCTTCAGGCAGTTCGGCATGCGCCGGCTCGCCTTCAGGACTCGGGTACAAGGGGGTGCCGCAATCGTCGCAATATTCAATGGGAAACCGTTGGCTTAGCTGGATCACCTGGGTAATACCTGCTTCTTGCAGCACAGTCTCGATCTCTGCAGATAATTCGTTATTGTTATCTTCAGTTTCCAAGAGCGGCCAGACAACGCCATGCACTACCGTTTGATCTTGGCGCAGCGCTAAACCGATGCGATATTCTTCAGTTTGATCGTCATGAAACCGTGCAATGACGGCAACAAGGTCTGAGGGCAGAAGATTGAGCACGGTTTGCAAAAATGCGACGGCTGAGCGCAGCGACCACGGACGGGAGGCGCGATCGGCGTCGAGCACGGCAGCATGGTAAGCGCCCACGGGTTGCAGTTCTAGCGCACAAGCCGGCAAGAGTGGGCGGATGAGGTCACTGCCTTGCAGAATCCACTGGCGTGTGGATTCTGCGTGGTTCCCGCCTTCCTCTTGCCAACGAAACATTGCTGCACCCTGAGGGGCCGCAATAGCGCCAATGAGATAGCGGCTGTCAGATAAAAAACTCATGGTTTCGGCCATTTTTTTCGGGTCGATTTTCACATCGCGGTCATGTTTGGCGGCTTGGGCGACTTTATCTATTAACTGGGCTGTGTCTATGTAAGTTTGCGGTATCTGATCAGGGCTGTAGAGTCTGTCGCAGAGGCTTAGCTTTGTTCCGGATGCCAGTACATTGGCTTGCAGATGTGCGTGGATAGTATCAAGTTGCGCTGTGGGAATGGCGCCGGCAGGAATTGGAAAGCGTGACCATGACAAAATCGGAATGGCAATCATGAGCGCATCCAGGCCATCCGGAGTTTCGGCGTATCGCGTTTCAGCGCAGGCCTCGATCGTGCTGACTAAGGCCCCATAAGCGGGGGAAGTCTCGCGATACAAGGGATCCAGTGCCGCCATCAAGGTTTCTTCCGCACCGCTGGCAATCAAATGCATAACGAGCGCGGTCAGCTGTTTTTCCCAGAAATCATCTTCAATCCGGCTCGATGATTCACTCAGGCTGGTGGCCAGTTGAACCAGGCGCAGCATATCAGGCGTCTGTTTAATGCGGCGCGGAGGGCGATTGCGTTTCATGCGAAAAGCGGGTTGGACACCCGTTACGAAGCAGAGCTAAGGATTGTTGATTCTAGCAGTGCTTTGCGTCGTGGGTGGCTATAGTTTGCTGTGTTTGGCTCGCAAGCTAAAGGCTTGAGATGGCTCTAAATGGCTAAATGAGTCGCTAAGAAAAGAAACACCGAAGGCCGTTTATCAATGGGCGGGGTAACCTGTTTTTTCCACTCGCTGATGGAGCGTGTAGTGACGTATTCCTGCTCCAGCGTGAGATCTGTCGCCAGACACAGCAGTGTTTGCGGGCGGGCATTAGCTATTAATGCATTAAACAGAACGAGATTTCGATAAGGTGTTTCAATGAAAATCTGCGTCTGTTGCAGGCGTATGGATTCTTTTTCCAGATCAATAATACGTTGACTGCGTTCTGGCTCCTTGGCGGGAAGATAGCCATGAAAAGCAAATCGCTGCCCATTCAGCCCTGACGCCATGAGGGCGAGCAGAATTGATGAAGGACCAACCAGCGGTTTGACGCACAAGCCTAGCGCATGCGCCCGCCGAACCAGCAATGCGCCGGGGTCAGCGACCGCCGGACAGCCAGCTTCGGACATTAAACCGATGTCATGCCCTGCATAAAGTGGCACTAAAAGCCGATCAATGTCGGCAGGACCTGGTTTTTCGGGTAATTGTTCAATGGCCAGCTCGCGCAGGGGGACAGGGTGTTCCATGCGCTTTAACTCTGCACGCGCAGATTTTGCATTTTCAGCAACGAAGTGCGTTAGCCGACAGGCTGCTTCACGGGTGGCAGGCGGCAAGCAATATTGCCAGGGCGTATCGCCCAGTGCGACTGGTAATAACCAAAGATATCCGGACATGGCTAGGAACAGCCTAAGGTAATCGCATGCCTGCGCTGCGGAGCATTTCGCACAGGGTAATGAGGGGCAGGCCAACGAGCGCGGTAGGGTCGTCTCCGCGTTGATAACGCAATAAAGAGACACCCAGTCCTTCTGATTTAGCGCTTCCCGCGCAATTCAGCGCATCTTCTTTACCGAGATAAGCTTCAATTTCCGCTTCCGTCAAATCGCGAAAACCGACGTATGTAGGAATGCATTGAGCCTGGGAGTGGCCAGTGATACTGTTGAGCACGCAAAGCCCCGTGTGGAAAATGATTTCGTTTCCACTCATCAAGCGCAACTGTTGCCGGGCATTTTGCCTTGTTCCTGGTTTACCAAACCGTTGCGCACCGCAAGCGGCTACTTGGTCAGAGCCTATGATCAAGGCATTCGGAAACCGTTTTGCAATGGTTTGTGCTTTGGCCTGGGCAAGACGCTGTGCTGTAACGGCGGGAAGCTCATTTGGCAAAGCTGATTCATCGATGTCAGGGGCGGCAATATCGAAGGGTAGCTGCAAACGACGCAAAAGTTCGCTGCGAAAGGGTGAGGTAGAGGCGAGAATGAGCTGCTGAAGCATGTTTAAGACTTGAAAAACAAAGGCCAGACATGATAACATTCAAAACTTATGTCTCACGAGACTTCTTCTTTACAAATGCCGCCTGCGGAACCTACGGAATCCATAGAATCTACGCGACCTCCAGATGAGGTTTTGACGCTAACCATGGTGAACAGCCTTGAGTTTGCGCGCAATAGTCGTTTTATTGAGGGTAATGTGCCTTTAAAATGGCTGCCTCATTTGGCAGATCGACTACTCGAGCTTGACAGTTCATTGGCTGTCAGTCTGGAAGGATGGCAAAGCGAAGAAAAGTTTCTGCTACGGTTGGTGATTGATGGTACGTTGTTGTTGCAGTGTCAGCGTTGTTTGGCAAGTGTTCGTTTGCCGATGCAGGTCAATGGCGTGTTGCAATTGATCAGCACCGATGAGGACTGGCCAGATGAGGAGTTGATGGATGATGAGATGGATGCCATTGAGGCAAGCGAAGCACTGGATGTTGTTGGCTTGATAGAAAATGAAGTGTTGCTGGCGCTGCCTCTTGCGCCACGGCATGAGTACTGTGAGTTGCCTGGGGAAACCGGGGCAGCTGAAAATGAATACGGTTCAGCATCGTTTTTGGCGCTGGCCGCTTTGAAGAAGCATTGAAACAAGGAGCAATAAATAATGGCTGTTCAGCAGAATAAAAAATCCCCCTCCAAGCGTGGCATGCATCGCGCACATGATTTCCTGACCGCACCGGCACTTGCGGTTGAGGCAACGTCAGGCGAGGTTCATCTGCGTCATCACATTTCGCCTTCTGGCGTTTATCGCGGCAAAAAAGTCATCAAGGCTAAAGGCGAGTAAGTTTTCAAGATGAATTCAGCCGGATGCGAACCGCGTGTCCGGCTGTTTTTTTGTCGAGAAGCTTGAATCATGGCCATTACCCTGGCGATCGATTGCATGGGGGGCGATCATGGCCCCCAGGTCACGTTACCTGCGACATTTGATTTTTTGCGTAAAAATCCCTCGTGTTCCGCTATTTTAGTTGGACGGGAGTTGGTATTGCGCCCTTATGTCACACCGGTTGAGCAAGAGTTTGGGGCACGCATTTCTGTGCACAATGCAACCGAAGTGATTGGTATGGAAGAGTCCATCGCAAGTGCATTGCGTAGCAAAAAAGATTCGTCTATGCGCGTGGCGATCGGCCTGGTTAAAGAGGGGGTTGCTCAAGCGGCGGTTTCAGCAGGGAACACCGGTGCATTGATGGCTATTTCGCGCTTTGTGCTAAAGACCTTGCCGGGTATTGACCGGCCAGCGATTTGCACTGTATTGCCTTCTCGGCGTGGTGCAACTTATATGCTTGATCTGGGTGCAAATGTCGATTGCAGCGCCGAGCATTTGCTGCAGTTTGGCATCATGGGCGCCATGCTGGCTTCTGCGCTTGAACACAAAGAGCGTCCGAGCGTTGGACTACTCAATATTGGCGAAGAAGACATCAAGGGCAACGATATCGTTAAGCGCGCCGGTGAGTTATTGCGGCAAAGCGACCTGAATTTTTTTGGCAATGTTGAAGGCAATGATATTTTTAACGGTACAACAGATGTCGTGGTGTGCGATGGCTTTGTTGGCAATGTAACCTTAAAAGCTTCTGAGGGTTTGGCGCAAATGATTTCCAGCGGTCTTAAAGAAGAGTTTTCGCGATCGATTTTCACCCGGTTGGCTGCTTTAATTGCCATGCCTGTATTGAAATCCTTTCGCCGTCGCTTTGATCATCGTCGTTACAATGGCGCAAGTTTATTGGGGCTAAAAGGTATCGTGGTTAAAAGTCATGGTTCTGCTGACCGGCTGGCATTTCTATCGGCTTTGACGCGAGCAGCAGAGGCTGCGCGCCAACAGCTACCGATTAAAATTGCTGCACGTATGGCTGCCGTATCACCAGCGCCGACTCTTTAGGAGTGATTCTTGCGGTTAATTTTCAACGTGATTAATCGTTCGCCGTTTAAAGGCTTATAGCAATGATCTTTACGCGTATTACAGGCACAGGCAGCTATTTGCCTGGCCAACCCGTCAGTAATCAAGCGCTAATCGCTTTGCACGCGCTTGATTCGTCCGATGACTGGATATCCGAGCGCACAGGCATTCGCGCCCGACATATCGCCGCCGTCGGTGAGACCAGTAGCGATTTGGCCTTTCATGCTTGCCAGCGGGCGCTTGCTGCTGCGGGACGCTCAGCGAATGACGTTGATTTAATCATTGTGGCAACATCAACCCCAGACTATATTTTCCCCAGTACAGCCGCCTTGTTGCAGAAGAAGCTCGGCATTACCAATGGCGCCCCGGCATTCGATGTGCAGGCAGTATGCAGCGGGTTTATCTATGCGCTGAGTGTGGCAGAAAAATTTATTCGGTCCGGCTCACACCGATGCGCGTTGATCGTGGGTAGCGAAGTTTTTTCGCGCATCATGGATTGGTCGGATCGCGGAACTTGTGTTTTGTTCGGTGATGGCGCGGGTGCGGTCGTGCTTGAAGCGTCAAACAGCCCCGGGGTTTTAGCCACAGCACTGCATGCCGATGGCAGTCATGCCGACATGCTCTCTGTTCCAGGCCAAATCTGTGGTGGGCAGGTGACTGGTGATCCATTTTTGCGTATGGATGGTCAGGCAGTATTCAAGTTTGCAGTTAAGGTACTTACCGAGGTGGCCAACGAGGTTTTACATGCAGCAGGCTTGACGGTTGATCAGCTTGACTGGCTCATTCCGCATCAGGCGAATGTGCGGATATTGCAATCGACTGCAAAAAAACTGGGGTTGCCTAGTGAAAAATGTATCGTGACAGTCGATCACCACGGTAATACCTCCGCAGCATCCATTCCCCTGGCGCTTGACGAAGCGGTATGTCAAGGGCGCGTACAAACAGGTCAAAATCTGCTGCTGGAGGGTGTGGGTGGCGGGTTTACCTGGGGTGCGGTACTCCTTACATTCTGAATCCTGAGTATTCGAGATCATCATAATGAAATTTGCACTTGTTTTTCCTGGTCAAGGCTCGCAATCGCTAGGCATGATGGCGCATTACGGTGATGCCAGCATAATACGGACTACGTTCGATGAAGCTTCGGCTGCACTGGGCCGCGATCTTTGGCAGTTGGCGGCTGAGGGCCCGGCAGAGGCTTTAAATCAGACCGTAAATACGCAACCCTTGATGCTCACCGCCGGGGTAGCTATCTACCGCTTGTGGCTGGAAAAAGGTGGTGTGCGCCCCACTGTCATGGCTGGACATAGCCTGGGTGAGTATTCTGCGCTAGTGGCAGCGGATGTTATTTCGCTCAAGGATGCCGTGCTCCTGGTTGAGTTTCGTGCGCACGCAATGCAAGAAGCAGTAGCTCCCGGAGAAGGTGCAATGGCGGCCATACTGGGCCTGGATGCGGGGGCAGTGATTGCGGCTTGCGCTGAGGCAACGCAAGGCCAGGTTGTCCAGGCGGTTAATTTCAATGAGCCTAAGCAGACCGTCATTGCGGGTCACAAGGCTGCTGTCGAGCGGGCAGCCGAGGCGGTCAAGGCCAAAGGCGCAAAACGGGCGTTGATGCTGCCTGTTTCTGCCCCTTTTCATTGCAGCTTAATGCTGCCAGCTGCTGAAAAATTACGTGTGCGTTTAGCGCAGATAAGTTTTTCAACTCCGCAAATTCCTGTGCTGAATAATGTCGACGTTGTTCAGCTGACCGATCAAGAAGCCATTAAAGAAGCACTGGTCCGCCAAGCGGCCTCCCCCGTGCGCTGGGTTGAGACCATGCAAGCAATGCGGCAAATGGGGGTTACCCATGTGATTGAGTGTGGTCCGGGCAAAGTGCTATCAGGCCTGGCCAAGCGGTGCGATGAAAATCTCACGGGGGTAGCTATGGCAGATAGCGCAGGAATGGACGCTGCATTAACATTACTGGGTACGCACTGAGGTAGAGCATGAATGATTTGCAAGGACAGGTTGTATTAGTCACCGGAGCGTCGCGCGGCTTAGGACGGTCGATTGCACTAGCGCTTGGCGCGCATGGGGCAACAGTCATCGGTACGGCGACGTCTGCTGCTGGTGCGGCGGAGATTCAGAAAACACTTGATGCAGCCAACATTATGGGCTGGGGTGCTGTTGCCAACGTGACAGACGCCGCGCTGTGCGAAGCCCTGCTAGGCGAGATTGAAACTAAGTTTGGTACGGTTTCTGTGCTTGTCAATAATGCCGGAATCACTCGCGACAACCTCGCTCTGCGCATGAAAGAGGACGAGTGGGATGACGTAATGGAAACAAACCTGAAAGCGGTGTTTCGCCTTTCGAAGCTCGTCATGCGCGGCATGATGAAAGCGCGATTTGGTCGCATCATCAACATTACTTCGGTCGTGGGCGAAGCGGGTAATCCAGGTCAGGCAAACTACGCAGCAGCCAAAGCCGGCGTGGCAGGCATGAGTCGCGCGCTAGCACATGAGCTGGGTGGTCGCAATATCACGGTCAATTGCATTGCGCCAGGATTTATTGATACCGATATGACCCGTGCGCTGCCCGAAGCGCAGCGTGATGCACTACTCAAAAAAATTCCTCTGGGCCGTCTTGGACGACCAGAAGAAGTTGCGGCGACGGTGGCCTTTTTGGCCTCGCCGCACGCCGGATACATTACAGGCAGCACAATCAATGTAAATGGTGGCATGTATATGGCCTGATTTCTTCAAAGAAGTCAGTTCTTTTTGTTAAACTAGGCAGGTTTTTAATAGCCGATAAATCTGGGAAGGAATTTCAATATGGACAACATCGAACAACGCGTCAAAAAGATCGTAGCCGAACAACTTGGTGTGAATGAAACCGACATTAAAAACGAATCTTCGTTTGTAGACGATCTGGGCGCTGACTCCCTGGATACCGTTGAGCTGGTCATGGCCCTAGAAGAAGAGTTCGAGTGCGAGATTCCGGATGAGGATGCAGAAAAAATTACCAGCGTTCAACAGGCGATTGACTACGTCAATTCCAATCTAAAAAAATAAAACAAGTTTCACCACATCACTACTTTTCATTTCGGGAGTCACTCGTGCCAGATGTGTCACTTGCGCCATCTACTTCACGGCGTCGCGTAGTTGTTACCGGTCTGGGCCTTGTATCACCCGTGGGTAACTCTGTTCCGGAGGCTTGGGCGAATATCATCGCCGGGAAAAGTGGCATCGGATTGATTACGCGATTTGACGCATCAGCCATATCCGTGCATATCGCTGGCGAAGTCAAAGATTTTGATGTCGCTACCTATCTATCCGTCAAGGAAGCACGCCGAATGGATACATTTATCCATTACGGTATGGCGGCTGGCATTCAGGCAGTGCGTGATTCCGGTATTGAAGTCACCGATGAAAATGCGGATCGCATTGGCGTAAATATCGGCTCGGGCATTGGTGGTTTGCCAATGATTGAAGAAACCCACAATGATTTTCTGGCCGGTGGGCCACGCAAAATTTCACCTTTCTTTATTCCTAGCACCATTATCAATATGATCTCTGGCAATTTATCGATCATGTATGGAATGAAGGGACCGAATATTTCTGTTGTGACGGCCTGTAGCACGGGTTTGCATGCTATTGGTTTATCTGCACGCATGATTGAATATGGTGATGCCGATGTGATGGTGTGTGGCGGCTCAGAAGCTTCTGTTACGCCGCTGGCGATTGGTGGTTTTGCCTCGGCCAAAGCGCTATCAACCCGTAATGATGATCCGGCGACAGCGAGTCGTCCGTGGGATAAGGAGCGCGATGGCTTTGTGCTGGGTGAAGGTGCGGGCGTCATGGTGCTGGAAGCATATGAACATGCCAAGCGGCGAGGCGCGAAAATTTATGCCGAGCTCACGGGTTTTGGCATGGCCGCAGATGCCTTTCACATGACCGCGCCCGATACTGATGGCCCTAGACGCAGCATGCAAAACGCCATGAAAAACGCGGGCGTTAATGCTGATAATGTGCAATATTTGAATGCCCATGGCACCTCAACGCCGCTAGGTGATAAAAATGAAACCGAAGCCATTAAACTGGCTTTTGGTCATGATGTTGCTCAGCAGTTAGTGGTTAATTCCACCAAGTCGATGACCGGACATTTGCTCGGTGGGGCTGGGGGGATTGAGTCAATCTTTACTGTGCTGGCAATTCATCATCAGATCAGCCCGCCGACGATCAATATTTTCGACCAAGATCCTGAATGCGATCTCGATTACTGTGCCAACACCGCGCGGTCTATGAAAATTGATGTCGCGATGAAAAATAATTTTGGCTTCGGTGGCACGAACGGCACACTCATTTTCCGCAAGATTTAGCCATTCATTGCGATGACGCCTGTCGCAAAGCTTTCTATTCATGTCAGGCCATCTTATTTTTTGAAGCGCCTGGTGTGGCTTGCGCATCTTGTTGCGGTCTGTATCGTCTTAAGCAGCAATACCTCCAGCGTGGTGCAGGGGGCTTTGTTGTTGTTGATTGGCATCTCATGGATGAAACACGCGGGCATGGCATCAGCAGGAAAAAGCACAACCGCGCTCATTTTACATAGCGATAACCGAATTGAAAAAGTCTTGAGTCCGCTCTTGGGGGATGGCGTTGGCGATACGGCGAGTATTGTGACAAATGACATGGTTTTGCACCCACATACCACTGTTTTGCCTTTCTTGGTTATCTTGCTTTACCGGCAAAAAAATCGCTTGAAATCGCTGGTCTTGCTCAAGGATAGCCTTGAGGCAGAAGACTTTCGTCAGTTATGTCTTTGGCTACGCTGGCATATCAAGAAATTTCCGCCTAAACAATAACCTATCCATCCTTTTCATCCGTGTTGATAAGGATGAAGAACAGTATCCAGCGCGCGTGGCAAGGTCTCAGGATAGTCACGGCTAAAATGCAGCCCGCGACTTTCATGGCGACATTGCGCGCTTTTCACAATGAGACGGGCAGTCAGAACCAGATTACGCAGCTCAATGAGATCGTTGCTGATGCGAAAATTTTCGTAGTATTCGCTGATCTCTTTTTCCAGCAGGATGATGCGATGCATCGCACGTTCCAGGCGTTTATTGGTACGCACGATACCGACGTAATCCCACATGAATCGGCGCAATTCTGCCCAGTTGTGCGAAATGACAATTTCTTCATCGGCATCGCGCACGCGACTTTCATCCCAGTGCGGCAAGGTGGGCGGAGGTTTGATTGTGGTTTCACTGATGGCTTGTGCTGCTGCGGCTGAAAAAACCACACATTCCAGCAAGGAATTTGAGGCGAGTCGATTCGCGCCATGCAGCCCGGTAAAGGTAGTTTCACCAATCGCATACAGACCGGGTAAATCGGTTCGCGCCCCCATATCAGTCACAATCCCGCCGCAAGCGTAGTGGGCGGCAGGCACAACAGGGATGGGTTCTTTGGTGATATCGATACCGAGAGCCAGGCAGTGTGCATAGATGGTGGGAAAGTGCTCTTTGAGAAAATCCGCCGGTTTATGCGTCATATCAAGAAAAACACAATCCACGCCATGGCGTTTCATCTCGAAATCGATGGTGCGCGCGACAATATCGCGTGGGGCTAACTCAGCGCGCGAATCATAATTAGGCATGAAGCGGGTGCTGTCGGGTAAACGCAGCAGGCCGCCTTCGCCGCGCAAGGCTTCAGAAATCAGAAAAGATTTGGCGTGGGGGTGATACAAGCATGTTGGATGAAATTGAACGAATTCCATATTGGCAACCCGACAACCTGCACGCCAGGCCATAGCAACACCGTCCCCCGTTGCAGTATCGGGGTTGGTCGTGTAAAGATAAACCTTCCCGATGCCACCTGTTGCCAATACGGTATGGTCAGCACCGATAGTGACGACAGTGTCGTTCTGAATATCAAGCACATAGGCACCCAGGCAACGATTAGGGTTTGCCTCGAGTCGGCTGGAGGTAACAAGATCTACCGCAATATGCTGCTCTAAGACGGTGATTTGCGGATGCTGTCGGATCTGCTCGGTAAGCGTGTTCTGCACGGCTTTGCCTGTCGCATCGGCCGCATGGATGATCCGTCGTTTCCCATGACCGCCTTCGCGGGTGAGATGAAATCCAAAGGATGAGTCATCGCGAGTAAAAGGCACGCCGCGGGCCATGAGCCAGTCAATGGCTTCATGGCTATGCTCGACAACAAAGCGTGTTGCACTGGGATCGCATAAACCAGCGCCCGCAGTCAGTGTATCGGCAATATGAGCATCAACAGTATCACCTTCATCCAGGACGGCAGCTATGCCACCTTGTGCCCAGGCGGAAGCCGAGTCTCCCAGTGTTTTTTTAGTTACCAGCGCCACACGATGGGTATCTGCCAGGCGAAGTGCCAGTGACTGGCCGGCGAGTCCACTACCGATAATGAGGACATCAAAGTGCGTGATGGCCTTTTGTTCCTTCTGTGCTTTTTGTTTCATGGGGCGGAACTATATCACTCATCAAGTAGGGAACTATTCAGCCGCAATAAAGTCTCTGTTCTCAGTAATGGATTATTGAAGCCGGTGGGTTACCAGGAATGCACAAGAGAGGTGGACGATACATAGGACACTCAATATGAAATGGGCAGATTGGCTTGATATACTGACCAGCAGCCAGATTGGCTGCAAAATTTTGTTTTTAGGCGGAATCAAAGCACAAAGCCCATGGGAGATCGTGAAGCAGATCGGATACTTGTTGAACGTGTCCAAGCTGGCGACAAGCAAGCTTTCGGATTATTGGTCACCAAGTATCAGCGCAAGCTTGCGCGACTGGTGTCGCGCATGGTGCGTGATCCGGCGGAGGTGGAAGATATTGTGCAAGACAGTTTCATTCGCGCATACAAGGCGCTGCCAAACTTTCGTAACAATAGTGCGTTCTATACCTGGCTGTATCGGATTGGCGTTAATACGGCTAAAAACTGGCTGGTTACTCATGGCAGACGAGCACAGCTGACCTCAACAACAGATGGTGAAGATGCTGAAAATTACGATGAACCCGAATTGCTGCGAAATAATGAAACTCCTGAGCGATTGCTCATGACCAAACAAATTGGCGAAACTGTCAATGCCGTCGTGGAAACCTTGCCCGAAGATTTGCGCACCGCCTTGACGTTACGTGAAATTGAAGGCTTGTCGTATGAAGAAATTGCTGACGTGATGGATTGCCCGATTGGTACAGTGCGTTCGCGAATTTTTCGTGCACGCGATGCGATTGCATTGAAGTTGCGGCCTTTGCTTGATACAACGGCCGAGAAGCGGTGGTAACCCAGAGATTTTTTGTTGTTTGTAGTAAACGTGCGAGGATAAGGCAATGAAAACACGTATTTCTGCATTGATGGATGGAGAGTTCGAAGCCGATGAGGCAAATGGCGCGGTGGCGACTTTATCGCGCGACAAGGAACAAAAAAATATTTGGTGTCTTTACCATGTCATGGGGGATGCCATGCGGCACGAACCTGATTTAACGATTGATGTAAGCCGCCGCGTGATGGCTGCGCTATCGCTGGAGCCCACGATATTATCGCCCCGTCCGCAGCGCAGTGCTAGCCGCTGGCAACGCCCTGTCATGGCACTTGCGGCCTCTGCGGCAGGTGTTGCCGTGGTGGCATGGGTCGCTTTGGCTCCAGTTCAATTGCCTGTTGGTTCATTGATCGCGGCTAACCAGTCGATCATATCCCCAACTGTACCTGGCCTTGCGGTCATGATCTCCCCTGCCACACGCAATAAAGTTGCCACGTCTCGCGTTTCATCGGCACCCGCTTTATCCACTGTCGCCGATGTAAAACAAGCCGCGCGGTTGCAGGAATATCTCGTGGCGCACCAAGCCTATGAGGGCGGGGCGCTAGTTGACGGTGCAAATCATATTCGTACCGTGTCAGTTTTGGATATCAATCGCTAATGGAACTTTTGCGTGCTCAGAACGGTTGCCTCTTTGCCGTAATTGCTACAGTCGCCGTATTGCTAGCGCCGACTTTTGCTCAAGCAGAGAATAACCTGATGGCTTTGCAGCGTATGGCACAGGCCTCTCGCCAGCTAACCTACGAAGGTGTGTTTGTTTACCGTAGCGCTGATCGGATGGAGACTTCGCGCATAGCGCATGCTTGGACCGATGGCCGTGACCTGGAGCGGATAGAGGTACTTGATGGCAGCCCGCGTGAAATGATTCGTAACGAGGATGAAACAACCAGCTTTTTCCCCATTGAAAAGCGTCTGATTGTTGAAACCCGTTCAACGCATCGTCAATTCCCTGCGCTATTGCCTGCCGGAATGAGCCGCTTGCAGGACAATTATTCGATTCGTTCCATTGGTCAAGGCCGTGTCGCCGGCATCAATAGTCGCGTCATCATTTTAGATCCTCGTGACGACTTGCGCTATGGACATGAGTTTTGGCTAGACAATGCCAGTGGTTTATTGTTGAGAGCCGTGGTTTTGGGTGGGCATGGTGAAACGCTGGACTCTTTCAGTTTCACTCAAATCGTTATTGGTGGCACATTACCACCTCAAGCCTTAAAGCCGCGCTTCCCTACTGAGGGCCTGCAAGTACAGAAAATCACCACGACAGAAATTGTACCGGAAGATTTGGGCTGGGTATTCCACAAGAAAATCCCCGGTTTTCGACGCATCAATGCAATGAAGCGCCAGTCTGGTTCCGAAAAGTCTGCATTGCACATTTTATTTTCAGACGGCGTGGCTACAATTTCTGCATTTATTGAACCGCGTGCTAACTCCGAGGGAGCAGAGCAAAGTAGCCCGGCAGTATTGTCCAGCATGGGCGCGCTGAATGTGTATCGCCGGCAGACTCCACAGCATTATTTGGTAGTGATGGGTGAGGTGCCCGCTCTCGCACTTAAACAGCTAGGGGATGGCATTGAGTGGAGGAAATAATGATGCAATGCGAGGCATGCGTGGTTGCGGTGATAAGTGATAGCGAAGTCTGGGTTGAGGTATCGGCCAGGCTTGCCGCGTGCGATCACTGCTCCAATCCTGCACGGTGCCCAACAGGCTTGCTGGACCAAATGAATCAACCACGTCGTTACCTTATGAGCAATACGCTGGATTTACATGTGGGTGATCGTGTCAGCTTGGCGGTTGCTGAAGGCACAGTCTTTCGCGCGGCGCTGGCATCGTATGGTATTCCCCTGCTATTGATTATCAGTGGTGCGATGGCGGGTCAATGGCTAGCGGGTGATGGTGCGGCATCCATAGGTATGCTGGTTGGGCTAGCGCTTGGTTTTTTATTATTGCGGCATCGCGAGCAACGTTTTCATGATGGGCATCATTTGGTGCAATACCCTTTTTCTTTACAGAAACTACGCCAAGAAATAACATTTTTTGAAAAACCTTAAAGGAGCAGGACTTGGAAATGAAGAATCTTTGTCTGGTTTTCGCAGTGACTTTATCTGCTTTGTTACCCGGCCCCAGTCAGGCACGAGAATTACCTGATTTCACTGATCTGGTTGAGGCACAAGGCCCGGCGGTTGTGAATATCAGTACGACGCAAATCATCAAACAAAGCGCGCAGGCACAGCTTTCTCCCTTTGATGAAAATGACCCCGCACAAGAGTTTTTCCGGCGGTTTTTCCCAGGCCAAATTCCGCGCATGCCAGGGGAACAAGGGCTGCCCGATCAGCCGCGTGAATACAAAAACCAGTCCTTAGGTTCAGGCTTTATCATCAGCGCAGACGGGTATATTTTGACCAACGCCCATGTCGTTGACGGGGCTGATGAAGTGACGGTAAAACTCACAGATAAGCGAGAATTTAAAGCCAAAGTCCTGGGCGCTGATAAACGCACCGATGTCGCTTTAATCAAAATTGCAGCCGCAAAGTTACCCTTTACACGATTGGGTGACCCGGCGAAAATGAAAGTCGGCGAGTGGGTTGTGGCTATTGGATCTCCTTTTGGGTTTGAGAATACTGTCACCGCAGGTATCGTGAGTGCGAAAGGGCGTTCTCTCTCGCAAGAAAACTTTGTGCCTTTTATTCAAACCGACGTACCGATTAATCCAGGTAATTCGGGCGGGCCTTTATTCAATATGAAGGGCGAAGTCGTGGGGATCAATTCGCAGATCTATTCACGATCAGGCGGATTCATGGGCTTGTCTTTTGCTATTCCGATCGATATTGCAATGGAAGTTCAAGCCCAGCTCAAACAAAATGGGCACGTGAGCCGTGGTCGTATGGGCGTGGTGATTCAAGAGGTGAGTAAGGATCTGGCAGAATCTTTTGGCTTGGGAAAAGCACAAGGCGCGCTCGTTGCCTCGGTAGAAAAAGGTGCCGCAGCAGACAAAGCCGGGATTGCGCCAGGCGACATTATTCTCAAGTTTGATGGCAAGCCTGTAACAGAGTCTGGCGAATTACCCCGCAAGGTGGGCGCGACCAAACCGGGCAGCAAAGTGCCCGTGCAGCTCTGGCGCAAAGGAACCGCCCTGGATGTGGTGGTCACGATGGGCGAAATTCCTGAAGATGGTGCACCTGTAACCAAGCATGGCCGCAAAGCATCCGAGCCCACCAAGGCTAATCGTTTAGGTTTGGTATTGTCTGCATTGTCAGCAGAACAAAAGCGTGCTGCAGGGCTGCCCAGTGGGCTGATCGTCGAAGATGTGACGAGTGCCGGGGTGCGCACGGATTTGCGGCCGGGGGATATTTTGCTCTCGCTCATCCACAAGGGAACCCAGGTTGAGCTCAAGACGGTCGCGCAATTTAATGAGCTTATCGCAGCGGTCAATAAAACAGAATCCATTACGTTGCTCGTGCGGCGCGGCGAAATGCAAACCTTTGTCATTATCAAAGGGGTGTCAGATAAGTAACTTGACGCTGCGGTTGCTGAACCGTTCTTATTGCCACCTTTGCGACGACATGCTCACTGCGCTAAATGGGCTTCGCGGCGAGCCTGATGCGATCAGCTTTGATATTAATGTGATTGATGTTGATGCAGATCCGGCATTGGTTGCTGAATATGACGAACTAGTGCCGGTTTTGCTCGATCCGGAAGGCCAGATGCTGTGCCATTATTTCCTTGATAGCGCGAAAGTCCGTGAGTATTTGAACGCTTTCCGTTAAAATCAGGGCTCTTTTTTAAAGCTTCAAAGGTGCTCGGTATGTTTCTTGGGCGCCTTTTTTATTGGTTCTTTATGAATCACATCCGTAATTTTTCTATCATTGCTCACATCGATCACGGCAAGTCCACGCTGGCAGATCGCATTATCCATAAGTGCGGAGGCTTGTCAGACCGCGAAATGGAATCTCAGGTTCTTGACTCAATGGATATTGAGCGAGAGCGCGGAATCACCATTAAAGCGCAAACAGCCGCATTAAGTTACAAGGCGCGAGATGGTAAAACCTATAACCTCAACTTGATTGACACACCGGGGCACGTTGATTTCTCTTATGAAGTGAGCCGTTCGCTATCGGCCTGCGAAGGCGCATTGCTGGTCGTGGATGCCTCGCAAGGGGTTGAGGCGCAAACAGTCGCCAACTGCTATACCGCGCTAGAGCTCGGTGTTGAGGTGGTACCGGTTTTAAACAAAATTGATTTACCGCAAGCTGACCCCGATAACGCCCGGCAGGAAATTGAAGATGTCATCGGGATTGATGCGACTGACGCAGTGCTCTGCTCGGCGAAAACCGGCTTGGGTGTGGACGACGTATTAGAGGCCGTCATTGCGCGAATTCCCCCGCCCAAAGGACAACTGGATGCGCCCCTGAAAGCGCTGATTATTGATTCGTGGTTCGATAATTATGTGGGCGTTGTGATGCTCGTGCGTGTCGTTGATGGCATGCTCAGAGCAAAAGACAGGCTGTTGCTTATGGCTACAGGCAGTACGCATTTGTGTGAGCAAGTGGGCGTTTTCACCCCCAAAGCATTGCCTCGACCTGAATTAAAGGCGGGTGAGGTGGGCTTTATTATTTCCGGCATCAAAGAACTTGATGCAGCACAAGTCGGCGATACCATTACGCTGGTTGATCGTCCCGCAGCGGCAGCTTTGCCAGGCTTTAAAGAAATCAAGCCGCAAGTTTTTGCTGGTCTTTACCCGATAGAGTCAAATCAATATGAGTCACTGCGCGATGCGCTCGAAAAACTTCGCTTGAATGACGCTTCCTTGCACTATGAGCCGGAGGTTTCACAGGCACTCGGATTTGGCTTTCGCTGCGGTTTTTTAGGGCTTTTGCATATGGAAATTGTGCAAGAGCGGCTAGAACGTGAATTCGACCAGGATTTAATTACCACCGCACCCACCGTGGTGTACGAAGTGCGCCTGCGCGATGGCGAAGAGATTCTGGTAGAAAATCCTGCCAAGTTGCCCGAACTGCAGAAGATCGAAGAAATTCGCGAACCCATTATTACCAACGTTATTTTTGTGCCACAGGAATATCTCGGTGCAGTCATTACTCTATGCGAGCAAAAACGTGGGCGTCAGGTCAATATCGCCTATCGCGGCAAGCAGGTTCAGCTTACATATGAAATGCCAATGGCCGAGGTGGTCATGGATTTTTTTGACAAGCTGAAGTCTGTCTCGCGTGGTTATGCGTCACTAGATTATGAGTTTAAAGAATACCGTGTCGCCGATGTTGTCAAGCTTGATATCCTGATCAATGCTGAAAAAGTGGATGCACTTTCCTTGATCGTTCATCGCGCTAATGCGGCTTATCGCGGGCGCGAACTGGCAGCCAAAATGCGCGAGCTGATTCCACGTCAAATGTACGATGTAGCGATTCAGTCAGCGATTGGCGCTACCATCATTGCACGTGAGAACGTTAAAGCCATGCGCAAGGATGTACTGGCCAAATGCTATGGCGGTGATATTTCACGAAAGAAGAAGTTGTTGGAAAAACAAAAGGCAGGAAAAAAGCGCATGAAGCAAGTAGGCCGGGTAGAAATTCCTCAAGAAGCCTTTCTTGCCGTGTTGCGTGTTGGCGATAAATAATCCTTTTCCTGATTGCCGAGAGCCGCAGCACCCGTGGTCTTAGCCCATTTTCTGTAGTTTCTTATTTCAGTCGACACAGCCTCGCGGAGCCTTCATGAATTTTGCCTTGATCTTGTTTTTATTTGTCGTTTTTACGGGTGTTCTTTGGACGTTCGACCATTTCTGGGCCAGAAAAAAGCGACCTGCTGACGCAAAAGACCCTTGGTGGGTTGAGTATGGAAGCAGTTTCTTTCCGGTTATTCTGGCTGTTTTTGTACTTCGTTCTTTCCTCGTTGAACCTTTTAAAATTCCTTCTGGCTCGATGATTCCTACCTTGGTGGTAGGTGATTTTATTTTGGTGAATAAGTTCACCTATGGCATTCGTTTGCCGGTAATCAATAAGAAAGTAGTAGAACTCAACAGCCCTAAACGGGGTGACGTGGTGGTGTTTCGGTATCCGCCGGATCCTTCGCTGGACTACATCAAGCGTGTAGTTGGTCTGCCGGGAGACCGCGTGGAATATCACAACAAAAAGCTGACGATTAACGGCCAAGAAGTAAAACATGAAAGCGCGGGTGACTATCTGGATCCAGCACGCTTGTATTACACACCACGCTTTAAAGAGACTTTGGGCGAAGTGCAGCACGCGGTGCTTATCGATCCTGAAGCTCCTGGTTATGTGCGGCCGATTGTGAACTTCCCGGATAATGATCAATGCCACTACAATAATGATGGCGTGAGTTGCCAAGTGCCAAATGGACATTATTTTGTCATGGGTGATAACCGCGATAACTCCCAAGACAGCCGTTTCTGGGGGTTTGTGCCGGATAAAAATCTGGTGGGAAAAGCATTTTTTATCTGGTTTAATTTTAGCGATTTACAGCGTATCGGCTCTTTTCACTAGGAGAGAAAATGAAATTTCAACGGGGTGTTAGCCTCAATGGCATGATGATAGGCAGCGTGATTTTTGCGCTGCTTGCTTTGCTGACAATGAAAGTGTTGCCTGAATGGATTGAGTACGGGAAGATTCTCAAGGTAGTCAAGGCGACCGCAATGGATAGCAATCTAAAGGAAGCCGCAATACCCGATGTGCGCGCGGCATACGATAAACGTGCTGATATTGACATCATTAAAAGCGTGACTGGACAAGATCTTGCAGTCAGCAAGGAAGACGGCGGATTAGTCATTTCTTTTGCCTATGCAAAGAAAGTTCCCTTGTTTTATAACGTTAGCCTGGTCTTTGATTTTGAGGGTAGTAGCGCGAAGAAATGAAGCTCAAAGCCGTAGAAGCTTCACTGGGACATCAATTTACTCGTCCTGAGTTTCTCCGGCAGGCGCTGACGCACCGAAGCTTTGGTGTGCCACACAATGAGCGGCTTGAGTTTCTTGGTGATTCAATACTCAATTGCGCCATTGCGCACGCCTTGTTTCTGCGCTACGCAGAATGTAACGAGGGTGAGCTGTCTCGTTTGCGGGCGAGCCTGGTGCGTCAAGAAACCCTTGCTGAAATCGCATTGAGCATTCGCCTAGGGGAACATTTGCGCTTGGGTGAAGGGGAACTGAAAAGTGGTGGCTTTAGCCGCCCATCAACGCTAGCAGATGCGTTGGAAGCGGTCTTCGCGGCAGTATTTCTGGATGCAGGGTTTATTGCCGCACAACAGGTGATTGACCGCCTTTTTGCTCCCTGGATTTTACGTATCGATCCACAAAAATCAGGGAAAGATCCTAAAACCACCTTGCAAGAATTAATGCAGGGGCGCCAATTATCTTTACCAAGCTATTCTTTAATTAACTTGCGTGGCGAAGCGCACGCACAGGAGTTTGAGGTGTCATGTGCCGTTGCCGCGCTGAATATTTTGTGCGTTGGCAAAGGCAGTAGCCGTCGTATCGCCGAACAGGAAGCCGCGCGCTTAGTGCTCACCCGGATTGATCCAATAAAAAAATGAATGAAAATTTCCGTACCGGTTATTTAGCCGTAATTGGCCGCCCCAATGTGGGTAAATCCACGCTGATGAATCGCCTGGTGGGCGCCAAGGTGAGTATCACCTCAAGGAAGGCACAAACCACGCGACATCGCATTCACGGTGTTTTGACCACGGCTGACAATCAATTTATTTTTGTCGATACGCCAGGTTTTCAAACATCGCACACGAATGCACTTAATCGGCTGATGAATCGAAGCGTCACTTCGTCATTCGCCGATGTAGATGTGATTTTGCTGGTGATTGAAGCCGGGCGCTGGGGCGTGGGCGAAGAAGCACTGATGGCCATGCTGCCAGCAGAAAAACCTGTCATTTTGGTGATTAATAAAATCGACCGTTTGACAGATAAAGGAAAATTGCTGCCATTTATCGCACAAATTTCAGCACTGCACATCTTTAACGAGGTCGTGCCGCTGTCTGCCGAAAAAGGCGTGGGTACGGAGACATTGTTATCTGCTGTAGCCACTTATTTGCCGGTGATACCTCCGGTGTTTGCGGCGGATGACATCACGGATCGATCCGAACGCTTTCTCGCTTCAGAAATTCTGCGCGAAAAACTATTTCGCAATCTTGGCGAAGAGCTGCCTTATGGCTTGGCGGTCGAGATCGAGAAATTTGAGCAAGAGGGGGAATTACGGCGTATTTTTGCGGCGATCATTGTTGATCGATCAGCCCATAAAGTGATGGTCATTGGCAAGGAGGGAGAGCGGCTCAAGCGCATCTCAACCGATGCCCGCAAAGACATGGAGAAACTTTTTGGCGGCAAGGTCTGGTTGGAAACCTGGGTCAAGGTAAAAACTGGTTGGGCCGATGACGAGCGCGCCTTGAAGTCTTTGGGCTACGAGTAATACGGTGAGTGGGAAACAACGCATTGATGAGCAACGCGCCTTTGTGTTGCACCTTTATCCTTATAGCGAAACCAGTTTGGTTGTCGATGTTTTTTCCCGCGACCATGGGCGTTTGGCGCTGCTGGCACGTGGTGCACGACGGCCACGTTCCGCACTGCGCGGATTGTTGATGGCGTTCCAGCCATTAGAGCTTGGCTGGTTTGGGGCAGGGGAGGTCAAAACGCTAGCCAAGGCCGAATGGATAGGCGGCATGCCACTGTTAGGCGGGCGCTGCTTGCTGCTGGGCTATTATCTCAATGAGCTATTAGTCAAGATGTTGCCACGAGAAGATCCGCATGGTGTGCTGTTCGACGCTTACAGTGCGGCACTGCATGCGCTGGCTCTCGGTGGGGCGGATGCGCCCGAGTTGAGACGGTTCGAGAAGACGCTGCTCAAGGAATTAGGCTATGGCTTGACGCTGGATCGCGAGGCAGTCACTGGTGATCAAATCATTGCGCAAGAACAATATGCTTTTCAGGTTGAACGCGGGCCGGTCCGAAAAGTCGGCGCTGGTGATACGGCGAATATAAGTGTTTTACATGGTAAAACGCTGCTCGACATGATTGCGGACGACTATACCGATCCGCAAACACGGATGGAGAGCAAGATGTTGATGCGCCAACTGATTGCGCATCATCTGGGAGGAAAACCGTTGCAATCGCGGCGGGTTTTTATGGAGCTACAGGAACTGTGATTAAGCTGGGCGTGAATATCGATCATGTCGCCACGATTCGTCAGGCGCGACAAACTTATGAGCCAGATCCCGTATGGGCAGCGGTTGAAGCGCAACTTGGTGGCGCGGACGGCATCACGGTGCATCTGCGCGAAGATCGGCGGCACATTCAGGATCACGATGTGCGCCGCTTGCGTGAGCTCACACACATCAAATTAAACCTTGAAATGGCTGCAACCGAAGAAATGATTGCCATTGCCTGTGCCATCAAACCTGAAACAGCCATGCTGGTGCCTGAAGGGCGGCATGAAGTCACGACCGAGGGCGGATTAAACATTGTTGAACAGGAGCAGCGCTTGCACATGGTTGTTTCTCGTCTGGCCCAGGCGGGTATTCAAACCAGCGTTTTTATTGATGCTGAATTGGTTCAGGTTGCTGCTGCGGCACGTATTGGCGTGCATGTGTGTGAACTACACACCGGGCCCTATGCGCGAGCATTTCATACGCAGGGACGTGATGAAGAAAGCCAGGCCGTCAAGGCTGAGTTGACTAAACTTCGCGTAGCCGGTGAAGCAGTTTCTACTGCGGGTATGCGGCTAAACGCAGGGCATGCACTTAACTACGTTAACACGCAGCCTATTGCCGCGCTACCGGGTATCCGCGAACTGCACATTGGTCATGCCATTGTTAGCCGGGCTGTTTTTGTGGGCATGCGCGAAGCAGTGCGTGAAATGAAAGATCTGATCAACGGCATGCATCGCCCATGATCTTTGGCGTAGGTACTGACATCGTTGCAATCAAACGCATGGCCGAGTTGTGGCAGCGCCATGGCGAACGGGCTTTGCAAAAGATTTTAGCGCCAGATGAGCGTGCTGCCTGCATTGCCAGTCAAGACCCGGCCCGCGTGCTTGCCAGACGATTTGCTGCCAAAGAAGCCCTGGGCAAGGCACTGGGTACAGGCATACGTTCCCCTTTGGTTTTGCCTGAAATCAGTGTCACGCATGATGCACTTGGCAAACCCGGTTTTGTTTTTTCTCCATCACTTGCCGCTTATTTTGCTCAGCGAAATATGACGGCCCATCTTTCAATTAGTGACGAACACGATTACGCCGTCGCATTTGTTTTACTGGAAACGCCATGAAAACACTTTCAACACAACCTCCTGGCCCTTTGATGATAGACATTGAAGGATATGCGCTGACTGTGCTAGATGCTGAGCGACTGATACATCCGTTAGTTGGCGGAGTGATACTTTTTACGCGCAACTATCGCGATCGCCAGCAGCTTACCGAGTTGTGCGCGGAAATTCATGCGCTACGCACACCGCGACTCTTGATTGCCATTGATCACGAAGGTGGGCGCGTGCAACGCTGCCGGGAGGGTTTCAGCCTGATACCCGCCATGCAAAAGTTGGGCACCTTGTGGGATACCGATGCAACAGGCGCTTGTGAAGCGGCGCGTACCATCGGTTATTTGCTTGCTGCTGAACTGCGTCAGTGTGGGGTTGATTTTTCATTTACCCCTGTGCTTGATCTTGATTGGGGGCGGAGCGGAGTTATTGGCAACCGTGCCTTCCATCGCGACCCCCAAGCGGTGATTGAACTTGCTGGTGCGCTGATCAATGGATTGCAGTCGGCGGGTATGCGCTGTTGCGGTAAGCATTTCCCCGGTCACGGCTGGGTTGCAGCGGATTCACATGTGGCTATTCCAGTGGATGAACGTGCGTTGGCTGACATGCGCGACGACTTGATGCCGTATCGGCACCTTACGCTGGATGCCATCATGCCTGCGCATGTGATTTATCCGCAAATTGATTCCCGCCCGGCTGGTTTTTCTCCGGTATGGATTAATAAATTACGTTATGAGTTTGCCTTCGATGGTGTTATTTTCAGCGATGATCTTTCCATGGAAGGCGCCAGTGTGGCGGGCAATATTGTCGACCGGGCGAATGCTGCATGGACAGCAGGATGTGATGTGTTATTAGTGTGCAATGCGCCCGATGCCGTAGGTGTCCTGTTGGAGACTTGGCAGCCAGAGCCTGCGCCTGACGTCAGACCACTTAGCCGCCTTGTACCCAATGAACCTTGGCAGCGAGATGAGCAGTACTATGCCATGGGGATTGCGGCGATTGAAAAACTAACAAGCGAGATCGCTAGATAAAGCGAAGCGGTATCGAAACAAATTTTCAGGTTAAATTAATGGCTAATTTCAAGGGGCATCGGAATGAATCTGCAAAAAATGCTACAAGAAAAAACGGTAACTGCAGCGGTTGTTGCCAATATCGTTCAATCAGGTTGGTCGGTCGATTACGGCGCCTCGCTTAATCAGCCAGACATGTTTGATGCTGCATTGGCAGAACGCAAACTTCAACTAGAGGATGTGCGTATCAGAAGCATCCTGACCATGAAGCCACGCAGGGTGTTAGAGGTCGATCCTGAGCAACAACATTTTCATGGGGAGAGCTGGCATTTTTCAGCGCATGACCGCAAGCTGTATGACAACGGTGTGGCCAGCTATATTCCCTTTAATTTTGGCGAAGGTCCGAGGTTGTATCAGGATTATCTGGATGTGGATATTGCCGTCGTTAAAACCACACCCATGGATCGACACGGTTACTTCAACTTCGGTGCATCGAACTGCTATGTACGTGCCTTATGCGACAAAGCCCGTCGCGTGGTGGTAGAAACCAGCACTGCACTACCCACATGTTACGGCCTGGAAAATGTCATTCACATTTCTGAAGTCGATGCGGTTATTCAAGGTGATAACGCCCCCTTGACGGAGTTACCCAGTACCCCGGTGACTGATGTTGATATCAAAGTGGCAAACCTGATCATTCCGGAAATAGAAGACGGTGCATGTCTGCAGATTGGTATCGGCGGCATGCCCAATGCGGTTTGCGGTGCTTTGGCCTACGCGCCTGTTAAGAATCTTGGCGTTCATACGGAGATGTTTGTTGATGGCATGGTCGATCTGGTGACGGCAGGCAAAGTGACCGGTGCGTGTAAAAGCACTTATCGCGGCAAGATAGTTTTCACGTTCGCTGCGGGAACAAAACGCATGTATGACTTTATTGACGGCAATGAAATGTGCATGAGTTTGCCGGTTAATGAGACGAATCTCACGGAAAATATTGCGCGTAACCGTAAGGTGGTCTCCATTAACAATGCGATGCAGATTGATTTGATGGGGCAGGTAGCTTCCGAGAGTGCAGGCTTCAAACACAGGACAGGTACTGGCGGGCAGCTACAGTTTGTACGGGGTGCTTTTATGTCAGAAGGCGGTAAATCCTTCATGTGCCTCTCATCTCGTTACATGAAAGGCGATCAGCCACGCTCGCGTATCGTGGTGGGACACCCCCCTGGCACTGTAATTACCACACCTCGTACCGATGTGATGTATGTGGTGACTGAGTACGGGATGGTTAACCTTAAAGGGAAAAGCATACCGGAACGCGTGAATGCACTTATCGGTATTGCTCACCCGGATGATCGCGAAGTACTTGAAAAACAAGCACGGACAAATGGCTTGCTACCGCGTCGTTTTCTGTAAGGGTAGGGCGCCGGCTCCCAGCATTTTTTGCTATCAACACGGTTCGTATTATGAAAATGGCGTAGGATGAAGATGCCGGATGGAAGTTATTCCGTCTGACATAGCAGGTGAGGATCATCTTTACTTCGAACAAGAGTCTGAGGAGACTGACATGAGCGAGCAAAATGTTTCCACCCACCAAGCAGAACACGCTATTTCTATTCGACAAGTAGGATTCTTGAGTCCATTCCGCTGGTTGCGTCAGGGGTGGGAGGATATGCGGTATAGCCTGGCAGCGAGCTTGGGTCACGGCCTGATTATTACCGCCATGGGCTGGGTGGTCGTAATATTTACAAATAATCACCTGTATTTGTTTGCCGCCGCTATTTCCGGCTTTATGCTGGTTAGCCCACTCATGGCAGCCGGCCTGTATGAGTTATCTCGCCGTAAGGAATCAGGGCAGCCGGTGAGTTTCGATATGTCATTGAATGGATTAAGAATAAATGGTCGCCGATTAGCAAGGCTGGCTGCGCTGCTTGTGCTGTCTATTTTTGTTTGGTTCGGGTTGTCTGCCATAATTTTCAAAAACTATTTTCATGGTGAGCTCCCCGCCATAAGCGGCGCTATTTATCAGACCAGCTGGATCACTTCTGCGGACGCTACCTTTCTGTTGACCTATGGTGCTGTAGGAGGCGTCATCGCCGTCGGGGTTTTTCTACTCACCGCAGTTTCTGTCCCCATGATAATGGATAGATCCACAGGCTTAATTGCCGCTATGGGGACCAGTGTCAGGGCCGTCATGGCGAATCTACCAGCGATGCTTTTATGGGCGGTCTTACTTGTGACACTGACTGCTATAGGATTTGCAACCCAGCTCTGGGGCATGATTGTGATCATTCCGTTACTGGGACATGCTACATGGCATGCCTATCGGGATATTGTAGGTGCGTGATTTGGGTGTTCGGTGGTTGGGCCCTAGGCCCTATAAAGCCAAGGTAGGTTGTTTAAATCAGTCTATCTATCGAGCCTTGTGGTAACTTAAGTTTACATAATGCCAATTATGCGAACTAGTGAGGTCAGTGTTGCAGTGTTGTTATCGCAGGAGGGTTCAAGATATTCAAGCATTAAAGCCAGCGTGCACTATCGGTATGACCCTTTTCCAAGGCCAGTTCCCGAGCCGTTTTTCCATTAGCATCCTGCAAACTGATATTCGCTCCCGCAGCGATCAAAAGGCGAACAATCTCTTCATGCCCGTTTTTTGCTGCCAGCATTAATGCTGTTTGGTGATTAGGCGCAGGTGAATCGAGTTTGGAACCTGATCTGATCAACAGCGCTACGAGCTCACGATGGCCTCCATAGGCTGCATAATGAAGCGGTGTCCAACCGACAGGATTAACCTCTGCGCCTGCTTCTAATAGGATGGTGGCTATAAGTAGCCGGCCTTTCAAAGCAGCGAGGGTTAAAGCTGAATCGCCATACCGATTGAGGTGGTTAATCATGGCTTTGCCTTTAATTAGCTGCTCGGCCAAACCCTGGTTTCCGTTACGTGCTGCGATCATGAGCAGCGTTGAACCAGCAGGATCAGCGGTATTCACGTCCATGCCACGGTTAATCAAATCCATGACGGTAGCGCTATCGTCATTCTGTGCAGCAATTAAGATATCGTCATAGACTCCGGCGTGAGACGCTAGACTAAAAAAACAAAACCCTATAAATATTAATAACTTATTCATTATTCTTAATAAAAAGCTTAAAGAAATTCCTCGTAGTCTCCCGGGCGAGTTCATCCACAGCCATGCCACGCAGCTGAGCAACTTCAGCTGCTACATGGCGCACCCAGGCAGATTGGTTTAGCTTGCCGCGATGCGGGACAGGGGCAAGATAAGGCGAGTCTGTTTCTACAAGCAATCGGTCCAGCGGCACAAAGACGGCAATCTCTTTGACTTGAGGCGCTTTTTTGAAAGTGACGATGCCGGAAATAGAAATATGAAAGCCCAGATCAAGCGCCGCCTTGGCAACGTCGAGTGTTTCCGTAAAGCAGTGAAATACGCCCCCTGCTTCACCGGCATTTTCTTCACGAAGAATACGCAGTGTGTCTTCCGCCGCTTCTCGTGTATGGATAATCAAGGGCTTGTTTGATAGCCTGGCCGCACGGATGTGCGTACGAAAACGCTCTCTTTGCCATTCCAGATCGCCTTCCAGTCGATAATAATCCAGGCCGGTCTCGCCGATGGCGACTATTTTAGGATGCTCGGCGAGACGCAAAAGGGTTGCTATAGTAGGCTCTTCGCCCTGCTCCGTATCGGGGTGGACCCCAACGCCAGCATAAAGATTGGGGAAGCGCTCAACAAGTGCCAACACGCCGGGAAAGCGTTCCAGCGTGACGCCGGCGATAAGCGCCCAACCGACGTGATGCTCTTGCATTGCAGTCAAATAAGCAGTCTCATTCCCCTGAAAATCAGGGAAATCAAGATGGCAATGGGAGTCAACGAGGAGTTCTGTCATGAATTCATTGGGCGCAGAGCGCGCAGATAATGAATGGCGAGGGACTCGAGAAATAATAGCGGGTTAAGCGGGTGTCGTGCGCTACGGCGAAAAGTATTGATTTCATGCCATCCGGCAAGTAATGCCACTGGATTGAGCGCCGCAATATTTTTTGGCCGTGGCCAGCCGCAGTGGTAGCGGACCTCACCGGAAGCCTGTTCAAGAGCTAAATCAAACAGCCAGCACTGCACACCTTCCACCAGGTTTTCCATATGAAATGAGTTTTCGGTTTTTGATTTAAGCAAACCCTCCCAGCGAGTAGCCAGCACCAGTGGATCAGCAGGGGCAGATGCCAGGCTCTCAATGAGTGCATCAATCGCCGCCAATTGACCGTTATTTTTCCATTGCATCACGCGTAAAGGTGCGCCACCGGCGAGATCAAGATAGCGCGCCGCTTGAGCATCCAGCCCTGCCTGCTCCAGCCACCGTGCTGTGGTTTGATCATCCGGCCGAGAAAATGGCACTACGCGAGACCGGCTGCGCAAGGTGGGCAGTAGTTTTTTTTGATTATTTGAAATCAATATAAAATAAACACTTGACGGTGGTTCTTCAAGTATTTTAAGAAGTGAATTGGCGGCTGGAATGGTCATCGCCTCCGCTTCGGTGATCAAGATGATACGACGGGCGTTGCGGTGGCTACCTGTAAATACAAAGTTTTCCAAGGCGCGAATTTGATCAATACCGATACTGCTCGCTGCTTGTTTTTTGGCTTTTTCGTTGCTCTTTTTAGTTTCAGTTTCTTCCGTTACTTCTTCTGTTTCTTTTTCATTGTCTGATGTCACAAGCCGAAAATCAGGATGCGTTCCGGATTTCATCCAGCGACAAGCTGCGCATTCACCACAAGGCCGGTTGACTTTTATGCTGGACTTGCCAAGGGATTCACACAGCAATATTGTGGCTAATTTTCCAGCCAGCGTGCGTTTGCCTACGCCACGCGCTCCAACAAATAGGAGCGCATGGGGCAGGTGCTCGAACCCCTGCGCCAATAAGGAATCGATTATTTTATAATTAATAAAATTATCAGCTACTTGCAATTGATTTCTCAAGTAATTTATTGATAAATTCAGGCAATTGAGTGGCGTCAATGACGGTGACGCGGTGTGGATTTTCTGCGGCAATACGATGATAGGCCACACGCACGCGCTCAAAAAAAGCTGCTTTTTCCTTCTCAAACCGGTCCGGCTGGTTACTGGTTTTCGCTAATCTTTCTTGAGCCGTTGCTACAGGAACATCGAAAATGAACGTGATATCCGGCTGCAAATCTCCTAGCGTCCAATCACGCAACGTGGCAATTTTTTCCCAGGCAAGCCCCCTTCCTCCACCTTGGTAAGCAAAAGAAGCATCGACGAACCGATCACAAACCACCCAGGCACCACGCGCTAATGCAGGTTCGATTACCTGTGCAATATGTTCGCGGCGCGCTGCAAACATCAGCAAAGCTTCGGTTTCAATATGCATGTGCTCAGCTAGAAGCAACCCGCGTAATTTTTCACCCAAGGGTGTGCCCCCTGGCTCGCGCGTGGCAACAACCTCATGCCCTAACGAGCGTAAATGCGCTGCCAGCCACGCATGCTGGGTGCTTTTGCCTGCGCCATCAATACCTTCGAAGGTAATAAATCGTCCACGCATGCTTTATTTTTTTCCTCTCTGATACGTTGCTACAGCATGATTGTGTTCTTCCAGGGTGCGTGAAAAAACGCTGTGGCCATCACCTTTGGCCACGAAATAAACTTTATCACTTAGTGGCGGATGTGCTGCGGCGTTTATTGCGGCAAACCCAGGCATGGCAACAGGTGTGGGTGGCAAACCGCGACGAGTATAGGTGTTCCACGGGGTATCTGTTTGCAGATCGATACGGCGCAAGTTACCATCAAAGTATTCACCTAATCCATAAATCACCGCGGGATCCGTTTGCAGCGGCATGTCCATACGCAAACGGTTGATGAAAACAGCGGCGATTTGTGGCCTGTCGCTGGCTTGCCCGGTTTCTTTTTCTATGAGCGAGGCCAAAATCAAGAGCTCATAGGGACTTTTTAACGGTATGTTCTGGTCACGGGTTTCCCAGGCGATTGCCAGCTGGCGCTGCATCGCTTGGTAGGCGCGAGTCAGCAAATGCAAATCGCTGCTCCCTTTGTCGAACAAGTAGGTATCAGGGAAAAAGAGGCCTTCAGCGCTGGCCAGGTTATTCAGTGGGGTTGCGCCAATGCGGGCAAGCAGTGCAGCATCAGACAATCCTGCTGAATCATGGGCTAGATCAGGTGTTGTATTCAGTGTGGCGCGAAACTCCCTGAAGGTGCGTCCTTCCACAAGCACCATTTGCCCTTCGCTGACGTCACCCCGGGTGAGTTTATTGAGGAGCTGCAGTGCAGTAGTCTGCCCGGCGACTTCGTAGCTGCCAGTTTTAATTTTCGCAGCGCGGCCCAAGAGACGGCCCAATAATTCAAACTGCCAGGCAGGCAAATCAATGCCTGAGGATTCAATCACCCGGGCTGCGCGGCGCAAACTGGCACCCGAGGGGATCGAAAATACCACGGATTCAGCGGAATGAGGCAAAGGACGCAGTGCGATCCAGCCAACTCCCGCCGTGAGCAAGGCAACTATCAACAGCAATTTCAGCAGCAGTTTGAGCACACGCATGAGGATGAAATAACAAACCGGAAAATTTTCGGCTGGAGCGCGATAATACACCCTCTCACACCTCACATGGATGATGCCCGATGAATCCGGAATGGACTACTTTCCTTGCTGCTCAAGGCTTTACGGCGGATGATGCCAGCCAATTTGAACACTTTGGCCCACTTGACGCAGAGCTGCAAGCTGCACGCAATGGCACTGTTATTGCCCCAATGGCAGATCTTGGCCTGATCCGTGCCAGTGGCGATGATGCGGTCAGTTTTTTGCATAACTTGATGACCAATGATATTCAGGGTATCGCTGAGACGAATGCCAGTACAGCCGGATTTTGCACCCCTAAAGGGCGGCTCTTGGCGATTTTTCTTGTCTGGCGCGAAAATAATGATTACCTGTTGATGCTGCCCAAGGAGATATTGCCGCCACTGCTCAAAAAGCTCTCGATGTACGTTTTGCGCGCCAAGGTAAAGCTCACGGATGCCACCGACGAGCGCGCCTTGATCGGTATTTCTGTCCCTGCCGCCGTCTCGCCAGCGCCGACTTTTCTCGATGGCACCCTTCCGCGTCAAGGCGTTAGTGAAACCGATGGCGGCCAGCTGATTCGTCTCGATGACACGCGCTGGCTACTTTCGCTTGACCCGATCGCCGCGATCCGGCGCTGGCCGGATATCACAGTTAACGCTACAGCCACCGGCCTTGCCGCCTGGCATTGGCTGGAAATCGCCGCCGGGCAACCACGCGTTACCATCGCCACGCAGGAAGTCTTCGTGCCGCAAATGCTCAACATGGAGCTCCCGGCCGTAGCGGGCGTGAGCTTCACCAAAGGCTGCTATCCGGGTCAGGAAATCGTTGCCCGCACGCATTATCTGGGCAAAGTGAAACGTCGCATGGTACGCGCCCGACTCACAAATCTGGTTGCTCCCGGCACGCACGTTTATGCCCCGGAAGCTGGCGACCAGCAATGCGGCGCACTGGTCAGCATCGCGCCCTCGCCGGAGGGTGGATTCGAATGTCTGGTCAGCGTGCAAAGCAGCGCCGTCGCTGCGGGCGACGTGCGCCTTGGCGCGCCGGATGGCGAACGGCTGACTTTCCTGCCCCTGCCCTACACGCTTAATTGAGTAATCGATGTGCCTGATTCTTCTCGCCTGGCAGGCTCATCCCGACTATCCATTGGTCATTGCCGCCAATCGCGATGAGTTTTTCGCCCGTCCCGCCGCCGCCGCAGACTTCTGGCAAGACGCTCCGCAGGTACTGGCCGGACGAGACTTGCAGGCAGGCGGCACCTGGCTTGGCGTCACGCGCAGCGGTCGTTTTGCGGCGCTGACCAATTATCGCGACCCGACACAGAACCGGCAGCTACCCTCACGCGGCGCACTGGTGGCGGATTTTCTGACAGGAAGCGCAACGTCGGAAGCCTATCTCGCGCGCATCGCCGCCAGCGGTGTCGCTTACAGCGGCTACAACCTGTTGCTCGGCGATGGTCAAAGCCTGTGGTGGGCATCGAATGTGAGTGACGAACAGCGGCCGCTGGCCCCCGGCATCTACGGCGTATCGAATGACCTGCTCGATACGCCCTGGCCAAAAGTCGGCGCTGGCAAGACGGCGCTGACACAGGCCATCGAGCACTTACCCGACGATGGGCCGCTGTTCGATCTACTGCAGAACGACGCCATTCACCCTGACCAACACTTGCCCGCCACCGGTATCCCGCAGGAATGGGAACGCCTGCTCTCAGCGGCCTTTGTCAAGTCATCCAGCTACGGCACGCGCAGTTCTACGGTGCTCTACCAGCGGCATGACGGCTGGCTGACGTTCGATGAGCAAACCTGGCTCACCGATGCACAACGTGGTGCGCGGGTACGGTATCGGTTTGCTGTCGCAGGCTAACCGGGCGTTAAGCATCGCCGCATCAATCGATGGGGAATATCGGCTTCCATGAACTCCGGGCCTTCGGTGGAGAAGCCAAGCTTCGCGTAAAAACCCACCGCACGCGTTTGGGCATGGAGCAGCAGGGTTTGATGTTTTTTTTGCGCCGCCTCTTCAAGCAGCCGTTCCATCAGCGCACGGCCCACATCTTTGCCACGCCAGCCGGCGGCTACCGCCATGCGGCCGATATGGCCGTCGGGCAGCAGGCGTCCCGTGCCGATCACCACGCCCGCACTGTCGCGGGCGACGACATGCCGGCTGACCGCATCGAATTCATCCCATTCCAGCGCCAGCGGCACACCTTGCTCAACGACGAATACGGCCTCGCGCAGCGGACGGGCCAGCGCGCCAAGTTCATCCCAGGTGCCCGTCGTGAGGTCAAATTCGACAATATTCACCGGCGTATGAACCGGCACCCAGTCGAACAGTTCAATGATGTCTTTATTCCGCATGCGCACGCAACCGATCGAGCCCGGCGTGCCCATGGCCACGGTATCGGGCGAGCCGTGGAGATAGATATAGCGGCGCATCGTGTCGACAGAGCCCAGCCTGTTTTTGCCTGGCTCAGTGCCGGATAACCACAGGATGCGCGTCAGAATCCAGTCGCGGCTGGGAAATTGCGCGGCCAGATCGGGCGACCAGATTTCACCGGTTGGTCGGCGGCGCACGAAGATTGTATTCGCCGTCTCGCCCGCGCCGACTTTTGCACGAATGATGTGCCGCCCGCGTGGTGTGCAATAGCTTCCACTCTGCTCACCCGCGCCATTTTTTGCAGTTGATATGGGGTAACGCCGCAGCAGCAAGCCGGTGGCGTCGTGCAGTTCCAGCGTTTGTTGCGGCAGGCTGATGCGAATCTGCATTTCAGACTAATGCCGTGCGGCTGCGCCGTGCAGCAAAAAAACTCGATAGCAGTTGCCCGCATTCTGGGGCAAGCACACCGCCCGTAATCTCGGCATGATGGTTCAAGCGCGCCTCGCCAAACAAATCCAGCACGCTGCCCGCCACGCCGGTTTTCGGGTCTGGTGCGCCAAACACCACACGGGCTATGCGCGCATGCATGATCGCGCCAGCGCACATCGCGCACGGCTCCAGCGTCACATACAGCGTTGCGCCCGGTAACCGGTAATTGTCCAGCCGCGCCGCGGCGGCGCGCAACGCCATGATTTCGGCATGTGCTGTCGGGTCATGGTGGCCAATCGGTTGATTAAATCCACGTCCGATAATCTCTCCGCCCAGTACTACCACTGCGCCAACCGGCACTTCGCCTGCAGCACCCGCTTCGCGCGCCAGACTGAGCGCCTCGGTCATCCAGAGTTCATCATTCATGTGCGAATTATGCCGACAAATAGGCTTTTGCGTTGCACTAGTGCCAGCATTCCTGCCAGATAGTCAGTAAACTCCAAACTATTGAATCGTCACTGAGGTATCGCATGAAAACTCCTGAGCTTTTAGCCCCCGCAGGCTCCCTGAAAATGACGCGCACGGCGCTGGATTACGGTGCCACCGCCATTTATGCAGGCCAACCGCGCTATTCCATGCGTGTGCGCAACAATGATTTTGGCAAGATTGAAAATATGGCCGCAGGCATTGAACTGACCCACCAGCGTGGTGGCAAGTTTTATGTGGTGAGCAACATTGTGCCGCATAACGCCAAGCTCAAAACCTATCTGGCCGACATGGCGCCGGTAATTGCCTTAAAGCCCGATGCGCTGATCATGGCCGACCCCGGCCTGATGCTGATGATTCGTGAAACCTGGCCGGAGATGCCAGTGCATTTGTCGGTGCAGGCCAACACGGTAAATTATGCAGCGGTGCGTTTCTGGCGCAGCATCGGTGTCTCGCGGGTGATTTTGTCACGCGAATTATCCATCGATGAGATTGCTGAAATTCGCCAGGAATGTCCGGAGACGGAGCTCGAAGTCTTTGTCCATGGCGCGCTGTGCATCGCCTATTCCGGGCGTTGTCTGCTCTCTGGCTATTTCAACCACCGCGACCCGAATCAGGGCAGTTGCACCAATTCCTGCCGCTGGGATTACAAAGTGCTGCCAGCCAAAACCGATGGCGCGGGCGATATCAGCTTGCTGCATCCTCGACCAACCACGATTCCCGTCGTCAACGCTGCGGATAGCAGTTGTTGCAAAAGCACGCAGCCAACAGAAAGCCTCACGAAGCTGGTCAATCGGCCGGATGAAGATGCCTGGCTGATTGAAGAATCCACGCGCCCCGGCCAGCTCATGCCGATTGAGGAAGACGAACACGGCACGTATATTTTGAATTCGAAAGATTTGCGCGCCATTGAATATGTCGCACAATTAACCGAGTTGGGCATTGACTCGCTAAAAATAGAAGGCCGCACCAAATCACCCTACTACGTTGCGCGTACTTGCCAAAGTTATCGCCAGGCAATTGACGATGCGGTGGCGGGCCGACCGTTTAATCCACGGTTGGTGGGCGATCTGGATGGCCTGGCAAATCGCGGCTACACCCCCGGGTTTTATGATCGTCATCCGGATCGAGAGCATCAAAATTACTTGAAAGGCAGTTCCGAATCTAGCCGCAGCCTGTATGTCGGCGATGTCTTAGGTTACGCCGCCGATGGCCTGGCCGAGATCGAGGTGAAAAACAAATTCAGCGTGGGCGACCGCATCGAGCTGATTCACCCCGCAGGCAACAGCGAACACGTCCTGACGCAAATAGTCGGCGCTGGTGACACGGCGATCAATGTCGCCCCAGGCAGCGGTCATCGCGTGCGCATCGCGATTCCACGAGGACAAGAAGGCGCATTCGTTGCACGCTTTGTCAATGAGGCTGCGACAGCTTAAGGCACTGATATCACTCGCGTCCAGCGCATCGTCTGATGCCTTCTCGTGATAGCATTTCATGGAATGAACAGAGAGGAGAATCAAGATGGATTACCTGCGATATTACGTTGTGTCACTGATGATGATTATCGGCATTGCCGGCTTTGCTCTGGGTGGTTATTGGTTGTGGGCCGGTTTGGGTACTTATGTCGTGCTATTCGTGCTGGCGCTGCTGTCAGGCCCGGATCTTAAGCCACGCACCATTCGCCACCCGCTCTTGGCGGATATCCCGCTGTACTTGCATCTTCTGCTGATCATTGCGCTCTACATCGTGTTTGCCTGGCGCGTAGGCGAAGGGATGGGTTTGGCTGCGGGCTGGCCTACCGTCACTGCGCTCGTTGGCGGAGTTGCCAGCCTGGTCTGGCTCAGCGCAGCGCCCAATGTGCCTGTGATGCATGAACTTTGGCATCGACGCGATACGTTTTCGCGCTATGCCGGTAAATTCATGAGTGCCTTTTTTGCCGATCTGCATCGCGATATTCCGCACACAGACACCCACCACCTCCACCTGGATACACCAGAAGATGCCGATACGGCCTACCGTGGCGAAAATGTCTATAAGTTCATGTGGCGCTGCACAAAACACAATTACCAAACCCTGTGGGCAAGCGAGCGTAGACGCCGTATCGCGCTGGATATGCCATTTTTCAGTATCAAAAACCTGATACTGTGGGAGATGGGCTCTGCCCTGCTGATCCCGTTGGTCGCTGGCTTGATTGGCGGATGGCTAGCGGCTTTGCTGGTTTTTGTCGCGCAAGTGCTGTCCAAATTTGCCGTAGAAGCGCTGAATTATCTGCAACATTATGGCCTGCTGCGCGCGCCGGGTTCGCTTATCGAAATTCAACACGCCTGGAATCACTTGAATTGGTGGGATCGCGTGGTGGGTTATGAAATCACCAACCATATTGATCATCACCGTGATAGTTTTTTACGGTTTGATCAACTCAAACCACGTCCTGAAGCGCCACAAATGCCGAATGTATTTGTTTGCATCATTAGCGCATTTATCCCGCCAATCTGGTTCAAGGCCATCGCCATGCCGCGCCTGAAGAATTGGGATTTAAATTTCGCCAATGCTGCTGAACGCACACTGGCCAAAGAAGCCAACCGTCGTGCCGGTTGGCCTGATTGGCTGGCTGAAGCGGGTCAATCAAACTGATGTGACTTGTATACGATTTATCTATAGTTGATATTTCTCTATAACTGATGTGATTTTTATACGATTTACCTAAACTAGTCAGCAACAAAAAAAAGCATCACCCCAGCACCTATAAAAAGAGGACAACATGAGCGTAAAGAATTTAGGTTATTTGGGCTTTGGCGTGAAAGACGTCCAAGCATGGCGGACTTGCCTGGCCGGAAAATTAGGATTGATGGAAGCCAGTTATATCGATGGCAACGCCCTCTTTCGCATGGATTCCAGGGCGTGGCGCATCGCCGTACACCCAAGTGAAGACGACGATTTGGCCTACACTGGCTATGAAGTTGCCAACGCAGAAGTGTTAGCGCAGATGACTGAGCGGCTGCGCCAAGCCGGGGTTGCCGTGACGCCGGGCGATGCCGCGCTGGCCAAACGGCGTGGCGTAGTCGATTTAATTTCTTTTTCCGATCCCTTCGGTCTGATTGTCGAACTGTATTACGGTGCCACGGAAGTGTTTGAGCAACCATTTGTTTCGACTACCGGGGTATCCGGTTTCCTAACGGGTAACCAAGGTCTGGGGCATATCGTTCGCTGTGTTCCCGATGCGCCCAAAACGCTGGAGTTTTATACCAGGGTGCTAGGTTTTGAGATGTCAGACATTGTTGATCTGACCCTGGGGCCAGACATGAAAATTCCCCTTTATTTCCTGCATTGCAATGAGCGTCACCATACGCTGGCAATTGCGGCTATTCCCGTGCCCAAGAAGATTCATCACTTTATGCTGGAGACTTTGTCAATGGATGATGTTGGCTTCGCCTACGATCGCCTCGGTTCGGATAATGTGATTACGACAACGCTAGGCAAACACACCAATGACCACATGTTTTCTTTTTACTCAAAAACTCCCTCAGGCATTGAAGTCGAGTTTGGATGGGGTGCCCGAACGGTTGATGGCACGTGGGCTGTAACACGCCACAACAACGTCAGTATTTGGGGGCATAAACCTGTTGGTCGGGCTGAATAGTCAGCTCTCATCACATTCAAACAAGTTTCATCCAGAGGCATCAAGATCTTTTAAAAAAACGTTAAGCCAAGGAGGTCAGATTGAGCACTATAGAAAGCAAGTTTATCGATGCAGGTGGCATTCGAACACGTTACATTGAAATGGGCCAAGGCCCGACCTTGCTCCTGATTCACGGCGGCGGTGCAGGCGCCGATGGTGTCTCCAACTTTGCCCACACCTTGCCTGTTTTTGGCAGACATATGCGCACGATTGCTGTCGACATGGTCGGCTTCGGTGAAACCGACCAACCAGATCCGGCGACATTCAATTACACCCAGCAAGCCCGAACTGACCATATCATCCACTTTATTGAAGCGATGAATCTGGGCCCTGTCGCGATTGTTGGCAACTCGATGGGCGGCACAACAGCCATGGGGGTTGCGCTGCAACGACCGGACTTGGTCAGCCGGCTCATCCTGATGGGCGCAGCGGTCAATATGCCCCTGTCGATCCTGCGTGAGCGCGGACCGGTAATGGCACCGCTGGTTGCGTATGACGGCACAACAGATGGCATGCGGCGGATTATTGCCCTCCTTGCGCATGGCTATGAAGCCACCGAAGAGCAGATTGCTAGCCGG
>SCUZ01000037.1 GCA_004322535.1 Rugosibacter sp.
ACAACAGGCGGAAATCACGGATATTTCGGCACGCATTTCGCGAACCGGTGCTCGAACCATTTTCCGTGCTTCCATTGGATACCCAATCAACTGACGTTGTCCCAAGAATTCAACTACTTGTATGTTGCGCGAACCTCCCCGCTTTTTCATGTGAGCTTAGGGTTCGCGCTACACGCCATCACCTTCTACAACACGAGCGGCCCATCAAAATCAGTAGCCTTGAAAACCCCGTGCTCTCTCACTTCGCAGCCTCTTGACTCGGCCAAACGATAGAGGCGCAGATTATCCTCTTCCGGCTTGATTTCGGCCAGCAGGCGTCGCTCCAATTCTTCCATTTTCACCAGATCAATCTGAAATTCAAAGACCGATTTTTGCACCCGCTGCCCCACACCCTCACACACGCGGGCAACGCGACGAAGCCTGCGTCGCCCTTCGCGGGTTTCGGTATTCACGTCGTAGCAGACGATCACCAACATGGCATTAACGCAACAGAAAGGGCAAATAACTTTCCATATCGCCACGTAAAGTGCGAGCGAGAAAGCGCGCCTGTAACTGCGGCAGCAAACCGAACGCGACCGGGTGCTCCAGCAGCGGATGGGACAGCGTTTCCTGTTTGCGTTCCTGCCATGCCACCACCACCGCCTTGCGGCCCTGCTCGGCGAGCGTTACACCACCGCCCTCGTGCAAAGTGAAATCCCCGACCTGCACCTGACCGCGATTCACCAGCGTCAGGGCCAGCCGATCCGCCTGATGACGAAACTCTTCCATCAGATCGAGCGCCAGCGCCGCCCTTCCTGGCCGCACGGCATGCAGGAAACCCAGCTGCGGATCGAGGCCGACCGACTCCAGCGCCGAGCGGCAATCATTCATCAACATGGCATAGAGGAAGGAAAGAAGCGCGTTCATACGGTCGCGTGGTGGCCGGCGGGTACGGCCGTCCAGCGAAAAATCCTCCCGCGCATCGGCGCGCACGATGAAATTGATGCACCCGAAGTACTGCCGCGCCGCCTCACCTTCGACGCCGCGCACGACATCCAGATCCGTCGCGCCGGGCAAGGCACGCAGAGCCGCCGCGAGATCATCGGCGCCGCGCGACAAGACACTGGCATCCCCTGCATCCTTCGCCTCGCGCGCGCCGCGCAATAACACCTGCCTGCTGTTGCGCAGCTTGCCGGCAATGCAGGCGCGTGCCACTTCCAGTGTGAAGGGCGCGTCATTCGCTTTCTCATGCTGGGCACGGCGCAGCAGGATGTTGCCCGAAACAGGGCCTTCCAGCCGCGCCTTGAAGCGACCATTGCCATCGAGCAGCACCAGGCTTTGGCCATTATCCGCCAACCGGTGCATCAAGGCCGGCGACACCAGCACGTTGCCAAAAACGACGATACTACCCAGGTGATGCAACGGCACACGCAACTTCGTTTCTCGCTCCACTTCGATCCGCACTGTGTCGTTATCCAGGTGCAGATAGGACAGAGGCGTAGTGACATAAAGGGTATTAAGGAGAGTTTGCATTTCAGTTTCCCGGTTCAAATTCCGGTTCGAATAAATGCGCCGCCAGCCTGCGCCGCTTGCCTTGCCCCGCAAGCGGCGCAGGCTGGCAAAGATCGATCAGCGAACATTCCTTGCAACGCTGGTCGTTGACCGGCGGCGGCAAAGTCGGCGCTGACAAGGCGGCGCGCACTTCCGCCACACACGTCTCAACCGCCTGCCGCAGTTCCGGCGTGATCGCCACCTCGCGCCGACGGCGGGAAGTAGCGTGGTAAATGGCACCAAGAGGCACGGCCTTGCCGGTCATCTCTTCGAGGCACAGGGCTTGAGCGGCAAGCTGAATATCGTCATGGCGTTTCTCGCGTTTCCTGCCGTGTTTGTATTCCACCGGGTACGGCGTACCATCAGCCAGAAACTCGACCGCATCCGACTTGCCCGCCAACCCCAGTCGATCACACCACAGAGGCATTGCTCGCCCCACGCGCAAACCGGGTCGCGTCTCCACACCCGGCTCGTCGACACGGGCATGTACCGCCTGGCCGCGCAAGGTGTGGATGTTCTCCTCGAATGCCTGTTCGGAATGAATCAGGCAACACTGACGCGGGCAATAGCTCCAGTGTTCGAGGGCGGAGATGGCAATTGGTTCGGGTGCTTCTGCCATTATCCAAACAAGCGCATCACCCGATAGCCGAGGCGCCCAAGCCGCTTTGTCAGTTCCGCGTCGGATACATCGCGGGACAATCTCATGCGGCGATGACCTCTTTCCGCGTGAAATGGCCGAGAGTCTTACCCTCATCGAAATGGCAGGACACGGCTTCGCGGACGCTGGCATGAAGACCGGGGATATCGCCAACCTCAGTAAATATGTCCTCGCTAACCGCCTTGGCACAGTAGCCGTCTTCAGGCGCTTCTTCTACGACGAAATGAATTTCAAGCATGACCAATCTCCCAAAAAAGCAATTAGCCAACTATTCGCTCCAGCGTGACACGCGGAAACCCATCGAGCAACCCTGCAGGCGGCACAGTCACCGAAAAGTCGCCGAAACCGCGAGCGGGCATATCAGGGTCGTTTTGCTTCACTTGCACCAGATCGAAAAGACTGTGTGCCGGCGCATCGCCCAACTCGCCTTCGTGACAGAAAACATAAAGACCGCGCGTGGACATCTCGCCACGAGCCGCCGAACGGTCGTGATCGAACATATTCTTCAGCGACTCCCAAAGCAGCGTGAGATCGTCTTCGCTGAAGCCCGTCTGCTTCGACAAATGGGCAGAGACGAAACCATGAGCGCGGTAGAGGCCGTAGGGAATGGTGAACTTGCGCCCCATAGTGCGGTTGTCACCGCCCTGCTTTTCCGCTTCGGCTTCGGTTGCCACAGCCATGCGGGTGATGGAATGTTCAAGCGCGACGACGGGGGATACTGAACGCGCAAAGGTGAGTTGTACTGGGCCGCGCACTTGGCCGCAGTTCACACCGGTAGACATCACTGCACCAAAGGTACGCACGTCGAAGAAGTTTTTGCACATCCACTGGCGGGCCTCATCAACCGCGCCACCACCTTTGCGCTTTTTGTCGTCGCTCTTGAGTAGTTCCTCTTTGCCGATGCCCACATAAGCGCGCTCATGCTGTTTGTTAAGCACGGCTTTTTCTTTAACGTAAATTTCATAGGGCGGCTGCTCTCCATGAGACATGCCCACGTAGTTGCGCACCTTGCGCTTGAGGCAAACATCTGTCACCAGCCCATGGCCAGTTTCAGCATCGAGACGCGGCAGATTACCGGCATCTGGGTCACCGTTGGGATTACCGTCTTTCACGTCGAACAGCAGAACAAAGTCGTAGCGATGATTAAGGCTCATGGTCATTCCTTTTCGGTTGAAAATTGATCGGTGTCGGGTTTGTCACGCTTAGTGAAAAATGCTTGGCGCTGATGGTAATAACCCACGGCGAAGCGAGCTTGTTGGGGGAGGGTCAGACGTATCGGAATGTCGTCAAGTCCATCGAGCACTTCGCCCAAGGTTTTCTCCAGATACCCCCTGTACCGGTCGATATCGATCTTGGCGAGGTGGTGGTTCTTTAGTTTCATCAGCAGTGGCAACACCGTGACGGGCGTAGTGGAAAACGCTCCGTAGTAGCGCTCCCTTATGCTGGCGTTTAAGTTGCCCTGAGCCTGCTCCTGCACTCGCTCTAGCACAGCGAACAAACGTCCGAGGCGGTAGCCTGGATCGTTATTTGTTTCATTAAGCGACACGGTAATCTCCTGGTCGTTGAGGTTACGAATGAGCCACGCCTTGAGCAGCGCGGCACGGGGATAAGTCACTTCACGCTCGGCACGAATACGCCGCAACGCACTCTGCATGAGAGTTTCGGGATAACGGTCGTTTTTGAGGACGGCCCGCATGACATCACCACCAAGATTGGGGGGGATGTTCTCGGCCTTACCCAGCAGTGCGGTAGCCGCCAGCAGACGGAACAGAGAAAGCGGCGCACCGACTTCATACACAGGCCGCACGATGTCCACCTCATCGAAGTAGCGCTGAAAGGCACGACCCAATTCCGTAACGGTGGAAACATGCCAGAAGCGAACCGCGATACGTGCAGCGTTGGGGGCGAGGCCCAACACATGAAAGCGTTGATTGTCGTCAGCGGTGAATGGCTTGCCTTCCTTGACGCTGCGGTAAAGGCTCGTCACCGCCTGCGTACCTTGATCGGGGTCATCCTTTGGCGGGCCAAGAAAATCAAGGAACGCTGCCTCGAAGGGCTCGCCACTGGCTTTCTCTGCCCAGAACACCGTTGACGCATCGCCCACCTGTACCCGCTGCCGGGACCCCTTGGCCAGCAGATGATTCAATGCAGTGGTGTAGGTGAAGACCGTCCGCCGCCCCACTGGTGCATTGAAGCTCTGACTCTTGCCGTAGGAGTTGAAGGCATCGAGATTGAAGGACACGATATTGGCGCCGGAAGTCTGTGCACCCCACACACCCTTGATCGCGGGGTGCAAACGTTCGATGACATCAGGCTCACCGGAAACAAGACAGCGGCCATCCGCTGCATCACTGCCTTTGCTCATCAACGCGGAAATCACGGCAGGCCGCTGACAGACCAGTTCAGTATCCGCATTCAACTGAAATGTCATCAACGGATTGGTTTCCAGAATTTCCGGCCAAGTGGGGTGAGCCGCCAGCGACTCCAGCGCGCCGACGCGATACTGATTCAGAAAAGCGAACACGGCCCGCAGGCCCGCATCGTCGGGCATTTCACCAAAGGCTTTCTTCAGTCTTGCAACAAAGACCGCCTGCTGCTCAGCCACTCGTTCAGGCTTGCCACGAGTAACCATGCCGAGAACATATTCTGCGTTATCCCAAAGCAGATTGGCGGCAACGCCCGATGTTTTCTTTACGCCTTGCGGCACCAGCACCGCCTTGGCTTCTTTCTTCTTCCCTGCGCCCTCTCTCCGGTCGGCGAACTGCAAGAGTTGACCAGTCTCATCCAGCACCAGCACGAAGGGAATGGCCTTGAGTTCGAAGCCTTCCGGTGCCAGCCCGGTCTGCGGGTCTGTTGCCTTTCGAGCATAGTAATCAGTGAGCGCTTGAAGAATCATCCCCGCACCTCGGCACTCTCTGCATCGGGCATGCTGAGCACACCGGCTTTCAATTCAGCACGAAAGAATCGGGGCGTCGGTTCAGCGGCGTTATCGAAATTCATGTCGTGCAACATCCAGCCGAGATCACGGGTTTCGTTGATGGGCATTGGCTCTTGCTCAACATCCGCAATCCAACGGAAGCCGCAGGCGAATTCACGGCAACCCAGATAAGGCTGATTGATGCACTGGCCTTTAGCAGCGCGGCGCTCGAACATGCTCATGAATTTGGGCAAGGTGTTCGGCTCTTTTTCGATGTCAATTTCTTCTGATGACACCGGCTTCCCGACGAGATGCGGGTAGTTGGGTCGATGTTTCGGGTGAGCAGCGACCAACTCCAGATCGGCATGAAGCCGATAGGCCACATCGCGCAAGAACAACCCCGCCCGCTGTTGCCGCTCATCCTCAACGTAAAGCGCGAGGTCACCAGTACCCTTGTTCATGGCACTCTTGACGCTACCTACAGGCACCACGGCTCCCACCTCATTGCGCCGCAGAGAAATCCAGCGGATAGGTTTGAGTACTTCGATCTTTCTGATGTGCCAGCGGATCGCTGGTTTCCAAAGAATGGCTTCAAACACGGCGCGTGCCGCTGATGGCGTGATGACGTCGTAGCTCACCCGCTCCACTTTCATTTCGGGGCGGGTAAAGCAGGCGAAGTCGCCGGTGACTTCAAGGCAATAAGTTTTCATAACAAATCCTTTTGTAGCTAACCGCCGTTAAGCCGATACATCCAAAAAAGTACAAGCAAAAAAACAAGAAAGATCAGAAACCTCACGAACGGTGCCACCAGTAAAAAGCGGAAAAACTCTTGAACCATCACGACAATTGGGTGCATAACGTCCTCCAAACCTCATCCAGTTGGACGCGATATTGCCGTTCAAAATATTTTTTGTCAACTTCCTTGTATTGTAGAGGAAAACATATTGCTATACATCACAGCTTATCTTAGAATCCATGTGCGCCCAATATCCATAGGCGAGGATTGAAACCTTGTAACCGTAGGGGACAACATAAGTAGAAAAGAGGACGCTCGCGAAATCGAGCGCCCTCATATCACTAACCCCTCCGGTGAATAATCCGGTATCTCAGGCAACAGACCGAGTGCTTCGTGATACAGCGCTTCGCTTTTTTGAATGATGAAGTCTTTGTGTAATTCGAGATCGCCACTCGCCACCAGCTTCTTCCACTGATAGTCGTAGAGCGTCACGGAATGTCGTTGCAGGCGACGCATCAGTTCACGGTGCGGCCCTTCTGTCTTGAGCCGTTCGATCAACGCAGCACCCTCGCCCCATTGCACAAACACCGACTGCTGGCCTTGATCGGGAATCAGGCGAAATTTCTCCGCCGCCGTGCGAAACTGAATTTCCCCTCGCGCTGCATCACGAGCCAACAAATCCATTACACCCTCCTTGTCGTAGCTATTCACATCGCCGTAGAAATGGTCGAAGTAGAGGGTGTAGTTTGCAGGGGTCAGTGGCTCACCAGATGCGCCAGCCAAAACTCTTTGCGCTGCCTGTTCGGCTTTGAGCAAGAGCCCGCTGGGTGAGGGTTTCGGGGGGTTAAACACCACGACGCGTCCCTTTTCGGGAGCCAGCTTTCCTTCTCGATTGCAGCGACCCGCCGCTTGGGCGATGGAATCCAGCCCGGCCATGGCGCGATAAACGACGGGAAAGTCGAGGTCAACGCCAGCTTCCACCAACTGAGTGCTGACAACGCGAATCGACTCGCCCACTTTCAAGCGGTCTTTAATATCAGCGATGACGGTAGCCCGGTGAGCGCCACACATACGGGCTGAGAGGTGGATGGCACCCTGCGGCAATTTTCGCCAAAGGACTTCTGCATCGTCGCGTCGATTGACGATGCACAGCACCTGCTCGCACTGCACTAGCGCGGCAGCAATGTCATCCCAGGTGCGGCGATCATCAGGCGACGCAGGCAAGCTCACTATCACACGATCCAAGTCACGATAGAGCCGCGCCGGGTCTGGAGCCAATTCGCGCGCATGGCCCAAGCCCTCCAGCACGGTGCGCCCGAAGGGGTCACAGCGCGTATTACCCAGTGCGGGCTGCGTAGCAGTGGAAAGCACCACACTCACGCGATAGCGATCTACCAACTGACGCAAGGCGTCGAGAATGGGCTTGAGATGTTCTGGCGGCAGCAGTTGCGCTTCATCCAAAATCACCACACTTTCGGCGATGTTGTGCAGCTTGCGGCAACGTGAAGGCCTGGCAGCATAGAGCGATTCGAAGAACTGCACATTGGTGGTGACGACGATGGACGCATCCCAGTTCTCGCAGGCCAACCGGCTCTTTGACGTTTCATTGTCGACTTCCAGATTGCTGTGATGTTCGATCACCGGCGCAGGTTCGATGTCTTTGAAGACATCACGAAACACATCCGCCGTTTGTTCAATAATGCTGGTGTAGGGGATAACGTAGATGATGCGCTTGAGGCCATGCTGCCTGGCATGATGCAACGCGAAACCAAGTGAAGCGAGGGTCTTGCCGCCGCCAGTGGGCACGGTAAGACTGAACAAGCCGGGCGAATCGGACGCACGGGCAAGACAGCTATTGCGGATTTCGGTTCGCAGGCGTTTGACCGGGTTGTCGTTGTCAATATCGGCCACGGCGAAGTTTTCCGCCATATGAAGATCATAGGCAGCCAGCAAGCTTGGAATGGCAGCATGGTCGCCCCGTAGACTGGTTCTGCCTTTGTCCATGAACGCTTCGGTGTCGAGAAAGTCGGCATCGACAAGGCTGGAAAAAAGCATGCGCAACCAGAAGTGCAACTCCCGCGATTCATGGACCGGCGGCTTGGGGAGCGCTATGCTTGGATTGAGAATCTCGGGGGGCGCACCGCCGGACTTCGACTTGGCGAGTGTGGCAATTTCGTCCTTCAGTTCCTGCGACAGGGCAGCACCCTTGGCTTCGCCGGGATGCCAGTCGGGCAAGCCGGCATGATGACCGGCAATCAGATAGGCAAGCAAACGGCCGTAGGGGCCAAGAGTTTCAGCAACGTGTATCGCGCCGGCAATCGCATGCTTGACCCTGCCCGGTGCTGTTTCAATGTGGGCATCGAA
>SCUZ01000038.1 GCA_004322535.1 Rugosibacter sp.
CTTGATGACATCGGAATCGATGGCGGTGAGCATGACATTAGGCTGCAAGCCCTGTCGCTCAAAGGCGCGATCAATATGCGAGCGACCGGTGAATGTGGCGTCGTAAGTAATCAGCGGATAAGCTGCCAACGTTGCCAGCGTCGGCGCGCCCTGGGTGATGAGCGGATGATCCTTGGGAGCAACCACCAAATGCGACCACTGATAGCAGGGCAGAGTGAGTAATTCGGCATGCTGATCCAGCGTTTCGGTGGCGATGCCAAGATCGGCCTTGCCATCGAGCAGCCACTGGGCGATTTGCGCCGGGCTGCCTTGCTGCAAATGCAGTCGTATCGCTGGATGCAATTGCAGGAAACGCTGAATCACCGTCGGCAAGGTGTAGCGCGCCTGCGTATGCGTAGTGGCAATCGAGAGCGTGCCGTCGTTTTCAGAAGTGAAATCCTGCCCCACGCGCGTGAGGTTCTGTGTTTCCCGTAAAATACGGTTCGCTGTATCCAGCACAATCCGGCCCGGTGCGGTGATGTGTGTCAACCGCTTGCCGCTGCGCTCGAAAATCGTTACGCCGAGCTCGTCTTCCAGCAGGCGGATTTGCTTTGATACGCCGGGTTGAGAAGTGAACAACGCTTCAGCCGCAGCGGAAACATTCAAGTTCTGCCGTTCAATTTCAACTAGATAACGTAGCTGTTGCAGTTTCATGTTTTTATTATAGAACTTTTTGTTCTAATCAAATACCTTGTAAGTATTTTCCAAAGCTAACTAATCTCGTTAGCATCTGTCGCACTATGGATTTCACCTCCGCTTTTACTTTTACCCCTGCGTTATCGCTCTCCGGCTTGATCGTCGGCCTGCTGGTCGGCCTGACCGGCGTTGGCGGTGGCTCGCTGATGACGCCGATTCTTGTGCTGCTCTTTGGCTTCAAACCAGCCACCGCAGTGGGCACTGACTTGCTCTATGCCGCGATCACCAAAAGCGGCGGCAGTTGGGTGCATCATCGGCATGGCAATATTGATTGGCGCATTACTGGCCGCTTGGCGCTGGGCAGCGTGCCTGCTGCTGCGGTATCGCTGGTTGTGCTGGCGCACTTGGGACTGGAGGGTCACAACACTACCCGGCTAATTACCGGCGCGCTGGGTGTGGCTTTGCTGCTGACAGCCAGTTCGCTGTTGTTTCGCCAGCGCCTGCTGGCCTTTGGACGCCGCTACATTGGCCAAGCTCTGAATGAAAGACAAACAGCGCTGCTGACCATTCTGATCGGGGCAATTGTTGGTACGCTGGTGGCATGGACCTCGGTTGGTGCTGGTGCGCTGGGCGTTACAGCCCTCACTTTCCTGTATCCACAATTGGCCACACGGCGTATCGTCGGCGCCGACATTGCGCACGCTGTGCCACTCACGCTGGTGGCGGGCATGGGGCATTGGTATCTGGGTAGTGTGGACATGCATTTGCTGCTCAATTTACTCATCGGCTCCTTGCCCGGTATTGCGCTAGGCAGCCATTTTGCCGCACGCGTGCCTGAGCGCGGCTTGCGTTCATTACTTGCTGCTGTGCTGATATTGGTCGGCAGCAAGCTTATCTTCGCCTGACATTACGACGGAAAACTCGACGGAAAAATATCATGTACCACTACGACGCAACCGATAAAGCCATCGTACACGCACGGGTCAAACAGTTTCGCGGCCAGACCGAGCGGTATCTGTCAGGTCAATTAAGCGAAGATGAATTCCGCCCATTGCGTCTGCAAAATGGTCTCTACATCCAGCGCCATGCGCCCATGCTGCGCATCGCCATTCCCTATGGTCTGCTCTCATCAACACAATTACGCGCGCTGGCCGATGTTACTGGCCGCTATGACCGTGGCACGGGGCACTTCACCACGCGCCAGAATCTGCAACTCAACTGGATAGAACTCGCCACCGTGCCTGACTTGCTGGAACAACTGGCCGATGTGGAAATGCACGCCATCCAAACCTCCGGCAATTGCATACGCAATATCACCACCGATCATTTCGCGGGCATTGCCGCCGACGAAATTGCCGACCCGCGGCCATGGGCGGAAGTGTTGCGCCAGTGGTCAACATTTCATCCGGAGTTTGCCTACCTGCCGCGCAAATTCAAAGTGGCCATTAGCGGTTCACTTGATGATCGCGCGGCCATTCGGGTGCATGACTTAGGCTTGCAACTGGTAAAAAATGACGCGGGTGAAATAGGCTTCACGGTGTATGCCGGCGGCGGCCTGGGACGCACACCGCTGATCGGACACAAGCTGCGCGATTTTCTGCCCTGGCAGCATCTGCTCACTTACAGCGAAGCGCTGGTGCGGGTTTACAACCGTTATGGTCGGCGTGAAAATCCCTACAAAGCACGCATCAAGATTCTGGTCAAAGCCATTGGCAGCGAAGAATTCGCACGTCAGGTGGAAGAAGAATGGACGCATATCAAGGATGGCCCGAGCACGCTGACGGCTGAAGAAGTCGCGCGCGTGGCAAGCCAGTTTTCACCACCGGCTTATGAAAAATTTCCGACCAATGATCTAGCCAGCATCGCTGCGCAATACAACAACAAAGCCTTCAGCCGTTGGCTGGAACGTAACGTACATGGGCACAAGGTGCCCGGTTATGCAGCAGTCACGCTGTCGTTGAAAGCACCCGGCGCAGCACCCGGTGACACATCGGTCGCGCAAATGGAAGCGGCAGCTCTCCTCGCCGACGAATTCAGCTTTGGCGAGCTGCGCGTGGCCCATGAGCAGAACCTGATTCTTTCCGATGTGCCGCAGCGTGACTTGCACACAGTCTGGCAGCGCGCAAAAGCAGCCGGGCTGGCGAGTGCGAACATTGGCCTCCTGGCCGACATGATTGTTTGCCCCGGTGGTGATTTTTGCTCGCTGGCCAATGCCAAATCCTTGCCCATCGCTGCGGCCATTCATGAGCGGTTTGCCGATCTGGATTATCTGTTCGACATTGGCGATCTGGAGTTGAACATTTCCGGCTGCATGAATTCCTGCGGCCATCATCACCTCGGCGCGATCGGCATTCTCGGCGTCGATAAGCATGGTGAAGAGTGGTATCAAATTACGCTGGGTGGCGCACAGGGTAATGAGGCGCGAATTGGCGAAGTCATTGGCCGCTCGTTCGCCGCAGCGGAAATTCCGGATGTGATCGAACGCATGATCACCACCTACCTGGCTCATCGCCATAGCGATGAGCCATTCGGCGACGCTGTTGCCCGCCTTGGCCTGCAACCCTTCCGCGAAGCGGCGTATCGCAAGGATCCATCTGCCGAAAAAACCGCCGGAGATGCTGCCCATGTCTAAGCAACTCATCAAGAATGATCAGCTCATTGACGATAACTGGCAAGTGATTTCGCTGGCTGACGAGGCTACGCTCGATGATGCCGCTGCGCTGCCGATTCCTGCTGGCCCGGTGCTGATACCGGCCGCCGCATGGCTAGCCCAGCGCGACGCCTTGCGCGCGCGCGCGGCGGATCAGGGCGATATCGCCGTCTCGCTAGCGCCGACTTTTCGCGTCGAGGACATTGCCGATGATGTGCAGCGCTTTGCGATGATTGCGGTTGAGTTTCCCAAGTTCATCGATGGTCGTGGCTATTCCACCGCCCGCCTGTTGCGCGAACGCTATGCATATCGTGGTGAATTGCGCGCCGTGGGCAACATCGGGCGCGACCAGCTTTTTTATTTGCGTCGCGTGGGCTTTGATGCTTTCCTCATCCCGCAAGAGCAAAATGCAGAGGCTGCGCTGCAATCGCTGAATGACTTTCCCGAGGTATATCAAGGTGCGGTCGATCAACCGTTACCCTTGTTTCGCCGCCGCACCGCATAAAATACTGTATAAAAACATCATGCCAGATACCACCTTGCTTGCCACCGTTGTCGCCAAAGCGGCCACGGTCGTCAGCCTGCTACGCTCAGCCGTCAGCAACTACGCTCCTGTGGTCTTCGCCAACAGTCTGGGCGCCGAGGATATGGTGCTCACCGACCTGATCTGGCGCGAACACCTGCCCATTGAAATTTTCTCCCTTGATACCGGACGCTTGCCTGCCGAAACCTATGCACTGATTACTGCGGCTGAAAAACATTATGGGCAACGCATCAATCTGGTTTTCCCTCGGCCCGAGGATGTTGAAGCCTGCGTGACGCGCTACGGCATCAATGGTTTTTATGACAGTATCGAAGCACGCAAAGCCTGCTGCCATGCACGCAAGGTGGAACCATTGCAACGCGTGCTGGCGGGCAAAGGCGCCTGGGTTACCGGTCTGCGCGTGGCCCAATCCACCACGCGCGCAGGGGTGGAACCGATTGCACCGGATGCGGCCAACGGGCTAATCAAAGTCAGCCCATTGGCTGACTGGAGCGAAGACGAAGTCTGGGCTTACATTCGCGCCAACAACGTGCCCTATAACGCATTGCATGACCAAGGCTATCCCAGCATAGGCTGCGCGCCCTGCACCCGGGCTATCCAGCCGGGCGAAGACATTCGCGCCGGACGCTGGTGGTGGGAAAACCCGCAAACCAAAGAATGCGGCCTGCATATGGTGGATGGCCGCCTGCAACGCATCGTCAAAGAGGGAACATCGTCATGAGCAATTTGGCTCAATTACCCAAGCACACGCTTTCGCATCTGGACTGGCTTGAGTCCGAATCCATTTACATCCTGCGCGAAGTAGCCGGGCAATGCGCTAATCCTGCGCTGCTGTTTTCGGGCGGAAAAGATTCCATCGTATTGCTGCGCCTGGCAGAAAAAGCCTTCCGCCCTGGCCGCTTCCCCTTTCCCTTGCTGAACATTGATACCGGACACAACTATCCGGAATTATTGGCATTTCGCGACTATCGCGCAGCACAGCTTGGCGAGCGCCTGATTGTGCGCTCGGTTGAAGACTCGATGCGGCGCGGCACGGTGGTTTTGAAGTCGCCCGATGAATTGCGCAACAAGCACCAGTCGGTGACGCTGCTGGAAGCCATCGAAGAATTTGGTTTTGATTGCTGCATTGGTGGTGCTCGACGCGACGAAGAAAAGGCTCGCGCCAAGGAACGAATTTTTTCTTTCCGTGATGAGTTTGGCCAGTGGGACCCGAAAAATCAGCGCCCGGAGTTGTGGGATTTATTCAACGCCCGCGTGCACAAGGGCGAAAACATCCGCGCCTTCCCCATTTCCAACTGGACAGAGCTGGACGTCTGGCAATATATCGGCCGCGAGCAGCTTGAGATACCTGCCATCTATTTTTCGCATCAGCGCCCTATCGTGCGACGTAGCGGCCTGTTGCAGCCAGTGACCGAACTCACTCCCGCCCATCCGGGCGAGGCCATCGAGCAAATGATGGTGCGCTTTCGTACCTTGGGGGATGTTACTTGCACCGCGCCCGTGGAGTCTGACGCCGACACGCTGGAAAAAATCATTTTGGAAACAGCGAGCACAACCATTACCGAACGCGGCGCAACGCGGCTTGATGATCAAACCTCGGAAGCTTCCATGGAACAACGCAAGAAAGAGGGATATTTCTAATGAGCGCCACTGACCATTTACCGGAAACCCACATGGCAGAAACTGATGCCGGGCTACTGCGCTTTCTCACCTGCGGTAGTGTGGATGATGGCAAGAGCACACTGATCGGACGTTTGTTGTTCGATACCAAAACCATTCTGGCCGACACGCTCTCTGCCATTGAACGCACCTCGCATCGGCGCGGCCTCGATGCGGTCGATCTTTCCCTGCTAACCGATGGCTTGCAGGCAGAGCGCGAGCAGGGCATCACAATTGATGTCGCCTATCGCTATTTCAGCACTGGCACGCGCAAATACATCATTGCCGATGCGCCAGGCCATGAGCAGTACACGCGCAACATGGTCACCGCTGCATCAACAGCCAACTTGGCCATTATCTTGATCGATGCACGCAAAGGCATACTCACACAGACGCGCCGCCATTCGTATCTTGCGCACCTGATGGGCATTCCACACATTGTTGTTGCCATCAACAAGATGGATCTCGTGGATTACGACCAGGCAGCGTTCGAGCGCATCCGCACCGATTATCTGTCCTTTGCAGCCCACTTGGGCATCAAGGATATTCACTTCATTCCGATGTCTGCTCTAAAAGGCGACATGGTGGTTGACCGCAGTGAGCAGATGAACTGGTATTCCGGCCCGACACTGCTTGACGTGCTGGAGAAAGCACCAACAGCCCACAGCGAAATGGATGAACCCTTCCGCTTTCCAGTCCAGTTCGTCTGCCGCCCACATAAATCAGATGACGCAAAACTACACGACTTTCGCGGCTTCATGGGTCGCGTTGAATCGGGCAGAATCAGTATCGGCGATGCAGTAACCGTGCTGCCTTCAGGCAAGCAAACCCGCGTCAAGGACATCCGTGTACTGGATAGCTCTTTCCCGCATGCCTACGCTGAACAATCAATCACGTTATTGCTTGAAGACGAAATCGATATATCGCGCGGCGACATGATCGTGCAATCCGAAAAATCGGCGCTGGTGACACGGCAACTCGATGCAATGGTGTGCTGGTTAGCCGAGACACCGCTCGACCTACAGCGCAAATATCTTATCCGCCAGACAACCAGAGAATCAAAGGCCGTGATTGCTACGATTGGGTTTCGCGTCGACATCAATACACTCGACCATATAGCGGTTGAACGTCTCGAAATGAATGACATCGCGCATATTTCATTGCGCCTGGCCCAACCTTTGAATATTGATGCCTACGCAAAAAATCGTGCTACAGGGGCGTTTATCATCATTGACGAATCAACCAACAACACCGTTGCTGCAGGAATGATTTTGTAAGCAGAGCAGCAGATTTCACGGCCAATAAAAAAGCCAGACAATGTCTGGCTTTTTTATTGGCTGGCAGATAAACCCAGAAAAACTAGCTGGCGCTTTCAGTTTCTTCCGCTGCAACTACCTCGGGGCGATCAAGCAGTTCAACATAAGCCATCGGCGCATTATCCCCCAGGCGGAAACCCATTTTCAGGATACGCAGATAACCACCATTGCGATTAGCAAAGCGTGGGCCAAGCTCGTTAAATATCTTGCCGACGATATCACGGTCGCGTGTACGATCGAACGCTAGACGGCGATTAGCCAGGCTAGGTTTTTTACCTAGAGTAATCAGTGGCTCAACAACGCGCCGCAACTCTTTCGCTTTTGGCAGCGTTGTTTTGATGACTTCATGACGAAGAAGAGATACCGCCATATTCCGCAACATTGCCTGGCGGTGAGCGGAAGTACGATTAAGTTTCCGCAATCCATTACCGTGACGCATGATTATTACCTCGTTTTTTTACGGTTACCGCGCAATGCAAGTAACCGGTTAATGGTTATCGAGTATTAAAAAATACAACAGATCAGGCTAGTTTTTCCAAGCCTTCAGGCGGCCACCCGTCCAATCGCATTCCCAGCGAAAGACCACGTGTAGCCAACACTTCTTTAATTTCATTCAGTGACTTACGACCCAAATTGGGTGTCTTGAGAAGCTCAGACTCCGTACGCTGAATCAGATCGCCGATATAGTAAATATTTTCGGCCTTCAGGCAGTTTGCTGACCGAACGGTGAGTTCAAGATCATCCACTGGACGGACAAGAATAGGAGAAACAGATGCGCCTTCAGCAGATTCAGCTGACGCAGCAGTACCTTCAAGATCAGCAAAAAACGAGAGCTGCTCCATTAAAATGCGGGCAGCCGTTCTGATCGCTTCTTCTGCGTTATCAATTGCACCATTAGTTTCGATGTCAAGAATGAGCTTATCCATATCTGTACGTTGTTCAACGCGCGCAGACTCAACCGAATAACTGACACGGCGAACTGGACTGAACGAAGCATCAAGCATGATCTGCCCAATGGCCATGTTTTCCCGTGCAATTTGACGTTGATTCGCTGGAATATACCCACGGCCAGACTCAACGCGAATCTCCATTTTCAACTGACCACCAGGAGCAATATGCGCAATCACATGCTCAGGGTTAACAATTTCAATGTCATGACCACCAACAATATCTGCAGCCGTAACAACACCTTCGCCCACCTTGCTTACCGTCAGGATGGCCTCACGGCGATTGTGCATCTTGATGACAACGCCTTTCACGTTCAAAAGGATATCAACTACATCCTCACGAACACCATCCAAAGTTGAGTACTCATGAAGCACACCTTCGATGGAAACTTCAGTAGGTGCAACGCCTTCAATAGAAGACAACAAAATTCGCCGCAAAGCATTGCCCAAGGTATGGCCAAAACCGCGCTCGAAAGGCTCCATGACGACACGTGCATGTAGAGGTGAAAGTTGCTGCACATCAATACTGCGTGGCTTAAGCAATGTTTGCATTTACCTGTCCTTCCAATGGGAATACGCCTGACACCCGGAGGATGTCAGGCGTGAAACTACGATTAACGCGAGTACAGTTCGACGACCAAACCTTCGTTGATAGAAGACGGCAAGTCCTGGCGCGCTGGATAGTTCTTGAAAACTCCACGCCCACTTTTAATATCGACTTCTAGCCACTCAGGGAAGCCTCGACCTTCAGCTGCATCAAGTGCGGCTTTTGTTCTGAGTTGAAGTTTAGTTTTATCGAACAACTGAATCACATCACCTGGACGACAGTTATAAGAGGGTACATCAACCCGCTTCCCATTCACCAGGACACCGTTATGACGAACGACTTGACGTGCTTCGGCACGCGAAATACCAAAGCCCATACGGTAAGCAACAGTATCAAGACGGCCCTCAAGAAGTTGCAGGAGATTTTCGCCAGTTGCGCCCTTTTTAAGATCGGCAGCACCAAAAATCTTACGGAATTGACGCTCGAGAATGCCATAAATCCGGCGAATTTTTTGTTTTTCACGAAGCTGAGTGCCATAGCCAGAGAGGCGTTGGCCAGACTTTTGCCCATGCTGACCAGGTGCATAGGCACGCCGCTCAACAGAGCACTTATCAGTAAAACACTTTTCGCCTTTTAAAAACAGCTTCTCGCCTTCACGGCGACATTGGCGGCATTTTGGGTCTAGATTACGAGCCATACAGTCGTGTCCTTCTTGCGTTAGATGCGACGGCGCTTAGGTGGCCGGCATCCATTATGGGGGATAGGAGTTATGTCAGTGATGCTGGTAATTTTCATACCCAACGCATTCAGGGCGCGAACCGCGGACTCACGTCCCGGACCCGGGCCTTTGATCCGAACTTCAAGGTTTTTGACGCCACATTCCTGAGCTGCTTTGCCAGCGGCTTCAGCAGCGATCTGTGCAGCAAATGGTGTCGATTTACGCGAACCCTTAAAACCAGCACCGCCAGAGGTTGCCCACGAAAGCGCATTACCCTGACGATCAGTGATCGTGATAATCGTATTATTGAAAGAAGCGTGAACATGGGCTATACCTTCCGCAATGTTCTTTTTAACTTTCTTTCTAATTTTAGGTGCAGTCTTAGCCATTGATTAGTTTCCTAGTTACTTCTTAGCGCCAGCAATCGATTTTCGCGGCCCTTTGCGTGTGCGTGCATTTGTACGGGTTCGCTGACCCCGGAGAGGCAAACCACGACGATGACGAACGCCACGATAGCAGCCAAGGTCCATTAGTCGCTTGATGCTCATCGTAACTTCACGACGCAAATCACCTTCTACTGTTATTTTTCCGACTTCGTCGCGCAAACGCTCAAGTTCTGTCTCTGTCAGCTCTTTAACCTTGACTGAACGCTTGATCCCGACGTTGTCACATATCTTCTGTGCACGTGTGCGACCGATGCCATAAATTGCTGTTAAAGCAATCTCTGTATGTTGGTGATTTGGAATATTAACGCCTGCTATACGAGCCATGTGCTTACCTGTTCCTCGCCATTAAGCGGATGTGAGTTGGTTATCCGTAAACCGGAAAACCAAAGATTATATCTGATTCGCATTGCCCAATCAACCTTGGCGCTGTTTATGGCGTGGATCAGTACAAATAATTCTGACCACACCCTTGCGACGGATGACTTTGCAATTGCGGCAAATACGCTTGACCGAAGCCATAACTTTCATTTAACTTCTCCGGGGTTTTAAAACAATTATTTTGCGCGAAACACAATACGACCTTTGGATAAGTCATACGGTGTTAATTGTACAGTTACCTTGTCCCCAGGTAGGATTCGTATATAGTGCATACGCATCTTTCCTGAGATATGACCCAATAATACATGGTCATTTTCCAACTTGATTCGAAATGTAGCATTTGGGAGGTTTTCAATCACTTCTCCCTGCATTTCTATAACATCTTCTTTAGACATTGGTTATCGGACCGGAATACCCGCTCCTTTAAAATTAGCTTTCTTTAGCAGCCCCTCATATCTATGAGACATCACATAGGCCTGAACTTGCGCCATAAAGTCCATTGCAACAACAACGATAATCAACAAACTTGTTCCGCCAAAATAAAAAGGTACATTCCATTTCAAAATTAGAAACTCAGGAAGCAGGCAAACAATTGTGATGTAAAGCGCACCAACCAAAGTCAACCGTGTTAAAACTTTATCAATATAGCGCGCAGTTTGATCCCCTGGCCGTATTCCAGGGACAAATGCGCCACTTTTCTTTAAGTTATCAGCAGTTTCCCTTGAGTTGAAAACTAATGCCGTGTAAAAAAAACAGAAAAAGACAATAGCCGTAGCGTAAAGCATCACATAAATTGGCTGACCTGGTGCCAGTTTAGAGGCAACATCCTTAAGCCAATGAGAACCACCACTGCTACCAAACCAATTTGCCGCAGTAGCAGGAAATAAAATAATCGACGATGCGAAGATTGGCGGGATAACGCCCGACATATTTAATTTAAGCGGAAGATGGGATGACTGCCCACCATAAACCTTATTTCCAACTTGTCTCTTGGCATAATTGACTAGGATCTTTCGCTGGCCTCGCTCTACAAACACAACAAAAGCTGTTACGAGAACAACTAGACAACAAACAAATAATGCTGAAACTGGATGCATGGATCCGGTACGAACCAACTCAAATAATCCACCCAATGCATTCGGAAGACCAGCAGCGATTCCCGCAAAAATGATAATTGAAATACCATTCCCCAGGCCACGTTCTGTAATTTGCTCACCCAACCACATAAGAAACATTGTTCCTGTCAATAGCGTCATAACAGTAACAAAGCGAAACATGTAGCCCGGATCCAAAACCAAGCCCGCCTGAGACTCCAAAGCGATGGAAATACCGACACCTTGAAACAGAGCCAAACCAACCGTCCCATACCTAGTGTATTGGGTGATCTTTCGCCGACCTGCCTCACCCTCTTTCTTGAGGGCCTCCATTGAGGGAACCGCAATCGTCAACAGTTGCATAATAATCGACGATGAAATGTAAGGCATTATTCCCAAAGCAAATATTGTAAAACGAGACAGCGCGCCACCAGAAAAAAGGTTGAACACGCCTAAAATGCCACCTTGTTGAGATTGGAACAGCTCAGCTAAGCGCGTAGGATCTATTCCCGGGACAGGAATATGGGTACCGATCCTATAAACAACGAGCGCACCCAACAAGAACCCAAGCCGACGCCAAAGGTCGCCAAACTTATTTGTATTTAACTGTGGGTTTGATTGAGGAAATGCCACGGCTTATTCCTAGAGACGGGTGCGAAATTAGGCTCTTGCAGAACTAACAACAACTGGTTCCTCGACAGTACCGCCGAGCAGCTCAATAGCCGCTCTAGCACCCTTAGTTGCCCCAACACCCTTTAATGAAATCTTGCGGCTTAAAACGCCAGAGAGAATAACTTTTGCCGAAAGTGACGTCCCTGAAATAATACCTGCTTGCTTTAAAACAAGTAAATCAATTTCATCCACATTCAGTTTACCAAGTTCAGATAAACGTACTTCTGCATTGCGATGTGCCGTTAAAGACACAAAACCGCGCTTTGGTAGACGACGCTGCAAGGGCATTTGACCACCCTCAAATCCAACCTTATGGAAACCACCTGCACGGGATTTTTGACCCTTGTGCCCACGTCCTGCAGTTTTTCCTAACCCACTACCTATACCACGCCCCACGCGCTTCGAATAATGCTTAGCGCCGACAGCCGGTTTTAAATTATTTAGTTCCATAATAACAAACCTATCCTCTTAACCTTCACACTTCAACAAGTAAGCGATTTTTCGAACCATGCCACGAATAGCTGGTGTATCTTCAAGCATAGAAGTGCTATTAATACGCCTTAAGCCAAGACCTTTGACTGTCGCACGATGATCTTCTTTTGTACCGATAACACTCTTAATAAGAGTCACTTTAATTTTTTTGCTAGTCGTCGTCATATATCACTCCAGAATTTCAGCAATGACTTTGCCACGCTTAGCAGCAATCTCTGAAGGCGTATTCATTGCTAATAAACCATGCAGGGTGGCACGAACTACGTTGTAAGGATTGGTAGACCCAATTGTTTTGGCTACAACATCAGTAATACCCATAACTTCAAAAACCGCTCTCATAGGCCCACCCGCAATCACACCCGTACCAGCCGATGCTGGGGACATTAACACCTTTGTGGCTCCATGGCGTCCAGTTACAGAATGATGCAAAGTACCATCTTTAAGATTTACTTTAACTAATTTTCTGCGGGCTTCTTCCATTGCCTTTTGAACGGCAACAGGGACTTCACGAGACTTCCCCTTACCCATTCCGACACCGCCATCGCCATCGCCAACAACTGTAAGCGCCGCAAAGCCCATAATTCGGCCACCTTTTACAACTTTGGTAACCCGGTTAATAGCAACCATTTTCTCGCGCATACCATCATCAGGCTTTTCTTGTCCCTGTTGAGGTTTTCTACCCTGTGGTTTAGCCATAATTATCTCGCTTAGAACTTAAGACCGCCCTCTCGGGCAGCTTCGGCCAACGCCTTGACGCGACCATGATAATGAAAGCCGGATCGATCAAAAGCAACCTGATCAATACCTGCAGCTTTAGCGCGCTCAGAAATCAAGCCGCCAATAATTTTGGCAGCATCGACGTTTGCACCATTGGGAACTTTTGTACGAACCCCAGCTTCCATCGACGATGCAGAAGCAAGTACTTTCGTACCGCAACTTGAAAATATCTGTGCTGATATATGGTTATTTGAACGGCTGACAGCCAGCCTTACCATTTTCAATTCAGCAATTTTTGCGCGGGTTTTAAGCGCCCGACGCTGGCGAGCAATCTTGCTTTTCATAATCAAATGCCTCGCTTATTTCTTCTTAGTTTCTTTAATAACAACCACTTCATCCGAGTACCGAACACCTTTACCTTTGTACGGCTCAGGTGGTCGATAAGCACGAATTTCCGCAGCAACTTGACCGACAACTTGCTTATTAATACCTTTGATTAGTATTTCGGTTTGCGTCGGCGTCTCTATCTTGATACCGACAGGAACACTATGGACGACTGGATGCGAGAAACCCAAGGTTAAATTAAGATTCGCGCCTTGCGCTTGAGCCCGATACCCTACACCAATAAGATTTAACTTCTTCTCGAAGCCCTTTGTTACACCAGTAACCATATTATTAACAAGAGCTCGCATTGTCCCTGACATTGCATCTGCCCCAGGCACATGCTGAGAACAGCTAAAAAACAACTTATCTTCTTTGCGGTCAATAAGAACCGATGGAAGTAAAAATTGACTCAAAATTCCCAATGGACCTTTGACTGCAATATTATTTGCATTTAATGTGACTTCTACCCCACTCGGGATATCAATCGGATATTTAGCAATGCGCGACATAATTTTATAGAACCTCTTTAAGCAACGATACAGATAATTTCGCCGCCCATATTTCCAGCGCGTGCCTGCCGATCAGTCATAACGCCCTTCGGGGTTGAAACAATAGCAACTCCAAGGCCATTCATGACTCTGGGCAAATCATCCTTACCCTTATACACCCTAAGTCCAGGGCGGGATACGCGATCTATCCTCTCAATAACAGGATAACCATCGTAATACTTCAACTCCAAATCTAGCTCCGGTTTAACGCCATTTGCTCTTACAACAAAACCCTCTATGTAGCCCTCATCTTTCAAAACTTTAGCAATCGCTAATTTCAGCTTTGATGACGGCATCGATACAGAAACTTTAGTTGCCATTTGCGCATTACGAATGCGAGTAAGCATATCGGCGACAGGATCAGTCATACTCATATCTTATATCTCCCTTACCAGCTAGCCTTGGTCATTCCCGGAACTTCGCCACGCATAGCAACTTCACGCAACTTATTACGGCACAACCCGAATTTACGGAACACGCCTCGAGGACGACCCGTCAATGCGCAACGATTTCTTTGGCGAGACGGGCTCGAATTGCGAGGTAACTGCTGAAATTTTAAACGAGCTACCATCCGCTCTTCTTCAGAGAGTTTCATATCAGTAAAAATTGCAACAAGCTCCGCCCGCTTAGCAGCAAACTTATTAACCATTCTCTCGCGCTTTGCTTCGCGATTTATAAGAGACAACTTAGCCATATGATTATCAATTCCTAAAAGGAAATTTAAATGCAGCCAGAAGCGCCTTCGCCTCTTCATCAGTTTTTGCTGTAGTGGTGATACTGATATTCATGCCACGGAGCATATCGATCTTATCGTATTCAATTTCAGGGAAAATAATCTGCTCTTTGATGCCAACGTTATAGTTACCCCTACCATCGAATCCCTTACCAGACACACCTCTAAAATCCCTGACCCGTGGCATAGCGACACTAACCAAGCGATCAAGAAACTCATACATGCGAGCACCGCGCAAAGTCACCATGCATCCAATGGGATAACCCTCACGAATCTTAAAGCCAGCAATAGCTTTACGCGCCTTAGTAACTACAGGTTTCTGTCCAGCGATAGCAGTCATATCCTTAACCGCATGGTCCAAAACTTTTTTATCGCCCACAGCCTCGCCAACACCCATATTAAGAGTTACCTTGGTAATCCTTGGAACCTCCATCACGGACTTGTATGAAAACTTCTCAACCAGATCAGGCAACACAGTTTCTTTATAAAATTCTTTTAAGCGAGTCATATAAAATCCCTCAAGCCTTTACTATAATTTCGCCATTAGATTTAAATACCCGAACTTTCCGGCCATCATCTAATGTTTTAAACCCAACCCTATCAGCCTTCTGAGTTAAAGGATTAAACAACGACACATTTGAGATGCTAATTGGCATCTCTTTAGTAAGAATACCGCCTTGCTCACCCTTCATAGGGTTAGGCTTAACATGCTTCTTAACAAGATTAATACCATCAACAATAATTCGATTTTCATCCAACCAAGCACGCACAGTTCCGCGCTTATTTTTATCCTTACCCGTAGTGATTATGACCTCATCACCTTTACACATTTTATTCATTTTTAAAATCTCGCAAATTAGATCAAAGGACCTCAGGAGCCAAGGACACAATCTTCATGAATCGCTCATTTCGTAATTCACGCGTAACAGGGCCAAAAATACGAGTTCCAATAGGCTCGAGCTTGCTGTTAAGCAAAACAGCTGCGTTACCGTCAAACTTGACCAGGGAACCATCGCTGCGACGAACACCTTTAGCCGTTCGAACAACTACTGCAGTATAAACTTCGCCTTTCTTGACCCGGCCACGCGGAGCAGCATCCTTGATACTCACTTTGATAACATCCCCAACGCTTGCATAACGACGCTTAGAGCCACCCAACACCTTGATGCACATAACAGAACGCGCGCCGGTATTATCAGCCACATCTAAGATAGATTGCATTTGGATCATTTATATATCTCCAACTTAATTCAAGCATAAAACATGCTCGATCAGTTTTGGCGCCCGCTAGTGGCTAGAGGCCGAATTAATCGGCAAGGTAATTAATAATTTTACTAAGAAGAATTGCTTTCGTCAAGCAAGAAAGCAATTAAATTGATAATCTAAATGCCTCAAGCTTTTTCAATGACTTTCATTACACGCCACGATTTCGTTTTGGATATTGGCGCACATTCCTCAATCTGTACAAGATCACCTGATAAAGCATCAATGCCTTCAACATGCGCATGATATTTTTTAGATCTGACTAGAATTTTTCCTATGACAGAATGCTTAACCTTGCGTTCAATTAACACCGTTACCGTTTTATTCATCTTGTCTGAAACAACGCGCCCCTGTAAGGTCCGCCTAACAATCTGATGATTTGTCATTTTGCACTAGCCTTTTCGCATTGAATCGTCTTAATACGGGCAATGTCCTTACGCACCTTGTTAATTTGGCTACTATTACTTAACTGTTGTGTGGCAACTTGCATGCGAAGACTAAACTGCGCTTTTCTTGAATCTAAGAGAATTTTTTGCAAATCATCGCTGCTCTTCGATCTTAATTCATCAGCTTTCATTATCAATCATCCTAAATGTCTAGTGACGAATGTAGTTTCTAGAGGTAATTTTGCGGCAGCCAAGCGAAATGCCTCTCTTGCCAAAACCTCATCCACTCCATCCATTTCGTAAAGAACCTTGCCAGGCTGAATTTCTGCCACCCAATACTCTGGCGAACCTTTCCCGTTACCCATGCGAACTTCTGCAGGTTTTTTAGAGATTGGCTTGTCTGGGAAGATTCGAATCCAGATACGACCTCCCCGCTTAATGTGACGGGTCATTGCACGACGAGCAGCCTCAATCTGACGCGCAGTCAATCGACCTCGCCCTATAGCTTTAAGGCCATATTCGCCAAAACTAACCTTGGCTCCACGCGTAGCCAAACCAGTATTGCGACCTTTTTGTTCCTTACGATATTTTCTTCTAGAGGGTTGTAACATTTATTACTCCTTAGCCTCTTTAGTTGTACTAGCCGCACCCTCGACAGTAGCAACACTTCTACGAACACGTTTGGCAGGAGTTTTTTCCTGGGCACTAACTTCATCACGACCTGCATTAGGCGTGCGCCTGGGTTTAGCCCGAGCATCTTCTGAAACTTGATCACTTCCAGGTTCGGTACTAGATATGAACTCTCCCTTATATACCCAAACCTTAATTCCAATAATTCCGTAAGTGGTTTTAGCTTCCGATACCCCATAATCAATATCGGCTCGCAATGTATGTAGCGGCACACGACCTTCACGATACCATTCACGACGAGCAATTTCGGCCCCATTCAATCGACCAGAGCTCATTATCTTAATACCTTGCGCACCAAGACGCATAGCATTTTGCATTGCGCGCTTCATGGCACGACGGAACATAATGCGCTTTTCTAGTTGCTGAGCAATTGAATCGGCAATAAGTTGTGCATCAATTTCAGGCTTACGAATTTCTTCAATATTTACATGGACAGGAACGCCCATTTTTTTTTGTAATTCAGCCTTGAGAAACTCAATATCTTCTCCACGCTTACCAATAACAACACCAGGTCGAGCACTGAAAACAGTGATGCGTGCATTTTTAGCAGGACGTTCGATAAGAACTCTTCCTACTGAAGCATGAGCCAGTTTCTTCTTCAAGAATTCCCTGACGTCAAGATCCTCTCTCAGCATCTGTGGAAAATTTTTACTATTAGCATACCATCGCGAACTCCAGTTTCGCGTAACGGCCAATCGAAAACCTGTCGGATGTATTTTTTGTCCCATTTTTCTTCCTTAATTACCGACAGTTACAAAAATATGGCACGTAGGCTTAAGAATTCTGTTACCACGCCCCTTTGCCCGAGCCGTAAAACGCTTCAGTACCGTACCCTTTTCAATATAAATGCTCGTAATCCGCAAAGCATCAATATCAGCTCCATCATTATGTTCAGCATTTGCAATAGCAGATTCGAGAACTTTTTTAATAATGATCGCGCCTTTTTTAGGTGAAAAAGACAATATGCTTAAAGCTTGATCAACAGACTTACCGCGAATTAAATCAGCGACTAAGCGACCCTTTTGGGACGATAGCCGAACACCACGTAAAACTGCATTAGTCTCCATCATTAACCCTTACTTCTTAACGACGACTTTTTTGCCGCCGGTATGACCTTTAAATGTTCGCGTCAAAGCAAACTCACCTAATTTATGGCCCACCATATTCTCAGATACATAAACCGGAATATGCTGCTTTCCATTGTGTACCGCGATAGTAAGACCAATAAAGTCAGGAAGAATTGTCGATCTGCGTGACCACGTTTTAATTGGTCTCTTATCCTTTGACAAACGAGCAGCATCAACCCTCTTGAGAAGATGTGCATCAACAAAAGGACCTTTTTTAATTGAACGTGCCATATTTCTTCACCTCTTAGCGCTTATGACGGCGCTGAACAATCATAACGTCAGTGCGCTTATTGTTACGAGTACGGTAACCCTTGGTTGGAGTACCCCAAGGACTCACTGGAACCCGACCAGTACCTGTTCGACCCTCACCACCACCATGCGGGTGATCCACTGGATTCATTGCAACACCTCTAACTGTCGGGCGAATACCACGCCAGCGTTGTGCCCCAGCCTTACCTATTTTTCTCAAACTATGTTCTTCGTTGCCCACTTCACCGATTGTGGCGCGGCATTCGACATGAACTCGTCGAATTTCACCTGACCGCAGACGAACCTGGGCATATGAACCCTCCCGAGCGAGAAGCTGGGCAGAGGTACCTGCCGACCGAACCATCTGAGCGCCCTTACCAGGCGTCATTTCGATACAATGAATCGTCGTACCTACCGGAATATTGCGAATAGGCAAGGCATTACCTGACTTAATAGGAGCATCCACACCACTGATCACCTGCTGGCCAACGCTCATACCTTTAGTCGCAATAATATACCTTCGATCACCATCCGCATAAAGAACAAGTCCAAGATTGGCAGATCGGTTTGGATCATATTCCAAACGCTCGATTTTACCCGGAATGCCATCTTTCGTTCGCAAAAAGTCAATAATTCGATATTGCTTTTTATGACCACCACCCATATGACGAGTAGTAATGTGCCCATGCGCATTACGGCCACCAGTACGAGTCTTAGCTTCAGTTAATTTATCAAGGGGACGTCCCTTGTATAAGTTGGCATTAACTACCTTAACAACAGCCCGCCGCCCAGGCGACGTAGGCTTAATTTTTACGAGAGACATTACACGCCCCCCCCTTCAGTAAAATTAATTTCCTGTCCCGGTCTTAAGCACACATAGGCCTTCCTCTGATCGTTACGCCGGCCAATATTTTTACCAGTGCGCTTTACCTTCCCCTTAAGATTACTTACCTGCACCGACTTAACTACTACTTTAAAAAGCAGCTCGACTGCCGCTTTAATCTCTGGCTTTGTTGCATCAGGTAAAACAATAAAAACAACCTGCTCATTCTTATCAGCAATATAAGTTGCTTTCTCAGATATCTGAGGAGAAACTAAAACTTGCAATAGGCGCTCTTGACTGTAATTTAAGCTCATGCCAGCATCTCCTCTACTTTAGCAACCGCCGCTTTCGTTAAGATCACCCTAGAAAACCTAACGAGTGACACAGGGTCGGCTTGATGGGCTTCAAGAACCATGATTCCAGGAAGGTTCCGCGCGGCTAAACTCAAATTTTCATCAGGGGCATCAATGATGACAAGAACCGACTCACCAAATCCCAAAGCCTTTAACTTTCCCGCAACCAACCGAGTCTTTGGCAAATCCACGGTGAATTCACTGACAACCACAAGCCTATCTTCACGAGCCAATTGAGAAAATATCGAAGCTAATCCAGCTCGATGCATTTTCCTGTTTATTTTTTGCGTAAAGTTTTCATTTGGCGAGTTTGGGAAAATTCGACCACCACCACGCCACAAAGGCGAAGAAGTCATACCAGCACGAGCACGTCCTGTACCTTTTTGCTTAAATGGCTTTTTAGTGCTGTGATGAACCTCTTCCCGGTCCTTCTGTTTTCTGTTGCCAGAGCGCGCATTTGCCTGATATGCAATTACGACCTGATGTATCAGCGACTCATTAAACTCCCTACCAAAAACAGCGTCTTGGACAGATAAAGGCGAGCATAGCTGGCCCTGAGCATCAATCAGTTTTAGATCCATGACTATGCCCCAACTTTCGTTTTCGCCTTAATCGCAGGCAAAACAACAACATTTCCACCCCTGGACCCAGGAACAGCGCCTTTAACCATCAGGAGTTGCCGCGCCTCATCCACCCGGATAACTTTTAAATTCTGGGCAGTACATGCATCATCACCGAGATGGCCCGCCATTCTCTTACCAGGGAAAACCCGGCCTGGATCTTGTGCCATACCAATGGAGCCAGCGGAATTGTGCGACAAAGAGTTACCGTGAGAAGCACGATTCGATGAGAAGTTATGGCGCTTAATTGCACCCGCGTAACCTTTACCAATAGACGTGCCACTTACATCAACCAACTGGCCGACTGAAAACACAGCCGCAGCCACAATATCGCCAGACTTGAGATCTGCCAATTGATCAGCAGACACCCTAAACTCACGCAAGACACTTCCCGCCTCAACACCAGCCTTGGAAAAATGACCCGCTGCAGCTTTAGTCACACGACTCGCGCGGCGCACCCCATAGGCAATTTGCACAGCGGAGTAGCCATCAGCTTCGTCCGTTTTTACTTGTGTTACACGATTATTTGACACATCAAGCACCGTCACAGGGATAGAACTACCATCCTCCGTGAATACACGTGTCATGCCAACCTTGCGTCCGACAAGGCCTAAACTCATTTTATTCTCCTAAACTCCAGCTACGATTGGCTGGGCTTGCCTACTTTAAAAAATACTCCTACTTTCTCTTATATCCACAATCCAAACTTACTGAAGCTTAATCTCTACATCCACTCCAGCCGGAAGATCCAGCTTCATCAAAGCATCTACTGTTTTATCTGTGGGATCTATAATATCCATCAAGCGAAGATGAGTCCGAATCTCAAACTGATCTCGTGATGCTTTATTTACATGAGGGGAGCGCAGAATATCAAAACGCTCAATTCGAGTAGGCAAAGGCACTGGACCACTCACAACAGCTCCCGTCCGTTTTGCAGTTTCTACAATCTCCAGAGCAGATTGATCGATAAGACGATAATCGAATGCCTTGAGACGAATGCGGATCTTTTGACTTTGCATACAATTTCCTTAAAACTTAAAGAGCGAGAGTAAAATAGACAGCCGATTATTATATGATGATTTAACTAAACTCGCAAGGTTTACTCAATAACCTTTGCCACAACACCCGCACCGACGGTACGACCGCCTTCGCGGATAGCGAAGCGCAGACCCTCTTCCATCGCAATCGGAGCGATCAGCTTGACGGTCATGGCAATAT
>SCUZ01000039.1 GCA_004322535.1 Rugosibacter sp.
GTCCACGTCAAGGCTTCAATCGCGCCCGGGCCGCGTGGCAACCAAACCTTGAAGGTATTGGGGCCGACAAGAAATGAATTGTTGGGGAAAATCGTGCCATCCCAGGCAGAGTTGTAAAACTTGGCACGCACCTCGCCTAGCCGCTCTGCCACTTTGGGCGTCTGTGCAGCAAGCCACGCCAGCAACATCTCGTTTTCACGCGCGGTAACATAAATACCACCGCGACCACCATAAGTAATCGCCGCACCATGCCCACCTCGGCTCGTAAAATGCATCCCCATGACTTCTGCCGGTGCGGGCAGCGACGCATTACCCTGCAACGCCATCAGCGGCGATTGGGAAAACAGCACCTGTGTTGATGAGGCATGTGTCCAACCCACGTGATACATATCGCCAATAAAATTCTCGCCCGGCGTTTTCCAGTTGCAATACAGCATCGAGCGGCTAGGCGGACCAATCAATTCAGTGCCTCCCGGTGCGCCCATCCAGGCCTCAAGATACCAGACAGCTTCACCAAGATATTCGCGTAGCGAAGGTGCCTGCGGATCAAAACAGCCATAGATAAAACCGCAGAAACTATCTACCAGCGCCACCTCTACGAGGCCATGCGTTGATTTATCGAGCTGATTGTTATAAACCTCTTTTTCTAACGGCACGCCTTGCAGCGAGCCATCAATGCCATACGCCCAGCCGTGGTAGCTACACACAAAGCTGCGCGTATTGCCCGCTTCTGCCGCACAAACCCGGGCGCCACGATGCGAGCATGAATTGACAAACGCACGTACTTTGCCGTTCTGCTGGCGCACGACGATGACATTATCCTGACCCATCTTGGTTGTGATGAAGTCCCCCGTATTGGGTATCAAGCTCTCGTGCGTCAGAAACAACCAGCAGCGCGCAAAAATGCGCTCCATTTCCAGATCGTAAATCGCTTGATCGTGAAAAATTCGCCGACTTTGAATCCCGTCTTTTGTATTGATTAACGTACTGAAATCAACCATGCACTGCCTCCTTGGAGAAACCATTGGCACAACAGGCCAAGAATCGGGCAGAAAATCAGCCTGCCAGACCTAATGCCTTAAGGCCTGCCTGGGCGCATTCTGTATCTTCATTTTCTAGTGCGCCAGACACGCCAATACCGCCGATTATTTGGCCATCGATAATAATCGGCAAGCCACCACCGAAGGCAGTAAAACGTGGACGTAGCGGCACGCCCTGTTGCACTGCCTCGGAGTGCGCTTTAAGTGCCTCATGCCACATGCCTGTCGGCATACCAAAACCCGCTGCGGTGTACGCTTTATCAATCGCAATATCTATTGAATGCAATGGTGCCCCTGGCATACGCAAAAAAGCAACCAGCAAGCCGCCACGATCCACAACCGCGGCATTCACACGCAACCCCATAGCAACTGCCTTTTCAATCGCTGCCTTTACCGCGTCATTAGCGGCTGCCCAATCGATGATGGGTTGATTCACAAAACATGGCTTGCTCATTTTCTCTCCCTGAATAATTTATTATTAAAATTTAGGTGCTACGCGCGGGTACCAAACCATGCTCAGTTTGGTAATGTCTTTTATAAAACAAGTATGCAACTCAGCGCCGTATAGGTCAATTCGCCATTTCTGATACGCCTTATTTAATCAGCAAATAGACGCTGCTACCCAATCCTCAAGCAGGTTCTCTAGTACAAATAAAAAGCGGCAACCTGTACAGGTTGCTGCTTTTTATTACGCTGCATTAAAACATTGCTATCGATCAACTACGCAAAAAGTCGGTGTTGGTGATACGGCAACGATGCACTTAACCATTAACTTAAACCGGCGTATAAACGTTGGAGAAAGAATCTACCCACTCACGCGCGGTGTAAAAAATTCCGCGTGCCATTTCTTCTTCTACCCAAGTGATCACTGGCATATCGGGGTGTGCTGCATAGCCCATGCCGGCGAAGGTTTCGTTACGGATGCCGTTCGGGTCAAAAAAGTAAATGGTCTCGCCACGCGTAATGCCATGGCGCGAGGGCAGTAGCTCAATCTTGACGCGATTCTTCGACAGGATATCGCCTGCATGCAAAATGTCATGCCAGCCATCAAGGAAGAACGACAAATGGTGAAAGCCGGCAGTCGGTGCACCAACAATCGCGATGTCATGCGGCTTAACGGTGCGCGTCATGAAGGCGGCTGCCATCACTTTGTGGCCTGGCCCGACCATCGCTTGCTCGGTCAGACGAAAATCCAGTGCGCCCTTTAGAAAATCATGGCAGTCAGCCACACGGTTAATCCCTTTTTCCGGGTTCAATTCGCCCAGAATCAGGCAGTGATCCAGCCAATGCGCGCCAATGCCATGCTTTGAATCTGGCCATGGATCAGGGTTCATTACGCCCACATCTTTGCCCAGGAAATCTTTCTGTGCAAAAAGATACATCCGCTGTCCGCTGGGCAGCATAAAACTGATCGAGCGGCCACAAAAAGTGAGCTCGCCCGCTGCATGTTTGCTCACCGCAACGCCTGCATCCGCCACACGTTTGCCCAGCACGTCCAAATCAGCATCGTTCTCAACCTTGTAGGCGATGTGATCAAGCTGTGCGCGGTCGGATGGTTTGAGCACGACAGAATACTTGTCCCATTCATCCCAACATTTCAAATAAGCTGTGCCATCGGCATCGCGATGGGTAACATCCATGCCAACCACCTTCGTATAGTGGTTAACAGAGGCAGCGATATCCATCACGCGTAAAGAAACGTGACCAATTCGGGTAACTCCCATGAGAATCTCCTTCGTTTTATATGATTTGATTGATAAAACTAACTCGGCAATATTTTTTGCGCGAAGCTTAACGGATACAGCTTACACCTTGACGGGTGGTGAAAAAATCCCCTCCGCTTCGGGTATGGCATAACGCCCCCGATAAAACATCAGTGGTAATGCCAACTCATCCACACTAAAGTGCTCTACACGCCCGATCATTATGACATGATCGCCACCTTCAACACAGCGCTCTGTTGAACATTCAAACACTGCTGCGCATCCCGGAAACAAAGGTACTTCGCCCAGCCCATGCTCGAATGCAATTCCATCGAACTTTTCCGTTGAAGGTCGTGCAAAGCGATCTGATAAAGCTTGCTGATCTGCCGCCAATACATGCACAGCAAAATGCTTGGCTTTAGCAAACGCCGGGTAACTAAATGCCTTGATCCCTATGCTCCACAGCACCAGCGGCGGGTCAAGCGAGAGTGAATTAAAACTATTCGCGGTTACACCAATTGCGCCGCCCTTTTCATCACGTGTCGTAATGATGGTAACACCCGTCGCAAAACTGCCCAGCGCATTACGAAATTGCTTGGTATCCATGCTTTATATCTTTATTGTTAATGGGTTATAGATCATCGCCACCGGCAGTAGACATAAACCCGCGCATGCCGATACCACCATCCGTATTGATAAAGGCACCCGTTGTTACTGACGAATTCGCGCGCGACGCCAGCAGCACATAAGGCCCGCAATAATCCGCAGGCGACGGCATAACGTGCAGCGGGGTGATATGTTTAACCATGTCTTCGAGATTATCCAGCTGATTCAGTTTGGTGCCCTCCGTACCTGTCGCCTTTAGACCACCCAGCTCGGTTTTCATGCCCCCAGGGGCAACGCCATTGACGCGTACTTTGGGCGCCAGCTCATAGGCGAGTTGTTTGACTACACCAACCAGGGCATGTTTGGATGCAGTGTAGATCACGCCGCCACCGTCGGGATAAAAACCTGCATTGGAGATAGTGAAAATCACGTTACCACGGGTTTTTAATAACTCGGGCAATGCTGCCTTTACACCCAAAATACCGCCTTTCACATTTACCGCCATCAACTCATCGAAGGCGGGCCCGACTTTTTCAGCATCGGTATGCGCGAGCTTCATGAAAAAGTCAAAAATACCTGCATTGGCAATAAACGTATCAATCTTGCCAAATCTGGCCACGGTCGCTTGCACCGCTTTTTCATTATCAGCATAAAGAGTGATATCGCCTTGCGTTGCACAGACCTTATCACCAAAATCCTGGCTGAGCTTTTGCACTTTAGCTGCATCACGCTCGATCACGCCCACGCGGGCGCCTTCTTGAATAAACCGTTCAACCAGCGCACGACCCAAGCCGGAGCCACCACCGCTGATCAATGCCACATCATTTTCTAACCAACCCATGCTCTTCTCCTTGAAATAAAAAACCCAGGCAGCCCGCAACTGCGCAAGCGGCCTGGATAGTCTAAACGAACTGTTTATTGACGCGAACGAATATATTCAATCGTATACACGCTTGGTGGCACTGGCTCCAGTGAAACACGGAAGTTAAGCGTGGTGCATTGCCCAGCTTGAATATCAATCATCGAGCCTGAGTCCCACGTCCAGCGACCTTCTTTCGCCGCTGCGGGCAACTGGCCTGAAGAGTGACCAATTCCTAATGCCCAAAGCTTCCAGAACTCGCCTTTGCGATCATACACTTCACTCACCGCGCCATGGAATGACTCCGCATCAAAGTACAGTGTGCGCTTGGAAATGGGATGATCAGCACGCTTCGGAACCATTTCTACGATATAAACCTTGCGTAGACTCCAAGGCGCATCTGACCAACAGCCACCTTGCCCGTGAAATGCCGTGTATTTCCAGTCAGCGACTTTGTACTCTTCACGCAGCTTGCCGGAACCGTGTTTGTAATAGGGGAACAACAGATTCTTCGTACCCACATATTTCCAGGTGAAATCGTTCACTTTTCCGTTAAAGCCACGGAACTCTTCAATCATCACGTTAGACCCTAAAAATGGATCCGTCGTGGCAGCAGTGGACAAGCGACGTGCGCGACGCTGAAAGCCCAGATAGAGCTGACCATCATCGTCCTTGGAGCTGTCAACCCGACGCTTGAACAGTACGGCGGTGTCTTTCAAGTCCTGAGGTGCCTTTACAGCCAAGTTGATCATGTTGTAAAACTCATCCGACCCGGGAAGATTGACCGGCGCATGCATCGTACGGTTGCCGGTGTTGGAAAGCGCGCCGGGGCCAAAAGTAACGGTACGGTTAATCTTGCCGGTCTTCGCATCGCGATATTCCCACACAAATGGGTCAATGTTGATGTCATCTGGCACTTCAAGGCTATAGCGATTATTCCAGGCAAGCTTTTCACCTGCATTCGGATCACTCGCCGATGGCTCATAGGGGAAAGGCATACCCCCTTTGTAACCTTCGATCTTGCCTGTGCCAAACTGAACCTTTGCTGAAGCAGCAGATTTCTTGGATGCTTCGATAAAACCTGCAGGCGCCGGATTTGAAAGTTGCTTACCTACAGTAATCGTCGCATTACCCGCCTTTATCTGATCTAAAACCCGCGGCGGCAATACATCTTTAAATTGATCTGCGTTATTTTTATCGATCACCACACCTTCTTTGACCCCCGATGCCGAAGGAAAGCCCTTGGCATAGGGGTTCATGAAGGCATCGATTTCTGCATCGGTCGCCGCGCAGGCGGTACCCATAACAACACCCATCATCAAACTGGCGATGATGGGTGCCGCATGTTTTTTCATTCTAAGCATCATGGTTTCCTTTATAAAAATCAGAACTAATGGTCTTATCGATCTGCTGAATGGTTTTGCAATAAGCCAGCACTATGGTTGCAGGTGTAGTTAATCCGCGAACTGCTTAACGAGAAACTTCACAATGGCATCATGGAGTTCCTTGCTGCGCGGCACCACTCCAGACATCCAGTAGACACCATGAATCAATCCGTCAAAACGAATGACTTCCGTTTCAACACCGGCGTCAGCCAACTGTTTACCGTATGCCTCGGCTTCATCTCGGGCAACTTCGTACTCCGTGCTGAGAATCAATGCCGGCGGCAGGCCGACCAGCGAAGCAGCCTTGCAGGGTGAAGCCAGCGGATTTTTCGCATCATCGGGCGAGGCAAGGTACTGGGCCCAGAACCAATCCAGCCCAGCAGCGGTGATGATGTAGCCATCCTTGAATTCGGTACGCGACGGCAGTTTCGCCATCGGATCGATAACCGGGTAGATAAGAACCTGCGCACGGATGCGAGGCCCTCCTTCATCCCGCGACCGCTGAGCCGCCACCGCGGCAAGGTTTCCACCAGCGCTGTCGCCCATAACGGCGATCCGCGAGTTGTCGCCACCATATTGTTGGATGTTCGCCGCCACCCATTTGAGTGCGGCGAAGGTATCGTCGGTCGCCGCCGGAAACTTGTGTTCCGGAGCAAGGCGGTAACTGACCGCGACCACGATAACCCCAGCATCGTTTGCCAGCGCGCGGCTGGGCTGATCAGTAACGGACAACCCGCCAGCGACCCATCCGCCACCGTGGAAATAGACAACTACCGGCAAAGGCGCAGGGCTTTCGGGAATATAGATTTTGAGGTCCTGGTTGCCACCGGGACCTGGGTATACGGTATCAACGACGCGAGCAATCTCCTGCGGCTTCGCTTGGAGTCCAATGAAAGATTCGACGACACCACGAACCTCCTGCACACTCATCTCTTCGAATGACTTAAGCCCCTGCTTGATCAGGGCATCATTAAGACTCTTGACTGCTGTATCGACGGGCATATGACTCTCCTAGTGTAATTCTTCGACGCTCACGTCGCCCACCTCGAGTAGGCGGGCACACGGCTTTTTTGGTTGGACAAGGGCAGCTATGTTACAGCTAAAATAACGGCTCGTGATGACTGAGCTCAAGTGGTGGTGGCAATGCTTTTTGCCACAGTACGATCAAGCGTGAATCCTTCATACCCATTAGCTTCTACATCCGCACAGATCTTGCGGTAGGCCGGTGCACCACCGAGATAAAGCATGCAGACACGCGGCTTGCCGGGGATATTCGCACCCATGTACCATGAGTCCGTGCCCGGCATCAGCGTTTGCTGGGATAGATCATAAGCGTGCGCTACCCACTGGGTTTCTGCTTCCAGCGTCGGCTCGATGGTGTCGAGATCGTGGTCACGCAAGTATCGAATGGCGTCCGTTGCAAAGTCGACGTGATCTTCAATCGCCAGCGGCATGTTGTAGAGCACCGACGGGCTTTGTGGCCCGGTGATGAAGAACAGGTTCGGGAAGCCATGGCTGGCGATTCCGAGATAAGTGAGTGGTCCGTTTGCCCACTTGTCCTCGAGCTTTAGCCCATTCCGTCCAACGATACCCATCTGCAGCAGCGGACCTGTTATGGCGTCGAACCCAATGGCCAGCACGATGGCATCTAATTCATATTCGCCAGAGGTGGTGCGGATACCTTGATTGGTGATCATCTCAATCGGTGTGCTTTTGATGTCAACCAGCGTCACATTATCTCGATTGTAGGTTTCATAATAGTTCGTCTCAAGCGGTGGGCGCTTGGTACCATAGGGGTAGTCTTTAGGCGTCAGCATATCAGCGACTTTGGGATCTTTTACGCGTTCGCGAATTTTGGCACGAACAAACTCGGCGGCTGTTTCGTTGGCTTCCTTGTTGAACAGGAGATCCGCAAAGCTGTCGATGAATAGTCGAAAGCCGCCTTGCACGTAACGTTCGGCATAGACCCGCCGCCTTTCTTCCGCCGAGACCGCCAGTGCCGAGGGCAGTACCTGATCGTAAGGCACACCAAGGAAGGAGTTACGTGATTTGGTGCGAATTTCCGCGTAGTGATCCTTAGTTTGCCGAGTAGACTCGGTGTCCATCGGGGCATTGCCAATGGGCGTGGCATAGTTGGGCGTACGCTGAAACACGGTAAGGTGAGCTGCCTCCTTGGCAATTTCGGTAATCGCCTGAATGCCGCTCGCTCCTGCACCAATCACGCCGACCCGCTTACCGGTGAAATCGACACCCTCATGCGGCCAGTTGCCGGTGAGATAGACCTCGCCTTTGAAATTTTCAACGCCTTTAAATTCGGGCGCCTTTGCGACAGACAAGTTGCCCGTACCCGCAATGATGTATTTTCCGCGCGCGATGATGCCATCATTGGTGCCAACTTCCCAGAATTTGTTTTTTTCGTTCCACACGAGCGAGGTGATCCGCGTGTTGAACTGGATGTCTTTGCGCAGATCAAACCGGTCGGCGACGTGATTAAGATAGCGAAGAATTTCTGGCTGGGCGGAGAAACGTTCACTCCACGTCCACTCCTGCTGCAGCTCGGCGGAGAAGGAGTACGAGTAGTGGATGCTCTCGATATCGCATCGTGCGCCCGGATAGCGGTTCCAGTACCAAGTGCCACCGACATCAGAAGCAACATCAAAGACGCGGGCAGAGAGTCCCATCTGGTCGCGCAAGCGGTGCAGCGCATACAGCCCAGCAAATCCCGCTCCGATAACAACAGCATCAAACACTTCTACCTGGCCTGAACTGGTATTCGGGATGCTTGCTTTTGAATTCAACGGGGAGTGCCTCTGCTCTGGACCTAGAGCCAATGCACTTTCATTTGCAATTTCCTTCATAACCTCTATTTCTCCTCTATAGCGTCATGTGAATTTTTATAGTCTTTGACAATGCGTGCCTCTGCAAAATGACGCTACTTACACAAGTTACCGTAGCGATCATGAGCTTTCCCCGATTTTTAACCTCCCAAGGGACAGCCTCCATGCTATCAGTTTTTTCTTATGCTGAGCACTGATCCAGTTCCGTGTGACTAACTGGATGACTTGTACCTTAGCGTTGAGTAATGGCGTTCCCAAGTGTAAAGCAGCTCGATGCAATCAAACAGATCAACCTTCGCCTCAGTACGCTTGGCACCATGGATGCCATACGCTTTTGCCCACATCATCCATAGCATGACACCAAAAGTCGGCGCTAGCACTACGCCGATGCGGTATCTTAGTGCGGCATTTTGCGTTGCCACGCATTGAACAATGTTCTACACAGGTGGCAACACTACATTAAATCCTCCTCAACTAGGAACGACTCGTCAATCGCAATCGACACACAATGCATACATATAGAGCACACAGCGACTTCAGCCTGCACCTAATCAATTATCAACCGCACCGAGAAGAATCCAGCGGTGGATCAGAGCCAAATCCTTCTCCTCCAGCTTCAGAAGGACTCCGGCTGAAAACGGCATGCTTGCACCCATACCGCCTACCTTGAGATGAGTTCCCTCCAATTTATGAATGAGATAACTGTCATTGGGCTTGCCCGGCACGACCAACATGAGGGGACTTCCAGTACTTTTGATCGAGACCAAACTGCGAGGGGACAACCCCGGCTCTAGGGTCAGCCCTCCTTGCATGGCGCCGCTCATGTGGCAGTAGACGCAATTTGCATTAAAGATAGGTTGAATCGTCTTTTTGTAACTGGGAGCGGGAGCCTTATTACCTACTGCAGCCTCAACACCGCCTATAAAACCCAGGTAGCCCGTCACTACAAGTAATCCTGTCGTAATCCTGTCGCTACTTTTGTCGCATGGTTCTTCGCTCCATAAAACCATGCACCCATGATTTCAACCCCCTTTAGTCACCATGGGACAAGATTGCCCCTCCGCTCCGTCAGCGCATTTATCGAGGGACATTCCCATGCTTCGCATTAGCTTGGCAAAACTCCCCTGACCATCGAAACGCGCCGCGCTTGGTTTCCACTCTTCATGAAGTGCCTTTGACGGCTTCTTTGGCAGCATTCAGCAGACAACCCGTCCAAAGGCGAGCGCCGACCCAAGCGTGGCACCACCAGCCCAATAAGATTGCGCTGCCGGATGGGCACTGCAGTTCCCTGCAGCGTACAGTCCAGGAATAGGCTTATCCCAAGGATCCATCACCTGCGTCTTGTCATTGATGCGTGGTCCACCCTTGGTGTCTAGCGTGCCAGCACCGAGGATCAGCGCGTAATACGGCCCTTGACCGGAAATCGGGTGCATCGTCATGTTCGGAAATGGATTCTCCACCTTCCCATGTCCATATGCATGAAATGTAGCTTCAATTGGCGTCTTCCCGCGGTGGAAGTCACCATCTTTTCCCGCCTCGGCAAAATCATTGAAGCGTCCAACCGTTGCCTTCAGGTTGGCTGAAAAACTGGAATCAAGGCTAAAGCCACCCAGTTTCTCGGAAAGGGACTCAAGACGCTGCTGAATATTAGCCGCAAGCTCGGTGAAGTCGGCACCGGAAATAATGTGATCGGCATGAGCACCCTTAGCCGGAATACCCATGACACCTGGATAAAGATCAGCATACTGCTGATCGTAAACCATGAACAGCACCAGATTCTTGTACTCGGCACGCACCGGATCCCATTCGAAATGGACCTGTGTGCGTTCGTTGTACACCATTTTTTTCGTTTACGATGCGCTGACCATAACGATTGACCTGAATCACGCTATTGCCGGGGGTAGTCCAGATTCCGGTTGGCGTGCTTCGGCTTTTAAGTGCCATCTCGACTATCTGCTGTGCCCACCACGCTTGATTCATATTCCCCAATGCAGCGCCGGCAGCCTGACCAATATTGACGAAATCGCCGGTGCTGCCCGGGGCGGCACAACCGCCAAAGATGGGACCACGCAGAAAATTATTACAGAGAGAAACATTGTGCGTAAAACCGCCGGAGCCAACAACCACTGATCTCCGGGCACGAACACGAAGAGTTTTATGATTGATGGTGTCATTGACTTCGACCCCGATTATTTCTTCTTTGCTGTTCTTGATCAAACGCTGCACGGCGTGGTTAGTGAATGACTTGATCTTGTCGCGATCGAACGCAGCCCGTAATTGTCGGACCAGTTCCGCGCCATTGCCCGCATTGGATTAGCATGATAAACCCGTTCTGGAAATCCTGTGACATCGCATACCAGAACGCATCCACGTGGTCCACGTAGCCTTTTGTTTTCAGGAAGCAGCGCATAGTAATCCGGGAAATAATCACCATCCGGAGCAAGCAGCTGCACAACCTTTAGTGTACCCATCTCCACCAACTCCTTGATTGCATCCGAGGCATTGTCGTGGAATGCAGCAATAATGTTGTATTCGTTTGCCCCTATGCCAAACCGTGAATCCTTGGCATTATACAAATGGGGATAAGACAGACGCACCATGTAGCGAATCGCGTCGTCACGCGGATCCGCGAGTTGGTGTTGTTGAAGCACCGGGTTGTTCGGTATCCAGAAAGCCCCGTCGGATTTCGCTTCGTACCACCAAAAATCGGCAGCTTCTCCAGCATGATCACCGACCCCCGTGCTTGCTGGCAAATAGTGCCGCCGAACTTCAGCCGCCTCCACTACCAACTACCACGACATCCGCCTCCATGTCCCAGTGTTTTACAGTTTTCGCTTGTGCTTCAACAACAGTGAGCGGAGCTACCCCAGCGGCAACAGCAGCAGCCCCTTTAATAAAATGGCGATGCTCCTCTTGTTTTCGATTCGTCATTTCTAACTCCTTCTGGATTTGGCTTTGAACCAAAAAAAAACCCAGACAGTCTGCGCAGGTGCAGACTGTCTGGGTAGCTTAAACGAACAACTTATTTATTGGCGCGAGCGGATATACTCAATCGTATAGACGTTAGGCGGAATCGGGTCCAGCGTAATACGGAAGTTCAGGGTCGTACATTGATTCGCTTGCGCGTCAATCATACTGGAAGCATCCCATGTCCAGATCCCTTTCTTCGCTGGCTCTGGCAACTGGCCAGAGGGATGGCCAATACCTAGCATCCAGAGCTTCCAGAATTCGCCCTTGCGGTCATAAACCTCGCTGATGGTACCGTGGAAAGATTCGGCATCGAAGTACAGCGTCCGGTGTCCCACTGGATGATCAGTACGCTTGGGCGTCATGTCGACGATGTAGACTTTGCGCAGACTCCAAGGCACCTGGTGCCAGCAGTTGCCTTTGCCACCAAAAGCAGTGAAACGCCAGTCAGGGGTCTTGTACTCCTCACGCAACTTGCCATCGTTGTGTGAATAGTACGGCAACAGAATATTCTTGGTGCCGACAAACTTCCAGTTGAAGTCGTTCACTTTGCCGTTAAAGCCGCGGAACTCTTCGATCATGACGTTGGAACCTAAAAACGGATCCGTCGTAGCCGCAGTAGACAAGCGGCGCGCACGGCGCTGAAATCCTAGATAAAGCTGGCCGTCGTCATCCCTGGAGCTATCTACACGGCGCTTGAACAATACCGCCGTATCTTTTAAATCCTGTGGCGATTTGACTACAAGATTGATCTCATTGTAGAACTCATCCGACCCGGGCAAGTTCTCCGGTCCATTGATGGTTCTGTGCCCCATGTTGGACACAGCGCCCGGATCAAAGGTGACGGTACGGTTGATTTTTCCGGTGTTGCCATCGCGATATTCCCAAACAAACGGGGAGAGAGAAATGTCATCCGGCACTTCGAGGCCATAGCGATTGTTCCACACCAGTTTTTCAGCCGCATTCGGGTCACTTGCCGAAGGCTCGTACGGAAAGGGCAGACCGCCTTCGTAGCCTTCGATCTTGCCCTGCCCAAATTGCACCTTCACCTTGGCAGCGCTCTTCTTGGATGCAGCAATATAGGCTGCCGGCGCCGTGGCAGTACGCTGCTTGCCCACGGTAATCGAAGTATTGCCTGCCTTGATCTGATCATAAATACGGGGGGCCAGAACATCCTTGAACTGATCCGCATTACTCTTGTCAATCACCACACCTTCTTTCACGCCTGGCGCCGTGGGGAAACCCTTGGCATAAGGGTGGAAAAAGGCATCAATTTCAGCATCAGTGGCCGCACAGGCAGTACCCATAACGCCCATCATCAAGCTGGCGATGATGGGCGCAGTATGTCTTTTCATTTTGAGCATCATGGTTTCCTTTATAAAAATCAGAACTGATACTGCATATTGAAGAAGATTTCATCTTCTTTTACCGCCGTGCCAATCAGGCCAGCTTTAAAACGGCCAAGGGCTTCGAGACCGCCGATACCCGAATCAATTGGAAAGCCGGGAAGTTGTCCACTCGCAGACAAAGTACCCGTCAGGCCGCGACCATCAGTAAAGGCGTAGCGATCCATGTTGCCTGTCTGCCACTTGTAGTTGGCACCAACCTTGAACTTCAGCTTATCGGTGTAGAGGAAAGTGACATGGGGCTGAATGACGTTGGCACGAGCCTCAATATCACGTGCGAAGATCAATTGCGGATTCAAACGGTCTTGCATATATTGCGCACTGATCAGCAAAGTGAAGAGATGGTTATCCTTCCAACCTACCGTACCTGATTTGACATTTGAGCCTCCCAATGGATAGCCAAAAGCACCGATATTAGCAACACTGGTTTCGTTAAAGCCCACGATATGCTGCCAGAAGAACTGGGCAGAAATCAGGGTTGTGCGCTCCGGGTTGATCCAGTCAATCTGGGTCGCACGGTCAAGACCAATCACACTACGCCAAATTCTGTGTCTTGACGTTGCACTCGACTGTGAAGTGTCGGTTAATTCTTCACCATGCGACATGGCACCTTCCAAACGAACTGTCGTGTTCAGAGGCTCAATATTGAAATCCATCGAGCCGCCCAACACACTAATACGTGGAAAGTACATATCAAATGCTAAAGCAGACGGGCGAATAGTGCGCAAGGATGGCATTTGCGAACGACCAATTAACCCATTGACCGAGAATGCAATCGTGCCGTCTTTGCTTACACCCTCAAAACGCGAACCAATCTGCGTGTTCTTCAATGACCAGTTGGGTAATTCCACATTGCGAATACCAGCCTGATGCGAGGGGATTGTGACTGCTACGCCAGCAGGATTATAAGGACCACCCAAAAGTCCAACTGGCGCTAGATTACCAACCGTTGCACCGTAGTCCCAGGCGCTTTTCGCAGCGCGAAAGAAGCAGCCCGCATCAAGCACCGCATTTGGCGTGCCGCACTGACCCAGATTATTTGCACGGAACTGATCGAAGTTCCACACCACTTGCAAGTTACGCTCAGAGAGTGAATCACTGCCGCCCATGCGGTAGTTGCCTTGCAGAATCCACATGGGGATGCGAATATCCTCAAACTCGTCATAAATACTGTTCCGCGAAAAATCCATCGGATTGATCACGTCCAGCACACGGAACAAATCGCTGCGGCCCCATACTACCTGCTGCTTACCGACCTTGACATTGAATTGCTTGCCATCCGCCAGATCCCATGTTTTTTGGGCGTAGAACTCACGAATGAAGTCCATGCGACCATTGAACTCAGGTGCTTTGAGCCCATTGCTGGTGAGATTGCCATAGCCGCCGAAGTCAGCACAACCACGCCGATCAACATCACATGGACGAACTGGCACGGGAAGATCAAGATTGCCAAACCCCGAGTTACCAAAATCTCTACCCGAGTAGGCTGTATTCCAGCGCTGACCCAAGTGCTGCAGACCCTGATTAGGATTACTTGCCAGATTAAAATCTTGTTGACCCGAAAATGCACCTGTTGGTGGGCCACCTAAAAAATTGATTTGATCAATATTCGCTACGAAACCAATTCCCGGGCCAACAAAGCTACTACCGTAGGGAACCGAAGTCGGCGTTGCCCCAGGCACACCCATTCCAAAACTTAGACCTGACAGCTCTGTAACATTGATTGGACCACCGGCATTCTTGCCATACTCTTCATCATTGAGGTCATACACGCCATCGTACGTACCACGGAAGATGCCCTTAAAGGCCCAGCCATCACCTAAATCACGCTTGTGTTCAACCTTGAGGGTGTTACGGAATTTGGACAGACCAACGCGATTGCCTGTGGCATCCTTGCCACGCATGCGAGTGTCGTTTTCATAATAGATTTTAGTTTCACTGCTGCTTTGTGAAATGCTCGGCAGTTCATCTTCGGCATGTAGCACTGGACTGGCAAAACCAGTCAGCAGCAATGGAACGAGGCTGGCACGCAGCCACCGGGTCACCAGTGCCGACTTTTCTAGTCGTTTCTGAGTCATTAACTTCCCCTCCTGAGGTTTAAAATTAGTTGCACCTAATGGCGCGCGAACCTAGCTACAACGGTATTGTTACTATGAATTGAATATCAAACCAGATCAACAACAAAGCAAAAACTTCAAGCTTTTCTTGCTTTTCTCCCACTTTCTTTTTTTAATACTTACTTCTGCATTGCTATGATGAATAAATCATCGCGTATTGAAAAATACATCAAAAAAGTCAGTAAAACAATTCTTTTAAGCTATGTTGTTTATTTACAACATCGTTACAACATGAAGTTAAGGTTTTTACCAGTAACAAACCGCTCATCAATATCACACAACCGATGCAACAATCGCAGCTGGCCGTTGGCATCGCGACGCCAGATGTCTTTACGTGAGTAGCTATAGGTCATTTCTTCATAGATGCGGCGGTTGCGTACAACCAGGCAGTTGGTAAACACGCGATACTCGCCTGGCTTTTCACCTTCATAGACTTCCATGTTGTTGATGAAGTGCCGCACAATTTCACGCGGATCAGCCGTCCATTGCATGGGGGATTCACTTTGTTTTACCCGCATCTCAAGGTAATAGTAGTTTTCGTTCAGGCTATAGGTGCTGTCTTTGCCGGTGTAGCGATTGTCCTTGCGAAAACGTAACTGACGATTGACAGCTTGATACAGAATGTCTTTATCAATCAGGGTGTCAATCCATTCGCGCAGGTTCTCTTCGCAAATCAACCGCGCTTCGCGATAAATTGTCTGCTCGATTTCATGGTAAATATCATGCGTTACGGATTTTAATGCGTCCATGTGAACTCCTTCTTTTTTTGGCGCTGAGTGATTGATAAGAATTACCGGCCTAAAAACTCACGCTTCCACGCATCCGGATCTTTGTTGAGCAATTCATCCCAGTCTTTTGCCATCAGGTATTCGCGATAGGCGCGGTAGTACCCCCGATATGATGTTTCGCCCACCGATGAAGGGCCGATGATTGCGCCACTTTCTTGATCCACCTTATCGCCACCTAGGCCCATTTGCGCATTAAGCCGACCTTTGCGAATTTGTCGCCCACGGTTGAGATGGGTCATGGACTCCATGTTGTCGGCATCGTCCCCCTCGAGCATACCGGCCGTGCCAAAGGTCCTGGTTGCCATGTCCAGAATGGCTTCTTTCAACTCATCGGGCATGTTCTTTTCAACAATACCCCAAGTGAATACCTCAATATGATGTGGACCACGTGGCGCCCATACCTTGAAGGTATTGGTACCCCACAGATAGGAGTTATTAGGGAATACGGTCGAATTGAAGTGGCTACCGTAATACCCGCCACGCGTCTTGCCCATTTTTTCTGTTACTTTTTTGCGGTTTTCACCATACCATTTGCGTGCCATATCGCCCGCCTTACCACCGAGCAAGGCAGGACCAGCATCGGTAAGAATGCCGAGGCCGTGGCCAAAACGGGTGGTAATCTGAACGCCAGCACCGGCAGGCGGCACCATTTTGTTGCCAGACATGGCGGAGAGCTCACCTCCGAGCACACTTAACGAGGCGGCATGGGTCCAGCCGACGTGGTAGGCATCACCGACAAAATTTTCTGCCGGGGTTTTCCAATTGCATTTCAGCAAACTACGCGATGGAGGACCGACGAGTTCAGCGCCACCGGTGGAGTCCATCCAGACATCAAGGTAGAAGCGGAATTCGCCAAGGTAGTCGTACAGGCTAGGCGCTTGCTGGTCAAAGTTCCCATACCAAAAACCCATATAATTTTCGGCACGAATTTCGGTCAAGCCGTGAGTCGATTTGTCGAGTACCCCTTTATAAAATTCGTTTTCAAAAGGTACCCCTTGTAATGTCCCGTCCAAGCCATATGCCCAGCCATGGTAAGTACAAACAAATGCGCGGGTATTGCCAGCTTCAGCTGAGCAAACCCGCGTGCCACGGTGAGCGCATACATTGAGGAATGCTTTGACGCCACCATTCATTTGACGAACGACAATGACTTCATCTTCACCCATGATGGCAGTGGTGAAATCACCCGGATTAGGGATCAAACTATCATGTGTGATAAACAACCAGCAGCGGTCAAAAATACGCTCTAGCTCAAGTTGATAGATTTGTTCGTCCCAAAATATGCTCTTCGCTTGGGTACCATTTTTTACATCAACCAAACTGGCGACATCAATCATTGTTGTAACTCCTCAATTTTTTAGCCATTTGAATAAAATATCTGCGCAACACCAAGAATAGTTAACTGGAATGCGACGCCAGATAGTCTTCCACAAACTGGAGACGGTCATTCCCCCACCACATTTCTCCATCAATAAACATGGTTGGCACGCCAAATACCCCTCTTTCATGCGTCTCTTTATTCGCCTCGGCAAAACGCTGGGCAGAGTCTTCCCCTATCGTATAGGCTAGGAATTCATCGCCCGACCAACCTAGACCCTCTGCAACACGACGCAACACCGATTCATCAGTCATATCTTCGCCCCGCCCCCAAACAGCCTGGAACATTTGGTGAACGTAATCACGTTGCTGGCCTTTATCAATGGCAAAAAACAAACCACGATTGGCTCGCTCAGAAGCAAAATTTTCTGGAAATACAAGCGGCGGCAAATTGTAGCGTTTAGCCCAGCGTTGCATATCAGTCGTCAGGTAACGCAGCTTTGCTGGAACTTGACGATTGGATGGACCGGTATTGCCTGCGGCTAATTTTGCCACTGGTAAATCAAGGGGGACGTACCTTATTTCCAGCCCAAAGCGATCGACTAATGCACTAAGCTGAGTCTCCGCCAAGTAGGCAAACGGGCTCATAAAATCAAAAAAGAATTCAAGCTGTTTTTTCATGAAATCGCTCTCTTAAGGGCTGAAATATGGGCGGCAGATAAAAAGCAGAGAATGACTAATCAACCATCTTGCTGGCTGAGCTTTTTATGTAGATCTGCCCAGCGCTGACCCGACTGACGTGCCCCTTCAAGATAGGCTTCGGGTACGGTATCAAAACGATACGGTGGCCGCGCAGGACCCGCATTCATCCACCCACCCGCATTGAAACGTGCTTTTTCAAGCTGCACGTTATACGTGGAGAACTCTTTGAATGACCCATTCGGCATTAGTGTTTGGGCCGTGTGAAGGATAGCATTCTGCAGCTCGGTGGCTTTTGTCCAGTCACCGGTTTGCTTCGCTTTAATCACTTCATCGCGCAGGTGCAACGCAGGTAACGGGCCACAGTTTGTGCCACTCGTCCAGAAGGCGGTAATATTCTCCGGATCAATTCTTGCTGCCGGAACATAGTCCATATCGATCGGCAGGAAGCGGATTTTCCCTTTGGTCAACATCAGGTCGAGATAAAGGGTAGCAACGCCGATATATTTGCAGGTAACCACCTGCGGGATATCGGCGACCTGCGCCCAGAAAGGCCGTGGAAAATCAAATTTAAAGGCCTCGGGATTGGCATAAACCGCGATCGACATATCCGGTACAGCTTCTGCGACATCATGGTAGAAACGTACGGCACTTTTGGTATCGCAAATCTGCCACATGGGCAAGCCCAGCATGGAGCCATCAGCGCCAATGTCGTAGGCTTCTTTGGTTTGCTGAATAGTATCGCGCGTGTTAGTGGTGGTGGTGCCGCAGAAATAAGGCACACGGCCTCGCACGGTCTCGACCATCGTACCAATGACTTTACGTTTTTCTTCCCACGTGAGTGAAGCGCCTTCGCCGAAAGTGCCCAATGAAAGAATACCATTGACACCTGACTTTACCAGCTCTTCGGCAACACGTGCCACCTCATCCAGATCAACGGTATCCGTCATGCGCCAGTCCTCAGCACCGGGCTTGGCTGGGGTTGGCATAATTGCCCAGGCACCATTAATGTCTTTAACAGACAACACGCGAGACGTATTACTCATCTGTAAATCTCCTCAAAATTTTAATAAAAACGGTCGAAATGCAATTGCTGCGCTGGTACCCGCTTATCCAGCAGCAATAGCCGCTGGATTGCGTCTGTCATGGGTGGTGGGCCACAGCAGTAAAACTCGTAATTTTCAAAGCCTGCAGCCAGTTTTTTCTGCATGACCTCATGAATGAAGCCTTGTTCGCCTTGCCAACCCTCGGTGGGCGTGGATATTGCGGGAATGACGGTTGCGCGTTCCGCCATAAGTGGATCACGCGCCAGAAGCTCTTCGGTGCATAGATCATTCGGGGTACGTGCGCCATAGAAAAAGGTAATTTTTCTGTCAATTAACCGAGGATCACGCACAGCGGCACGCACGATCGAGACCATAGGCGAAAGACCCGACCCACCACCAATGCAAACAATATCACGTGGGCTTTCAGGGCGAAGGTAGGCCAAGCCGTACGGACCATCAATTTTGATTTGATCGCCTGTTTTAAGCTGAGTAAACAGCACAGCAGTACCTCTACCTTTGGGTACGTGGCGGATAATGAAATTCCAGGTGCCGCCATCTGCAGGCAGATTGGACATGGAGTATGCACGCGCACCCTCAACACTCGGCAGATGCAGCAAAGCGAACTGCCCTGGCAAAAAATCTGCCGGCTCAGGTGTTTGGAAGCAAAACTCGGTTAAATCATGCGTGAGTTTACGTGCTTCAACCAAAGTGGCTGTCACTCGTGCCGGACGATGCAATGGCACATAGTCACTTTTCAGTCTTACTTTGATGACGCAGTCACTGGCCGGCTCGCACTGACAGGCCAACCGCCGACCTCGCTCGCGAGCCCGCGCCGAAAGTCCAGGGGCATCAGGCCATAACTCTTTAACGTCACCAGAAACCACTTCAAACATGCAGCTACCACACCCGCCTGAATTGCACTCGTACGGGAAGCCCAACCCTTGGCGCAAAGCTGCGCCAAGAAGGGTGTCGTTAGCAACAGAAAACTCTTCACCTGTGCCATCAATCTTGATCGAAAAACTGTTGTTCATAAATCAGAGCCCTAGCTAGCAATAAATGCCTTAACCAAGGCCAGTGTTTTATCCAGCTGCTCCATCTGTGGAATATGGCCTGATTGATCGATGATCTCAACGCGGGAATTCGCAATACGCTTTTGAAACTCCTCAGCGTAAGCCACGGGGATGAGTTTGTCCTGCTTGCCCCAGATAATGAGCGTAGGCGCATTAATCCGGTGAATCCGCTTGGCCAACCCTTGATCGGGGAAAGGCCAGATGAATTTGGCAACGCAGCCGAGCGACCATACGGTATGCGCTATATGCTTGACCATCATTTCAGGATCAGCAGGCGGGGTGAACATGGCCTGTGCGGCAGAAATTGACGGGTCAAGAAATAGATAACCCGGCAAATTTTCTGGTTTATCAATATAGAGCTTGTTAGTCAGCACTGGAATATCGTCACGCCACAGACCAAGAGGATCAAGCGGGATGATCTTGCTGAAAATATCCGGAAAATGAGCTGCCAGGTCACACATCAGCATGCCACCAAAAGACTGGCCGATCGCTACGGGACGCGTGAGGCCTAACTTGCGCAGAACTTCCTCGTAGATAAGGACGAGATCGAGAAATGTATCCACCTTGTGAATTGCATACGGATCACCAAAGCTGGTACCCGGCATTTCTGGGGCATACACCGTATAAGTTTCAGCCAGCTTGTCGAGAAACTGGTCCCAGTACAAACCGGCCGCAGGGTGAAGGTAAACCAATGCGGGGCCGCTTCCAGCAACTTTTACTTGAACATCGATCTGATCATTCCATGCCTTGACAACTTCTGTACGCTCGGGGCCTTTGATAACTACTTGTGCAGACATTAAATTTCTCCTGATTTTATGTGCGCTACGTAAATCACGTCATCAGCGCATCGGGACTCGACTCTTTAAACCTATCAATAAAACAAACGTAGAAAAGTTACGTAAAGTCCTAATATGGGTTAGCGTGCGCCACTTGGCCACCAGCGATTTTCCCAATTTTCATCGTCCCACGTACCCTTCAATTGGGGCAGCACATGCTTGCTAAGCATGTCGATATTCTTCATTACCAGTTCATGCGGCATAGAGCCAATATGAACCATGATGACCAGATGACCGATACGGAAATTTTTAACCATTTCAAGCAGTTGCTGAGTCACAGTCTCCGGGCTACCGACAATAGCGCACTGCTGATCGACCAGCTCTTTGTATTCGATAGTGCGCATTTTCGGAACAATGCCAAAATCGCCTGGGTCTTTGATAAGGAATTCCACTCCTTTAATGTCAATATAGCCAGGCAAACCCAATGACTGCATAGGAATACTGCCAAGGCCTGTACGGTAGCCTTGCTCAATATGCGGGCCATATTCGCGATGAGCTTCTGCATCTGTCTCACCCACAAATACCGCTTGAACAAATGCCAACCGGTAGGGGTTGCGATCCTTGCCTCGCTCTTCAGCCAGATCCCAGTACCGGTCAAAAACCCGCTGTCCGGTAAGCTTAGGGCCAAACCAGCTGAGGTATAGGAAAGCGTCATCGTTATCAATAATACCCGCCAAGGTGACTGGGTTACCCACTGCCGGTGTCCATATGGGCGGCTTGTCCTGGTATGGACGCGGCCATGTATTAACCTCCGGAAATTTATTGTATTTACCATTCCATGCGAAAACTTCCTTCGCGGCCCAGGCTTTTTTAATCAATTCAAGATTTTCATAGAACCGCGCACGGGTCTCAATCGGCGGAATACCATTATTACGGTTAACGTCATAACTCAAACCAATCGGAAACCCCGCAACTAAACGGCCAGCACTGATCTGATCCAAAGCCGCATATTCAGCAGCAATCCTGAGTGGCTCTCGCGACTTCGCTAGTGAGCGCCCAACGCAAGCAAGACCTACGTCCAAGCCTTCACTCTGGGTTGCATAAGCCAGCGCCGACATTTGGAGGTTCGGATTCGGCAGAATGTCATAGCTTGCCTGCTCATGCTCTGTTGTGGCCAGACCATCAAAACCTGAACGCGCTGCATGCAGCATTTCATCCAGAAAATGCATGTGGTCTTGATGCATGAGCTTGCGATCAACCAATGTGTGATACGGCATAGTGGTTATCGAGTCGTAATTGTTTGCATAATCCGACGCGAAATGGCGGTAAGCCAACTGCTCAAATGCAAGTACCTTCATAAAGAAGAATCTCCGAGAAAGGAATCAAAAATATTTTGAAAAAACCACACTTTTTTATTTTTTATAGCGTAGCTAAACCAGACGCTCAGGTGTCACATAACCATATCAACTATAACAAAACGAATCCTTCTTGCTGATCACACCCCAACTTCCGCCTCAATATAAACATCATCACCCTCAACAATGACAGGATAGGTTTGTAGCGCAATCTCGCAAGGGAAAGACAGTGGTTCACCCGTTTTTATATCGAAACTCCCTCCATGCAACGGACACTCGACTACTTCACCTTCAAAATAACCATCCGTCAGCATAGCAATATTGTGCGTACAGATATTACTGGTTGCATAGTGCGTTCCATCAAGATTAAAGAGGGCAATGGGCTTTAAGCCAGCCATATCAACAGCCCTCATTTCACCTGGAGAAATATCTCCAAGCTTGCAAATTTTTACACGAGTATTCATACATCAATTCCTGATGGTTTAATTAAACACTGACACCCCGGACCGATCAAGCCATGCTCAAACGGATCGGGAACGAAGCATACAATATTAAAGGCATCCAAAAAACTTGTCTATATAATAGTTTTCATTCACATAACGAATACTTGGCAGCCAGCGACGCGAGCCTAAAAAATATGAAACTTCGTTCGATCGACCTTAACCTTTTAGTAGCGTTCCACCGCCTGTATCTCGATAGGAATGTTTCGCGGGCAGCAGATAATCTAGGACTCTCGCAACCTGCGATGAGCAACACTCTTAAGCGTTTACGACAACTGACGGGCGACGAACTTTTTGTTCGTACTTCCGCAGGGATGGCCCCCACGCTCTGTGCAGAAGAGTTAGCCGCGCCGTTGGCACAAGCATTAGCGACTATTCAAGAAACACTTAGCCACCTGACGAGTTTTAACCCTGCCAAAAGCACGCGGAAATTTGTGATCTCAGCCTTCGATATTGGTGAAAGCTACTTGATGCCTAAACTAATGGACCGGCTAGCTAAAGAAGCGCCTGGAGTTACGCTACAGGCAACCCGCGCCGGTGCGGGAGAATCACTTAAGCTCGCTTTAGAGTCTGGCGACATTGACTTCGCCCTTGGTCATCTACCGCACTTACAGGCGGGCTTTTTTCAGCGTCGTCTGTTCCAGCAGAATTATGTTTGTGCTTTTCGACGTGGTCATCCCATGGCAAGCAATACTTTCGGGATAAATGAATTTCAAACTGCCGATCACTTAACCATCGTCACCGAAGGCAGCGACTACGAACTACTCGATAAAATCATGGCAAGCAAAGCACCGCAGCGAAATATAAGATTGCGCGTGTCACATTTCCTAAGCACGGGTTATTTGCTACGCGACACTGATCTTATCGCAACGATCCCAAACAAGTTGGCTGAAATTCTTTGTGAACCATTTGGATTGGTGTACGTGCCCCACCCAATCATGCTTCCCCCAACAGATATCAACCTGCTATGGCATGCCCGATCACACCGTGATCCAGCAAGCCAATGGCTGCGTAACATATTGTTTGAACTATTCACTGAGTAACATCTCTGCCTCTGACTTGGCTGTGCTTTGCGAATAAGCAATTTTTATTGACGCAGGCTAAGCATCTTGCTATATTGGTTCCTGTTAGAACTAATTATTTACTTAATTCTTGCGTATGCCACAGGCAACCTTCCGCTCCACCTTAAGGGAGCTCGTCCACTGTTACCAAGCATTTGAAGGATATGCTAGTGCGCACATCTGCCAGCAAGGACTGACGATTTCTCAGTTTGACATTCTTGTCACATTGGGCAATGGTCAAAGCATGACACCCAAAGAACTGGTCGAGAAAACTTTAATTACCAAAGGCACACTGACTGGTGTCGTTGATCGTTTGCAGCTCAAAGGGCTGGTTAGCAGAACGCCCAGCACCCTCGACGGGCGCAGTCAGATCATCACGCTAACCAAAAAAGGGCAAACCCTGTTTGAGAAGGTATTTCCTGGACACTTAGCGTATATGGGTCAAGCTTTCGCGCATCTTCAAACAAAAGAAATCAGCCATATTGAAGAAGTTCTGAGCAACTTACGCCATGCGTTTGAAAGCCAAAAAACCAAAGGAAAAACTCTATGAATCGGTCCGATTCAACCACCTACACAGGGACTGCCATTGCCTTCCACTGGCTTATAGCACTATTGATCCTGGCCGTCTTTCCCCTCGGTGTATATATGCATGAGCTACCTTTATCACCCACTAAACTTCAGTTGTACAGCTACCATAAGTGGCTTGGCATTACCGTGTTAATGCTCGCCATCTTGCGCGTGCTATGGCGTGCCTCGCACCGCCCACCGGCGCTACCCGCCTCTTTGCCTCGTTGGCAGCAGATCACCACACATGCTGTGCATCACTCCTTGTATTTACTCCTGCTGTTCATCCCCCTTTCAGGCTGGCTCATGAGTTCTGCCAAGGGGTTTCAAACAGTCTGGTTCGGCGTTTTTCCGCTACCTGACCTAATTGCCAAAGACAAAGCACTGGGAGATTTGCTTCAGGAAATTCATGAGGTGTTGAACTTCACGCTGCTAGGCCTAGTCTCTTTACATATTCTTGCCGTACTGAAACATCACTTTATCAACCGCGACGGGATTTTCGCACGCATGCTGTCAACACATCCCAGATAGTCTATTTTTCTAACCTACTCAGGAGAACTCCCATGATTAAGAAAATTTCTTTTTTCGCACTAGTTACCTGCCTTACCTCCTCTTTGCTCGCAGCACCAGAAACTTATGTAATTGAAAGCTCACATACCTTTCCTCGCTTTGAATACAGCCATCTGGGTTATTCAAACCAGATGCAACGTTTTAATAAAACCACAGGGAAAATTACCCTGGATCGCGCCGCAGGAACCGGCAGTGTTGATGTGATTATCGATGCTAAATCAGTCGATACCGGCTTCGCACTGTTCGATACCCATATTCAAGGCACAGATTTTTTCGATACAGCCACATTCCCAACCATTACCTTCAAATCCGATCAGCTTACGTTTGCAGGCGACAAGCTGGTCGCAGTATCGGGAGACCTCACAATCAAAGGAATTACCCAGAAGGTAAAACTGGACGTCACCTCATTTCACTGCATGCCTCATCCAATGTTGAAAAAAGATGCCTGTGGCGCCCATGCCACGACAAAAATCAAACGTTCTGATTTTGCAATGAGCAAGCACACGCCCTTCGTCAGCGATGAAGTCACGCTAACAATTTCAGTAGAAGCTGTTAAAGAGTGACTCAAAGAGTACTTGCCTGCTGTTGTTATGTTATTACCCGTACCAAAGGATAAGCCGTCATGAACATTACCCGTGTGTCAACCACCACCTTCCTGCTCTTCAGCTTAATCTTAGTCAATGGGCTAGCTGGCTGTGGGCCAAAACCGGGTAATGGCAGCCCTCCGCCGGCGGGAGGGCCTGGTGGCGGCATGCCGCCAACGGAGGTTGAGTTCATTACACTCGCTCCAGGTTCGGCAACCCTGACGCAGGATTTACCGGGGCGACTTGAGGCTTGGCGCACGGCTCAGGTACGTGCGCGCGTGGAAGGCATTGTTGAAAAAAGATTGTTTGCTGAAGGCTCTGACGTCAAAACGGGCGCAACTTTGTTTCAGATCGACTCACGCACCTATGCCGCCGCCCTTAATGCTGCAAAAGCTGATGTGGAAGCAGCCCGTCTAGTCGTGACTCGCTATAAACCGCTAGTTGAAATCAAGGCCGTCAGCCAGCAGGAAGTGGATGCAGCTGAAGCCCGCTACAAACAGGCGCAAGCCACACTAGCACGTGCTGCACTAGATATGGAAAATACTCGTGTACCCGCACCCATTTCAGGGCGGATTGGACGTACGTTGGTAACAGAAGGAGCGCTGGTCGGCCGTGGGGAAGCGACAGCATTAGCCACGATCGAGCAGATTGACCCAATTTATGTCACGTTCACGCAACCAGGCAACGAGTTATTACGTCTGCAAGCGGCCGTCAAGTCAGGCACACTCCAGCGTACGGCATCGACCAAGATCGAGCTCCTACTTGAAGATGGCAGCCTTTATCCGCTATCAGGAAAAATTCTTTTTTCAGATTTAGCTGTCAATCCGAGCACAGGCGCAGTGTCTGTCCGGGCACAATTTTCGAATCCTGATCGCACGTTACTACCCGGCATGTTTGCACGGGTTCGCTTTCCTTCGGCGGTGGCAGACAATGTCATCCGTGTGCCGCAACGTGCTGTGCAAAGTGGGCCGCAAGGCCAGTATGTACTGCTCCTTACACCCGATGGTAAGGCCGTGCCTCAACCCGTCAAAACCGGCAACATGGCTGAAGGCGACTTCATCATTAGCGAAGGCCTGAAAGGCGGCGAAAAAATTATCTTGAATGGCTTTCAAAAAATGCGCCCTGGCGCTCCTTTCAAAGCAGTCCCATGGCAAGCGCCGAGTACAGCTAAACCAACAACAACATCTGAAATGCCTGGCGGCAAGAAAGCAGGCTGATCCATGCTACCTAATTTCTTCATCGATCGCCCAGTATTTGCCTGGGTCATCGCCATCATTATCTGCCTTGGCGGGGCACTAGCCCTGCGCAACTTGCCCGTTGCGCAATACCCTTCCGTAGCGCCCCCAGGACTGACTATATCGCTCAACTATCCCGGTGCTTCCGCGCAAATTGTCGAAGAAACTGCGGTAGCACTGATTGAGCAGGAAATGAATGGCATCGAGAACCTGCTGTACATGGAATCTGCTTCTGATGTTGGCACCGGTTCTGTCACACTGACCTTTACTCCAGGGACTGATCTTAACTATGCCTCTGTAGAAGCGCAAAACCGCATCAAGAGAGTAGAGGCCAGGCTGCCCGATGACGTTCGTCGTTTAGGCGTGACCGTGACTAAATCAGCGCGCAACTTTGTGATGTTTTTCGCATTAGTTTCACCTGATAACAGTCTTGATTCGACTGATCTTGGCAACTATGTATCTGCCAACCTGCTCGAACCCATGCGACGCGTACCCGGAGTGGGTGAAGCCCTGCTGTTTGGTACCGAATATTCCATGCGAATTTGGCTCAAACCCGACAAGCTTTTTTCCTACCGTCTAACCCCGGGTGACATTACTCGTGCGGTTCGCGCACAGAATGTGCAAATTGCTACCGGCGAATTGGGTCAATTGCCAGCAACACCGGGGCAAGAACTAAACGCCGTTATTGTGGTGAGGGGCCGCCTGACTACGCCCGAAGAGTTTGGCAATATTATTGTTCGCACCAACCCGGATGGCTCAACCCTGCGCTTGAGAGACGTAGCACAGGTAGGACTGGCAGCGCAAAGTTATGCCCGCGCATCCAGGGTCGATGGGAAAAATAGCGCCAGCATTGCCATTCGTTTATCTCCAGGGGCTAATGCACTGGACACTGTAAAAGCCGCCAGGTCGAAAATGGCGGAACTCGCGCGTTTTTTTCCGAAAGAAAAAATTGACTGGCTGGTTCCTTATGATACATCCCGATTTGTTGCCATTTCAATACGCGAAGTAGTTACCACCTTATTCGAGGCTGTTTTTCTCGTGTTTCTGGTGATGTATTTATTCATGGGTAACTTACGCGCCACCCTCATTCCTACAATCGTTGTGCCTATTGCGCTTATGGGTGGCGTGTTGGGACTGTATGCCTTTGGTTACTCAATCAATGTATTAACCCTTTTCGCCATGGTACTGGCCATTGGTATCGTCGTTGATGACGCGATTGTGGTCGTTGAAAATGTTGAGCGGCTGATGACTACAGAAAATCTATCGCCACGAGACGCCACAAAAAAGGCCATGGGGCAAATTACCAGCGCGGTGATTGCTATTACCGTAGTGCTTTCTGCCGTATTTCTGCCAATGACTTTTTTTGGCGGTTCAACTGGCGCCATCTATCGACAGTTTGCAGTCACACTTGTCTTGACAATGGGCTTTTCCTCACTGATGGCCATGACACTGACGCCCGCATTGTGTGCAACCTTGCTGAAGGTGCATCCCAATCAGGCGGCAGTCACCGAGCATGGTTTCTTGGGGCGATTCAATCGTTTCTTTACCCAAACCACCACGCGTTATGTAGCGGGCGTATCGCGTCTTGTCAAGAAAGGTACACGTTACCTTGTCCTGTATGCGCTCGTTATTGTTGCTGCCGGCTGGCTGTTTAGTCATCTGCCAGATAGCTTCCTTCCTGAAGAAGATCAAGGGTATTTTATTACCACTATCCAGTTGCCTCCCGGCGCTACGACAAGTCGAACTGTTGACGTCCTATCCCGAGTTGAAGAATATTTCATGAAGCAACCGGAAGTTGCACATGTCGTCGGCATAATTGGTTTTTCATTTGCTGGCGCAGGTCAAAACTCTGCGCTTGCCTTTGTCACACTAAAAGACTGGAGCCAGCGAAGCTCACGTGACAGTTCAGCGCAAACACTGGTACGCAAGGCTAACATGGCGCTTTTCAAAATCAAGCAGGCGATGATATTTACCATCAATCCACCGCCTATCCCCGAACTAGCTGCTGCCGGTGGATTTGACTTCCGCTTGCAGGACCGTGGTGGTATTGGGCGCGAAAAATTAGTCGAAGCCAGAAATATTGCATTGGAGATGGCATCGCAAAACCTTCATCTGGCAGGTGTAAGGCCCGAGGGTCAGGAACCTGCGCCGCAACTGTTTCTAGATGTGGATCGCACAAAAACAGAGACTTTGGGCGTTAGCATGACTGATCTGAATGAGACCATGCAGTCTGCCCTTGGAGTTGCCTACATCAATGACTTTGTTATGCAAGGCCGCGTCTTACGCGTGCAAATGCAAGCCGATGCGGATACGCGCAAAACCGTTGATACGATCCTGCACTTACCGGTACGAAACAGTAAAGGTGACATGGTCATGCTGAGTGAGCTAGTAACGCCACGCTGGATTGTTGCGCCACCCAGGCTTGACCGCTTTAATGGCTTGCCTTCAATGAAGCTCTCTGGCGGCCCTGCCCCTGGTCAAAGCAGCGGTGAAGCGCTCTCTGTCATGGAAGATATTGCAGCCAAGCTACCAACGGGTATTGGTTTTGAATGGTCCGGCATTGCTTTTGAAGAAAAGTTAGCGGGTGTCCAAGCACCTTTGCTATTCGCAGTTTCCCTGATGGCAGTTTTCTTATGTCTTGCGGCGCTCTATGAAAGCTGGTCTATCCCGTTTGCGGTCATGCTTGCTGTTCCACTCGGTATCTTTGGCTCGGTACTTTCTGTCAGCTTACGAGGATTGCCTAACGACGTTTATTTCAAAGTCGGACTCATTGCGATTATTGGTCTTTCATCCAAAAATGCGATTCTTATTATCGAGTTTGCACGTAAGCTCCAAGATGATGGCATGAGCTTGATTGACGCCACGCTCGAAGCCTGCCGCTTGCGCTTCCGGCCTATCTTGATGACCTCCATTGCATTTATAGCGGGAGTTTTTCCACTCGCAATTTCGACCGGCGCAGGTGCTGAAAGCCGCCATGCCATTGGAACAGGCGTGATCGGTGGCATGTTCACTGCCACCCTGCTGGCAGTGTTCTTTGTGCCGATTTTCTTTGTGGTCGTGCGCCGTATTTTCCCTGGAAAGCCACTACCACATAAGGAGTCACACGATGCATAAGTTATGCACTTGGGCGGCGACCCTCACGCTTGCAGGTTGCTCTTTTGCTCCCGCCTATCATCGGCCAGAGCTCCCGGTGCCTGCACAATGGCCATCTTATGCAAAAGCCGGTGCTGATGACACGGCAGCTCATGAATCCCTAAGCGTCACGGTAGCACAATCGATGAGTTGGCGCAGCTTCTTTACGGATCCTCGCTTGCAGCGCTTGATTGAAGCCGCACTCGATCACAACCGTGACATGCGCATTGCCATCGCTCGCGTAGAAGAAGCCCAAGCACTGCATGGCATCATCCGTTCGGATCGTTTACCCACAGTGAATCTTGGCGCTGCACAGTTAGCCGCGCGTACTCCTGCTCAATTATCCCCGACGCTACAAACCCAAACAAACCGTCGATACGATGTTAATTTAGGCGTGACAGCCTTTGAGCTCGACTTTTGGGGCCGCGTTAAAAATCTTGATGCCGCTGCACTCGCAAACTATCTTGCGACAGCCGAAGCCCGTGAGGCATTTCGCTTAAGCTTGATCGCGGATGTCGCCAATGCTTATTACACATTGCAAGGGCTTGATGAGCGGCGCCTCTTAGCTCAGGCTACTCTGGATAGTCGTGCAAACAGTCGTCGACTCATCGGCAAACGGCGTGATGTCGGGCTCGCCGGTGACCTTGACTTTCTGGCAGCAGACGCAGCCTATGAATCAGCACGTGCTGAGCTCGCCAATCTCGAACGTAGCCAACGCCTCGCCAGCAATACACTGGCTTTATTCGTCGGCACGGTAACGCAGGATTTGCCCCCAAGTCGTCCGCTGATCGATCAAGGTGAATTGCCTGCGCTGCCGGTGTCAGTACCCAGTGAGGCTTTGCTGCGTCGTCCGGATGTCCGCTCAGCCGAGCAGCGCTTGTTCGCGGCGAATGCCAATATCGGCGCCGCCCGTGCCGCATTTTTTCCCCGTATCGGACTGAGCCTGGCTTTCGGTACGGCCAGTCGAACTCTCTCCGGCTTGTTTGACGCTGGCACTGGCGCATGGAGTTTTGCGCCATCCTTAGTGCAACCGTTGTTTGATTCCGGCCGTACACAAGCCAACGTTAGCCTGACAGAAGCACGAAAAGTCATCGCCGTTGCTGATTATGAAAAAACCATACAGCAAGCCTTCCGCGAAGTGGCCGATGCCTTGGCTGCGCGTGATCAACTGAGTGAGCAACTTAGCGCCCTGAACGCTACTGAAAAATCTCAAACCGAACGCTTAAAACTTGTCGATGCTCGCTACCGCGCGGGGGTTTCCAGTTACCTTGAGTTGCTGGATGCGCAACGCGATGCATTCACAGCTCAACAAAGCGCCATTCAGGTGCGCAGTGCAATGCTCACTGCTGCGGCCCAACTCTATAAAGCACTCGGCGGAGATGCTCCTGCAGATGAAATCGGTAGTGGGAAAAGCAGCTGACCAGACCAGTTCAGTGCAGTCATCACGGTTCTAAAAGGGGCGTATCTCCGTTCAGGAAATATTCCCTGCGTCGTATTCGGGGATCAATGGTGGTGACCGTGTGCCCCGTGAACGTGGCCATGGGTGATTTCTTCCGCTGTTGCAGCACGGACATCCGTCACCGTGCAAGAAAAAATCAACGCTATGCCGGCCAGCGGATGATTCCCGTCGACAACAACTTTATCTTCCGTAATATCGGTAATTGTATATAACCGTTCATCTTCGTCACCACGTTCAAACTGGGTACCCATTTCGATGTTATCCGGAAACAGGTTGCGCGGCTCGATGATGATCAATTCAGCGTCATATTCGCCAAAAGCGTCTTCAGGTTGCAGCTTGACTTCAATGCTGTCACCAGCGACTTTGCCTTGAATTTCTTCTTCAATGCGATCAAAAATACCGCCATAACCACCATGCAAATAGACGAGTGGCGCATTACCCGCATCAATCAGATTGCCATCCGGATCTTTAACCGTATATTTAAGAGTGACGACGCTGTTTCTAGCGATTTGCATGATGCTTTCCTTTGCCATTTAAACGTTGAACAAGTTGATAAACCGTAGCGGCGTGCCCTCTGGGCTGCACATCGTAAAGTGCATGCTGAACAATGCCGTTTTTGTCGATAATAAACGTAGAGCGAATGATACAAAGTTTTTTGTGGCCGTCATGCTCACGGTATTGGCTAACACCAAATTGTCGACATACCTCGCCTTTTTCATCAGAAAGCAGAGGCACAGACAAGCCATGTAGATCACGAAAATTTGCGTGTGAATAGCAATCATCACGTGAAACACCGAATATTTTACAGCCCAGCTTGGCAAACTCACTTTCGTGATCTGAAAAATCAGCGGCTTCAATAATGCAGTTAGGCGTGTTGTCACGAGGATAGAAAAACAACACGGCATGGTACTGACCATATACCGAGCGAGAATCGACCCACGCCATGTCCGCATCGGGCAACAGGAAATCAGGCGCGGCTTCTCCAGCATGCAGCATTCGGTTTGCCCTCCGGGTAAGTATGACTTATTCTAACCGAGCATTCGCCAAGTAAATCAAGCACTATTTTTACGTCGTTCTTTTTTCATCCGGGGTTAATGCGACGGCTGATTTATGGGCACTAGCCAAATACTCATGTGAGCGCATTTCAATCAAACGGCTAACCGTGCGGGCAAATTCAATCGTTTGCGGGCCTTGCATGTACAGCGCTTCGGCAGGGCATGCTGCGCTGATAATCAACTTCACCCGATGATCGTAAAGCACGTCAACCAGCCAGGTAAACCGTCGCGCTGCACTTGAATCATTAAGGGTCATTTTTGGCACGTTAGATAACATCACAGTGTGATATTCCTCAGCTAACGCCAGGTAATCATTTTGCGAACGCGGGCCTGCACAGAGTGTCGCAAAATCAAACCAGATGATGCCTTGGGCACGTCGCACCACAGGTAAATCGCGATTCACCAGGGTGATGGCCTGCGTGGATCCTTCGCCACCCGCCAGCTGACGAAACATCTGCTGCAAAGATTTAGTGGCTAATACGAAATCCTCGACTAAAAATATGTCTGCCTGCTCTAAGGTACGCAGGCGGTAATCTATGCCGGCATCAATTTTCAACACATCCAGCGTCTGGTTCAATAGCTGTATCGTCGGTAAAAAATTTTGTCTTTGCAACCCATTCGGATAAAGGCCATCGGGTGGGTAATTGGAAGTAATGCAAAAAACAACGCCACCATCAAACAGGGCTTTCATCAAGCGGCCAAGAATCATGGCATCGGCAATATCTGACACATGAAATTCATCAAAACACATCAACCGAGTATCTCGTGCAATGTCGGCGGCTACTTTGGCCAGAGGATCTGTTTCGAAGTGGTACGCTTTGAGCGCTTGATGCACCTCGCGCATGAAGGCATGAAAATGCACACGCCGTTTTCTCTGATAAGGGACGGCATCAAAAAAACAATCCATGAGAAAGCTCTTACCACGACCTACTCCACCCCAAAGCCAAACCCCACGGGGTAGCTCAGGGTGAATGAAGAACTTGCGCAATCGATTACGCCGCGCAGCTTTCAGGGCAAGCAATTCGTCATAGAACACTTGCAGCCGTTCCACGGCAATTAGTTGTTCAGCATCGGCAACAATGTTGCGCTCGGCAAGCGTTGCACTGAACGCTCTGCGCACGCCGTCTTTAACAACGTTAAGAGTTCGATAGGGCATGGGGTGAATTATTACAGCATCGATAAAAAGCGCCTTGGCCACTGGCGAACCCATGCCTTGCTATCAAAATGAAGCGCTACCCAGCCGCCGCAAAACACCATAACAAAGTGCTGCAATGGCAAAGACTAAAAATGCAGTGCGCGTTTATCAACCGCCAATGCAGACTCATGCATTGCTTCGGATAAGGTGGGATGTGCGTGGCAAATGCGGGCAATATCTTCCGAAGATGCGTTGAATTCCATCGCCACTACGGCCTCTGCAATCAACTCTGATGCATTGTTACCGATAACATGCACGCCGAGAACACGATCCGTTTTGGCGCATGCCAGCATTTTGACAAAACCGGTGGTGTCCCCCTGCCCTAATGCGCGACCATTGGCAGCAAAAGGAATCTGTCCGACACGGTATTCAGTGCCTTCATTTTTCAACTGTTGTTCTGTTTTACCAACCCAGGCGATTTCCGGATGGGTATAGATCACCCACGGGATAACGTCATAATTGACATGACCTTTTTGCCCAGCGATACATTCAGCAACCATCACGCCTTCTTCCATGCTTTTGTGGGCAAGCATGGGGCCTGGCACGACATCCCCTACCGCCCAAACGCTGGGTAAATTGGTGCGGCACTGCGCATCAACCGCAATAAAACCACGCTCCGTCATCACCAAACCAACGGTTTCGGCACCGATACTGTGAGTTGTCGGGATACGCCCCACAGACACAATGAGTCGATCACATTCCAGCACTTGTGATTCATCGCCTAGCTCATAAGCCACAGTGACGCCTTTTTTGGTGACATCCACTTTTGTGATTTTCGCGCCCAGGTGAATCGCTAAACCCTGCTTTTGCGTGAATGTTTTCCATGCTTCTTTAGCAACTGCCGTATCGGCTGACACCAGAAAATCCGGCATCGCTTCAAGAATGGTGACTTCAGAACCAAGCCTTTTCCAGACAGAACCCAACTCCAAGCCAATGACGCCTGCCCCGATAACGCCTAGTCGTTTGGGTGCGGTCTCGAAAGACAGCGCCCCCACATTGTCGCAAACAATTTTGTTATCCACGGGAATATTTGGCAAGTGGCGCGCCTGAGATCCAGTTGCCACAATGACATGCGTTGCTTCAACTATTTCGCCGCTGACATCGATTTGCCAGCGGTCGTTTTCGCGGCCGACAAATTTTCCGTGGCCCGCCAGCAAGGTGACTTTGTTTTTCTTGAACAAACTCTTAATGCCACTCGTGAGCTGATCAACAATGTTATCTTTGCGCTTGACCATGGTGGCCACATCCATTTTCACATCGCTCGCAGAGATGCCATGCATGATGAAAGAATGGGTTGCTTGCTCGAACAATTCAGATGATTGCAATAGTGCTTTGGAAGGAATGCAGCCCACATTCAGGCACGTTCCGCCCAACCGAACCGCACCTTTCGGGTCGGCATAGGATTCGGATTCAATGCATGCCGTAGACAACCCTAACTGGGCGGCACGAATAGCAGCCACATAGCCACCCGGCCCACCCCCAATAACGACAACATCAAATTGTTTGAACATGAGACAACCTTTCAAAATCAGTAATTTTCAACGCTAATCTTTAATGCCAACTCGCGCTAAAAGTCATATATCGAGCAAAAGACGCGCAGGATCTTCCAGTGCTTCCTTGATGGTCACCAAGCCGAGCACGGCCTCACGGCCATCAATGATGCGGTGGTCGTACGACATGGCAAAATAATTCATCGGGCGAACAACAACCTGACCATTTTCAACAACTGCACGATCTTTGGTCGCATGAACGCCCAGGATGGCGGATTGCGGTGGATTGATGATCGGCGTGGAAAGCATCGACCCGAAAATGCCGCCATTGGAAATCGTAAACGTGCCGCCAGTTAACTCTTCGAGCGAAAGCTTTCCATCCTTGGCTTTCTGGCCAAACTCAGCAATCTTCTTTTCAATTTGCGCCAGGCTCATTTGATCGGCATCACGCAAAATCGGCACGACCAAACCACGAGGGGAACCGACGGCAATACCGATATCGAAATAGCCGTGATAGACAATGTCATTGCCATCGACTGAGGCATTGATCACGGGATATTTTTTCAGTGCGGCTACAACCGCCTTAACGAAAAATGACATGAAGCCCAATTTGACGCCATGTTCTTTTTCGAATTTCTCCTGATATTTTTTACGCAGTTCCATCACGGGTGCCATGTTGACTTCATTAAAGGTCGTCAAAATAGCGTTAGTTGCTTGCGATTGAAGCAGCCGCTCAGCTACCCGCACGCGCAAACGCGACATCGGCACACGTTGCTCGGAGCGATTCGCGGTAATCGCATCTGTATTCACTACGGAGGGTTGCGGCAAGGAAGACTGTGTGGTAGAAGTCGGCGCTGGTGAGACGCCGCGTAACAAGTTCCCTTGGGAGACGGCAGCAGCACTGATTGCTGCAGCTTTTGGCGCACCGGAGACGTCTTCTTTAAGGATACGGCCGCCACGCCCACTGCCCTGGACATCCGCCGCCGTCAGGCCTTTTTCATCCATGATCTTGCGTGCAGAAGGCATAGCGATTGGAGCTGCGGAAACTGGAGTCACTGAACCGACCAAGCCAGAAACCACGGCAGCGCCAGTTTGCACTGCGGGCACGAAAGCTCCAGCTGATACGCCCGCAGTTGCTGTAGTTGCTGAAGCGGCCAAAGTAGCCTCAGTATCAAGATGCGCAATGACCTCGCCGGCAACTACCGTTGCTCCATTGGGTTTAATGATTTTGACGATCACACCCGCTGAAGGTGCTGGCAGCTCAAGCACGACTTTATCGGTTTCTATATCGATCAGATTTTGATCGCGGTCAACGGCATCGCCTTCTTTGACATGCCATGCAGAAAGTGTCGCCTCAGCGACTGATTCAGACAACTGGGGGACTTTGACTTCGATCAGCATATATTCCTCACTCGTTCCAATGAATTACGAATTACTGCGGTGCCTTGAGCACGCCGAATGCGCCCTCAATAACTGCTTTTTGTTGTGCGTTGTGCTTGGAGTAGTAGCCAGCCGCAGGTGACGCCGAGGCCGGACGGCTCACCAGAAACAAGGCCGCCTGATCTATGGCATTCACCAGATGCTGGCGCGAAGCCAGCCAGTACCAGCAGCCTTGGTTGCGCGGCTCTTCCTGGCACCACACCACCTCTTTGGCTTTTGGCCACTTCGCCAACTCGGCATCAAGCTCGGCTTCCGGAAATGGATAGGGCTGCTCCAGCCGAATAATCGCGGTGTTCGTAATCTTCTGTTCGCGACGATGCGCCACCAATTCATAATAAATCTTGCCAGAACACATGACAACACGCGTCACTTTTTTGGCGTCCAGCTCATCGGTTTCACCAATCACTGTCTGGAATTTTCCTTTGGAAAGCTCACTCAGTGATGACACAGCATCCTTATGCCGCAGCAGCGATTTGGGTGTGATGATGATTAATGGTTTCCGCAGTTTGCGTAACATCTGTCGGCGAAGTAAATGGAAAATCTGTGCGGGCGTAGTAGGGATGCATACCTGCCAGTTATTTTCTGCTGACAAACTCATGAATCGCTCGATCCGCGCAGAAGAGTGTTCCGGACCTTGCCCTTCATAGCCGTGAGGCAACATCAGGGTAAGCCCGGACAAGCGCCCCCATTTGGCTTCGCCAGAGGAGATGAACTGATCAATGACGACCTGCGCGCCATTGGCAAAGTCGCCAAATTGACCTTCCCAGACAACCAGCTCATTAGGCGCTGCGGTCGAATAACCGTAATCAAACGCCATGACACCTTCTTCTGATAACACCGAATCAATCACCACAAACGGCGCTTGTTTATTGCCCAGATTTTGCAATGGCATATAGTTACCATCGTCCCATTTTTCACGATTCTGGTCGTGCAAAACGGCATGCCGATGGAAAAAAGTACCGCGTCCGGTATCTTCACCAGACACGCGCACACCAAAACCCTGCACCAGTAGCGTAGCGTAAGCCAGGTTTTCAGCCATCCCCCAATCCAGCGGGAGCTTGCCTTCACTCATCGAGCGGCGATCATCAATAATTTTTTGCACGCGTGAATGGAGCGTGAAGTTATCGGGGATGGTCGAGATTTGTTTGGCCAGACTCTTCAAGTCAGCTATCGGCACAGCGGTATTACATTTATCGGTATAGGGCTGACCGATGAATGGCGTCCAGTCAATTAAAAACTTGTGTGCGTAATTTTCCAACACCGGGTTGTAAAGCAGCTCACCCCGGTCAAGGGCTGCGCGGTAATCCGCAATTACTTGCTCAGGCTCGCCGGCTGCGCAGATACCTTGTGCTACCAGTTTGTCTGCATATAACTGGCGCGTCCCTGGGTGCTGGCTGATTTTTTTGTACATCAGCGGTTGCGTGACCATAGGCTCATCTTGCTCGTTGTGGCCAAGCTTGCGAAAGCACACCAGATCAATCACGACATCGCGCTTGAATTCTTGCCGGTATTCCATGGCCAGTTTGGTGACGAAGGCAACAGCCTCCGGGTCGTCTCCGTTGACATGAAAAATGGGCGCCTCGATCATTTTGAAAATATCGGTGCAGTACAGCGAGGAACGATAATCACGGATATCAGATGTGGTAAACCCAATCTGGTTATTGATCACAATATGCACGGTGCCACCCGTACCATAACCGCGCGTGGCAGAAAAATTCAATATTTCCTGATTCACGCCTTGACCTGCCACAGCGGCATCGCCGTGAAGCAGCACCGCTAACACTTGCGATCCCGTTCTATCGCCACGATGCCGCTGACGGGCATACACCGAACCTTCAACCACTGGATTCACAATTTCAAGATGGGAAGGATTAAAAGCGAGCGTGAGGTGAACCGGGCCACCCGGCGTAGCAAGATCTGATGAAAAACCCATGTGGTATTTAACATCACCTGCTGAAAGATCAGACGCTTTCTTGCCCTCAAACTCATCAAACAGCATTTTTGGCGACTTGCCCAGGGTATTCACCAGTACATTCAAGCGACCACGATGCGCCATGCCGATCACAATTTCTTGAATACCGTGGCTACCACCCACACGAATCAACTCATCCATTGCCAAAATGGTCGATTCACCACCTTCGAGCGAAAAGCGTTTTTGTCCCACATAGCGGGTATGTAAATAACGCTCAAGCGTCTCAGCTGCCGTTACCCGCTCAAGAAATCGCTTCTTTTCTTCTGTTGTATGCGAAGGCGTTGCACGGATCGGTTCTAGCTTGGCCTGTATCCAGCGTTTTTGCTGGATATCCGCCATATACATGTATTCAGAGCCAATGGTGCCACAATAGGTCTCACGCAATGCCTCAAGAATCTCACGCAAGGTCGCGGTGTCTGGCAAAGCGGCGAATGAGCCTGTTTGAAAGCTTTGTCCTAAATCAGCCTCAGTAAAGCCGTAATGCGAAGGTTCCAACTCAGCAATGACTGGGCGTTCACTTCGTTTTAATGGATCAATTTGCGCCCATCGATTTCCCAGAAAACGATAGGCATTGATCAGTTGCAACACCTTTACTTGCTTGTCATCCGTTGCAATTGTGCGCGCTGGTGAATGCAGCGTGCCTTCTTTAGCACGCTGGGCAAACGAAGCAATGACCGGATAATGCGCCACATCCGGCCCGGTATAGTTGCCAGCACCCGGCAGAATGGACAGCTTGTCGAAGTAGTCTCGCCATGTAGGATCAACCGATGCGGGGTTAGCAAGGTAAGCGTCGTACAACTCTTCGATATAAGGCGTGTTAGCGCCAAATAAATAAGAATTAGACAGCATCTGCTTCATCATGGCATCACCTTTATCATTCGTTGGGCTATGTAAAAAATTGGGCTACTTTGAATTACTGTTTTTTAATCCAATGGTTCAACGCTTGCCGAGCTCAATAACATCACGGCGAGCAGCTCCGGTGTAAAGCTGACGTGGACGACCGATTTTGTACTCAGGATCAGTGATCATTTCTTCCCATTGAGTCATCCAGCCAACGGTCCGCGCCAAGGCAAAAATGCAGGTGAACATGGACGTTGGTATACCCAGCGCTTTTTGCACAATACCTGAGTAAAAATCAACATTCGGATAAAGTTTCTTTTCAATGAAATAGTCGTCTTCCAACGCAATTCTTTCAAGCTCTTTAGCCAGCTTGAACAAGCGGTCGTTCTCCAGGCCTAATTCGCTCAAAACATCAGCACATACTTTACTCATCAGCTTGGCACGTGGGTCAAAGTTCTTATAGACGCGATGACCAAAGCCCATCAGCTTAAAGCCATCTGATTTATCTTTGGCACGTTTAATATATTCACCAACACGGGAAACATCACCAATTTCTTCCAGCATTTGCAGGCAAGCTTCATTGGCACCCCCGTGTGCAGGGCCCCAAAGACAAGCGATTCCGGCAGAAATACAGGCAAACGGATTCGCCCCCGACGAGCCAGCCAAGCGCACGGTTGAGGTAGAGGCATTTTGTTCGTGATCAGCATGCAGGGTAAAAATAACATCCAGTGCGCGCACTAACACCGGGTTAGGCTTGTATTCCTCGGCGGGTGTGCCGAACATCATTTGCATGAAATTAGATGTGTAGTCGAGATCATTGCGCGGGTGCATGAATGGCTGACCGATACTGTATTTGTAGGTCATGGCAACGATCGTTGGCATCTTGGCGACTAGCCGGTTAAACGAAATACTGCGATGTTCTGCATCAGAAAAATCATGTGCATCATGGTAAAAAGCCGACAAGGCACCGACTACACCAACCATGACGGCCATCGGATGCGCATCACGCCGAAAGCCTTGATAAAACTTGACCAACTGTTCATGCACCATCGTGTGATTTTTGATGGTTCCTTCAAATTTTGTTTTTTGCTCTAAATTTGGCAATTCGCCATTTTTCAGCAGATAAGCTACCTCAAGAAAATTACACTCGCCGGCTAATTGCTCGATCGGATAACCCCGGTAAAGCAGCTCGCCTTTATCACCATCAATGTAAGTCACTTTCGATTGGCAACTCGCGGTGGAAAGAAAGCCGGGATCATAAGTAAACAAGCCTGTTTTAGCTCCCAGAGTCCGAATGTCGATGACATCATTGCCATGCGTCCCAGACATCACTGGAAATTCAACGTTCTTGCTATCGACAGAAAAATTTGCGGTGCGGTTTGTACTCATACTCGGTTCCCCTATGTGGTAGCGTTGAAATAAAAATTGTCACTCATTCGTTCATGATCAAGCGGTACAAATTCGTTGCGTATGCGCTCAATCATCTGTATTAATTGCGGATCATCAATTTTTTGAGTTCCGCTTACCAACGCCCACAAGTCATAATCGTCCAGCGCTAACAGCTGCCCCAGTGCTGCTTCATCTTGCAGATCAATCGTGTCGCCATACCGCTGCCAAAATCTCTCGAACAGCAAATCCAGCTCCAACAAGGCTCGCCGGCATTGCCAGCGCAGCCTTCCCAAGCGAACATGACGATCTTCAGGCATGATGAATTTAAATCAGACGGCTCGCTGAACCAGCATTTCTTTGATCTTGCCGATCGCTTTGGTTGGATTCAATCCTTTAGGGCAAACATCCACGCAGTTCATGATCGTATGACACCTGAACAGACGATAAGGGTCTTCCAGATTATCCAGCCGCTCATTAGTCGCTTGGTCTCGCGTATCAGCAATGAAGCGATAAGCAGCAAGCAAACCCGCCGGGCCGACAAATTTGTCCGGATTCCACCAAAACGAAGGGCATGCGGTTGTGCAACACGCGCACATAATGCATTCGTAAAGGCCGTTAAGCTCTTCTCTGTCTTCAGGTGACTGCAACCGTTCACGTTCAGGCAAGGGGTCATCATTGACAAGATACGGCTTGATCGAAAGATATTGCTTAAAAAATTGCGTCATATCGACGATTAAATCGCGTACTACAGGCAAGCCTGGCAACGGGCGCAACACAATGGGTTTACCTTCGGGGAAAGCCGCCAGATCAGTCAGGCAGGCCAGACCATTTTTGCCATTGATATTCATGGCGTCCGACCCACAAACGCCTTCACGACAGGAACGGCGAAAGGACAATGAATCATCCTTGGCTTTTAGCTTGACCATTGCATCAAGCAATTTTTTGTCCATTGGATCGCACACGACGGAGATATCCTGCATGTAGGGCTTGGCGTCTTTATCCGGATCGTAACGATAGATTTTAAAATGGTAGGTCCGCATTGCGAGGGGCGTTGTCATCCTTATATCCTTCTTAGTAGGTACGCTTTTTCAGTTCGATGGTAGCGACTGAAAGCGGTTTCATTTGTACCGGTTTGTAATCAAGACGATTACCATCACGATGCCACAGGGTATGTTTCAACCAGTTTTGATCATCGCGGCCATCGGGTGTTTCAGGCGTATCGTGGGCATCGTCACGCACATGAGCCCCGCGCGACTCCTTGCGTGCTTCCGCTGAAATCATGGTGGCCTTGGCTACTTCAATCAGGTTATCCAGCTCGAGTGCTTCAATGCGTGCCGTGTTGAACACCTTGGACTTATCCTGAATTTCTGTGCGTGCAACCGCTTGAGCTACTTCGAGAATTTTATCGACGCCCTCTTTGAGCAACTGGCTAAAGCGGAATACCCCGGCATGTTTTTGCATCGTCCGCTGCATTAACACCCGCGTTTCATGCACATTAGAACCGCCTTTTTGCGTATTCAGCCGATCCAGACGCGCCAAGGACTTTTCAATCGCATCAACAGGTAATGGCTTGTGCGCTTTAACATTTTCTCGAATCGAGGCAACCGCGGCTTCACCTGATGATTTACCGAACACCAGTAAATCGAGCAATGAATTAGTCCCTAACCGGTTAGCGCCATGCACCGAGGCGCAGGCGCATTCGCCTGCCGCATAAAAGCCTGGCACGGGAGACGATAAATCATTGCCCTTTGTCACAACAACCTGACCAAAGCGGTTTGTCGGAATGCCGCCCATCTGGTAATGGCACGTGGGCACAACCGGAATATATTCTTTCAGGCAGTCTACGCCGGCAAACTGAATACCAATTTCATGGATGCTGGGCAAGCGCTTCAGAATAACCTGGGGGTCCAGATGAGTCAGGTCAAGGTACACATAATCCTTGTACGGACCCGCGCCACGACCTTCATTGATCTCGGTCAGCATTGAGCGGGAAACCACATCGCGCGATGCCAGATCTTTAGCATTCGGTGCGTAGCGCTCCATAAACCGCTCACCATCAGCATTACGCAGTATGCCACCTTCGCCGCGCACCCCTTCGGTGATCAGCACACCCGCACCGGCCACTCCCGTCGGATGAAATTGCCAGAATTCCATATCCTCCAGCGGAATGCCCGCCCGCGCCGCCATACCCAGACCATCGCCGGTATTAATGAAAGCATTGGTGGATGAGTAGTAAACGCGACCCGCGCCACCCGTGGCAAAAATAGTTGCTTTTGCATGAAAGGCCACCACTTCACTGGTTTCCATATCCATCGCAACAACACCCAACACTTCGCCATCCGCATCGCGAATCAGATCCAACGCTTGCCACTCGACAAAAAACTGCGTATTTACTTTGATATTCCGCTGATACAGGGCATGTAGCATCGCGTGCCCCGTACGATCCGCAGCCGCACATGATCGACGCACTGGTTTTTCACCAAAGTTGGACATGTGTCCACCAAACGGACGTTGATAAATTTTGCCATTATCGACCCGATCAAATGGCATCCCGTAGTGCTCCAGCTCAACCACTGCCTGGTTGGCCTGCCGACACATGAACTCGATCGCATCCTGGTCCCCCAGCCAGTCAGAGCCTTTGATGGTGTCATACATGTGCCAGTGCCAGTTATCCTCTTCAGAATTGCCAAGAGAAGCCGCCACCCCGCCTTGCGCAGCCACTGTGTGTGAGCGCGTGGGAAACACTTTGGTTAGCACGGCTGTCTTCAAGCCGGATTCGGAAAGTTGCAGCGCAGCACGCAGACCGGCACCACCTGCACCCACCACCACAGCATCAAATTTACGCACGGTATAAGTCACTCTTACAACCTCCAGATAATCTGAATTGCCCAACCGACATAACCAATCAGAACCAGCAATGTCAAAACATGCAACAGAATGCGAACGCTTGTGGGCTTGATATAGTCCATCCAGATATCACGCACGCCAACCCACGCATGGTAGCCCAGGCTGATAATGAACAAAAAGGTGACAGATCGCACCGCACCATGTGCCATGAAACCTCGCCAAGCATCATGCGAACTAGTCGCACCCGCTAAAACCGCTGCAAAAATAACCAAGGTATAAATTGCCATCAGCACAGCGGTAATACGCTGCGCCAGCCAGTCTTTTATCCCGTAATGGGCCCCTACGACCAGACGACTCATCTCAATAAACTCCAAAAAGTTTGAGGCCAAATGCCAGCGTCAATGACAGGCTGACCACCATGACAGCCATCGCGGAAGACCGCGCTTGCTGCTTCTCTACCCCAACATGAACATCAATCAGCAAAATGCGCAAACCCATGCAGAAGTGATGCAAGAAGGCCCAGATCAAGCCCAACAGAACAAGCTTGACCAAAACGCTCCTCGTGATGCTTTCAAACAGCACAAGATGTTCTGGTGTTGAACTCAGGGATAAATCAAGCAGCCATATGAGCAATGGCAGCATTAAGAATAACCCGGCACCACTCACGCGATGAAGAATCGATGCATAGCCAGCCAGTGGCAGACGTATGACGGTCAGATCCAAAAACCTTGGACGTTGTTTTTTCTGTTCATTTAACGCTGACATTTGATGCTATCCCCTTTCTAAATACGAACACTGTTGCCGGTAACAAGTTACCTGGCTACGTTAACCTACCCAAGCTCATTGAAATAACAATGCTCTTGCGTGGAATACAACCCGCGCCGCCATTCCACTGGTTTGTCGGCATAGGAAAAACTCAGCCGCTCAACTGATAACAGCGGACTACCTTCTGCCACATGAATCAACTCGGCACTCGACCGGTCGGCAGCCACGGCACGCAGACGCTCCTCAGCACGCACCATGCGCACACCAAAGCGATCCTCAAAAAAACTATACAGCGAGCCCTGGTAATCACGCAGCATGTCCAGAGTTATGGCACCGAAGATTGCACCTGGCAAATAAATTTCATCCACCACAATCGGCTTTTCTGCAAACTGCAGCACGCGACGCAATACAGTGATGGGGTCACCTATCTTGATCGCCAACATGCGCGAGGCCTCCGGGCCTGCTTTCGCACGCCAGCATTCCAGCGGAATGCTCTTGGCCTGCTGTATCTCACCATTGATTGGCATCAAGCGCAAAAAGCGAAAAAATGCGCGCGGGTCATCGTGGCTAGCGACAAACGTACCCTTGCCCTGACGGCGCACCAGCAAATGTTCTGCGGCCAATTCATCAACGGCTTTACGCACGGTGCCCTGGCTTACCGAGAAACGCGTTGCAAGCTCATTTTCGCTGGGAATCACTTCACCCGGGTGCCACTCACCTGATTGGAGCTGCTGCACCAGCAGCGCTTTTATCTGGCGATAAAGCGGGCTAAAAGTCGGCGATGGCAGGACGGCGCTTTTATTCATGAAATGGATTTGAACATATTTTCCAAGCGACGTCCAGACTTAATCTTATATCATACATAAGATATATGATAAATATTGACAAGGTATCATATCCAAATTACTATTTCACGCTTGAAAAGCGTTGGGAGTGCACATTGGGATAAAGCACTTTTTGCGCTTTTTTGCGCATCCTTGTAAATGCCACCGCTAAGCAAATGGTACATGGTCGCCATCACCCTGACTTAGAGACCAATACTTAAATTCAACTGATATTCATTTTATTCAACGCTGTCCCTTCCTTGTTTTTTTCTTCCATTTTTTCATTTTTCTTTCTATTACCTCTTGGAGTTCTCATCATGACCAAACCCCCCGTTCGTATTGCAATCACCGGTGCTGCCGGACAAATTGGTTACGCGCTGATCTTTCGCATTGCTGCAGGCGAGATGCTGGGCAAAGATCAGCCAGTAATCCTGCAAATGCTTGAACTGCCCATGGAAAAAGCCCAGGCAGCACTCAAAGGCGTGATGATGGAACTCGATGATTGTGCCTTCCCCACCCTGGTGGGCATGGTCGGCACGGATGACCCCAAAGTGGCATTTAAAGATGCGGATTACGCTTTATTGGTCGGCGCCAAACCGCGTGGCCCCGGCATGGAACGCAAAGACCTGCTGATGGAAAACGCCAAGATCTTCATCGAACAAGGCAAAGCACTCGATGAAGTTGCCTCACGCAATGTGAAAGTGCTGGTGGTGGGCAACCCGGCGAACACCAATGCTTACATCGCGATGAAGTCCGCCCCCAGCCTGCCGAAGCAAAACTTCACCGCCATGCTGCGCCTGGATCATAACCGTGCCATTTCGCAATTGGCCACACGCACAGGCAAAGCGGTTGCCGATGTGGAAAAAATGCTCGTGTGGGGTAATCACTCGCCTACCATGTATCCTGATCTGCGGTTTACTACCGTCGCTGGTCAGCCTGCATTGGCGGCCATTAATGATGATGCCTGGTACAAAAACGAGTACATCCCCACCGTGGGCAAACGCGGTGCAGCGATCATTGCCGCACGCGGCGCATCATCTGCCGCCTCTGCAGCGAATGCCGCCATTGACCACATGCACGATTGGGCCTTGGGAACCAACGGCAAGTGGGTCACCATGGGTATTCCATCCGATGGTTCCTACGGCATTCCGCAAGACATCATTTATGGCGTGCCAGTCACCTGCGAAAACGGTCAGTACAAACGCGTGGAAGGTCTCGCTATCGACGACTATTCACGCAGCATGATGGATAAGACGCTGGCCGAATTGCAAGAAGAGCAAGCCGGTGTTGCGAGCTTGCTGGGCTGATTGCGCGCATTGCACACGCGTTGCAACTTGCCGCAAACACACGAGATAAAGCAGAAAAAAAGCCCGTGCCAGTACCCGTGAGTCAGCGCCTTCATCCCGCAGCAGTTCTATATCAGGGAAGTCGCCCCTTCCCTGTGCTTGCCGCCTGCGAACACTATGCCGGATCAGAAAAAATGATCCGCAAGGCACTGCAACTCCAGACTGAGCTCGAGCCGGTTTTTGACATCACGGCTGATTGTGAAGATGGTGCCGCAGCGGGCCACGAACGGGAACATGCGGAGATGGTCAGTGCGCTGTTGCTGGACCCGGCCAACCGCCACGAACGGCTAGGAGTGCGCATCCATGACATCACCCACCCGCATTGGCGGGATGATCTGGACATCATCATCCAGCGCGCAGGGCAGCAGGTAGCCTACATCGTGCTGCCCAAGCCAAACTGCGCGAATGATGCTGCCCAGCAGATTGCAGCCATTGACTTGGCGCAGCAACGCCACGCCATTACCCGCGAAATTCCTGTGCATATCCTTATCGAGACGCCCGGCGCATTGCATGAAGTCTGGCAAATCGCACGCCTTCCTCACGTGGAGTCCATCGACTTCGGCCTCATGGACTTCGTAAGCGCACACCACGGGGCGATTCCCGATACCGCGATGCGCGCACCCGGCCAATTTACGCATCCGCTCATTGTTCGCGCCAAGTGTGAAATTGCGGCAGCAGCATTAGCCAATGGCATTGTGCCCACGCACAACGTCACCACCGAGCTGCGTGACACTGACGTCGTGCGCGAGGATGCACAACGCGCACGTAATGACTTTGGTTTTTTGCGCATGTGGAGCATTCACCCGGCGCAAATTCAACCCATCATCGAAGCCATGCGCCCCGACTTTGCTGCGGTCAGTGAGGCCGCAGAGCTCTTGTTGGCGGCTCAAGTCGCTGGCTGGGGGCCGATCTCATGGAAAGGCACGCTACACGACCGTGCGTCTTACCGATATTACTGGGAGTTGCTGCAACGCGCACGCGCGACGGGTGTGCCCATGACAACAGAAACCTGTCAGCATTTTTTCCAGCCTTCCCATTAAAACAACAATCCCGTTTTTCACGCATTCGCTTTTTTATTCATCTCACCATCGCACAAAAGGAAACCACCATGCTTGAAGCCTACCGCCAACATGTTGCCGAGCGCGCCGCACTTGGCATTCCCCCGCTACCGCTCACCAAGCAGCAGACCGACGCCTTGATTGATCTGTTACTCAACCCGCCCCAAGGCGAAGAAGCCACGTTGCTTGATTTGATCACGCACCGCGTCCCGGCAGGCGTTGATGAGGCAGCTAAAGTCAAGGCGGAGTTTCTTGCAAAAGTCGGCGCTGGCGAGACGGCATGTACACTCATTTCACGCACAAAAGCCACCGAACTGCTCGGTACCATGGTCGGCGGTTACAACGTCAAACCACTGATCGACGCGCTGGACGATGCCAAAGTCGGCGCCACCGCCGCGACCGCACTTAAATCAACTTTGCTGATGTTCGACGCCTTCCACGATGTTGCCGAAAAAGCCAAGGCCGGCAGCACAAACGCCAAAGCTGTCATGCAATCATGGGCCAATGGCGAATGGTTTACGCAACGCCCCGATGTGCCGAAAAAAATCAGCGTCACGGTTTTCAAGGTCACGGGCGAAACCAATACCGATGATCTCTCGCCCGCGCCCGACGCCTGGAGCCGCCCTGATATTCCATTGCATGGCCTGGCCATGCTGAAAAATGCACGCGATGGCATCACGCCAGAACAACCGGGCGAGCGCGGCCCGATGGGACTGATTGAAGACCTGAAGAAAAAAGGCCACGCGGTCGCCTACGTGGGGGATGTGGTTGGTACAGGCTCTTCGCGCAAGTCCGCCACCAACTCAGTCACCTGGTGGACTGGCGACGATATTCCCTTTGTGCCGAACAAGCGCTTTGGCGGCTTCTGCCTCGGCGGCAAAATCGCCCCGATTTTCTTTAATACGCAAGAAGATGCGGGCGCTTTTCCTATCGAGTGTGACGTGACACAAATGGCCATGGGCGATGTTATCGACATTTTTCCTTATGAGAAAAAAATTGAGAAAAACGGCAACGTCATTTCCACATTCGACTACAAATCCGAAGTGCTGCTCGACGAAGTACGCGCTGGTGGCCGCATCAATTTGATCATCGGTCGTGGCCTCACTGCCAAGGCGCGCGAGTTCCTTGGCCTGCCCGCCTCCACCTTGTTCCGCCTGCCCAAACCGCCCGTTGATACCGGCAAGGGTTTCTCGCAAGCGCAAAAAATCGTTGGCCGCGCCTGCGGCTTTCCCGAAGGCAAAGGTGTCCGCCCGGGAACCTACTGCGAACCACGCATGACGTCTGTCGGCAGCCAGGACACCACCGGCCCGATGACCCGCGATGAGCTCAAAGACCTCGCCTGCCTTGGCTTCTCCGCCGATTTGGTGATGCAGTCCTTCTGCCACACCGCCGCTTACCCCAAACTGGTCGACGTCAAGACTCACCGCACCCTGCCCAGCTTCATCACGTCACGTGGCGGCATTTCGCTAAAACCCGGCGATGGCATTATTCACTCCTGGCTCAACCGCTTTCTGTTGCCCGATACCGTTGGCACCGGCGGCGATTCCCACACCCGCTTCCCCATCGGCATTTCCTTCCCGGCGGGCTCCGGGCTGGTAGCCTTCGCCGCCGCCACCGGCGTGATGCCGCTCGACATGCCTGAATCCGTGTTGGTACGCTTTAAAGGTAGCATGCAACCCGGTATCACCTTGCGTGATCTGGTCAACGCGATTCCGCTCTACGCTATCAAGGCGGGTCTGCTCACCGTGGCAAAACAAGGCAAGAAAAATGTCTTCTCTGGCCGCATCCTGGAAATCGAAGGCCTGCCTGATCTTAAAGTGGAGCAAGCGTTCGAGCTCACTGACGCCTCCGCCGAGCGCTCCTCCGCTGGCTGCTCCGTGCGTCTGGACAAGGCACCCATCATTGAATACATGCGCTCGAACATCACGCTGATGAAGTGGATGATCGCCGAAGGCTACGCCGACAAACGCACCCTTGGCCGCCGCATCAAGGCCATGGAAGAGTGGATCGCCAACGGCACCCTGCTGCAACCCGATGCAGACGCCGAATATGCAGCCATCATCGAAATTGATCTGGCCGACATCAAGGAACCCATCCTCGCCTGCCCGAACGATCCGGACGATGTGAAGATATTGTCTGAAGTTGCTGGCGAGAAAATTGACGAAGTCTTCATCGGCAGCTGCATGACCAACATCGGCCATTTTCGCGCTGCCGGCAAAGTGCTCGAAGGTCAGACGGACATACCCACCCGCCTGTGGATTGCA
>SCUZ01000040.1 GCA_004322535.1 Rugosibacter sp.
TACCAGAAAGCCGTGGGTTGTCCCCAACGGACGGCTACGCGGGACCTGAATGAACTGGCTAATAAAGGCGTCATTGAGCTTATGGGGAAAGGGCGTGGAGCGAGCTATCGCCTTTTGCGGAAACGCGCCATAAATGCGCCAAACGCGCCATCGGAGAACGAATGATGCGTACCGGCCTAGCGAACTCCTCCAGCCAGCGTAATGCGCCACAAATACGCCAATTGCGCCACAAATATGCCAACCGTGCCGCAGGGGTGCCAATTAGGACACTTATGAGACATACAGGACAACAGGTATAAGCATGGCCAAAAACCCCACCACCAAATCCACCAAAACCGTCGAAACCCTCAAGCACGACGAGGCCACGCGGAAAAACATTCCCACGGCTGAATTCCAGTCCGTGCTCGACGACGCGCAAAAGAACCCCAGGCAGGTTCGCTACCCGCGCACCGTCGCTGGCGACAGCGACGAAAAAAGCCATCGAAACCGCGACCTTGACCCGCAACTCGTCTGGCGCGGCAAGGACGAGCAGGACTGGAGCGACCTCGTCGTGCACGCCCCGCCGCTCTACATCCAGGAAAAGGTGCACCCCAAGGCGCTCATCGACGACCTGCTGCGCCAGACCAAAGAAAGCCAGTTCGATGCCGGGCAGACTACCGCCGACCTCTTCGCCGACTTCAACGGCATCCCCAAGGGCGTGGACAAGACCGAGTTCTACGCCCATGACCAGAACTGGTCGAACCGCATGATCCTCGGTGACAGCCTGCAAGTCATGGCCTCGCTCGCCGAGCGCGAGGGCCTGCGCGGCAAGGTCCAGTGCATCTACTTCGATCCGCCCTACGGCATCAAATTCAACAGCAACTTTCAGTGGAGCACCACCAGCCGCGACGTGAAGGACGGCAACGCCGGCCACATCACCCGCGAGCCGGAGCAGGTGAAGGCGTTCCGGGATACTTGGCGCGACGGTATTCACAGCTACCTCACCTATCTGCGCGATCGGCTGACGGTGGCGCGGGATTTATTGACGGATTCCGGCTCGATCTTTGTGCAGATCGGGGGCGAAAATTTACATCGCGTGCGAGCGGTAATGGACGAAGTGTTCGGTGAAGGGAATTTCTGCGCGGAGATAATTTTTCGGAAGACGGCCAGGACATCGTCCAACTTACTGCCGACCGAAAACGACTTTTTGCTTTGGTATTCAAGAGACAAAGAGCGTGTCAAGTTCCGACACGCTTTCCAGCAAAAGAATATCGCTGACCTGAGAAGTTACAAATACCTCGTATCTCCGGACACGACCGAAGCCCGGATGGCTACCAAGGAAGAGAAAGAGGATGCGTCTACGATACCCAAAGGTTGGCGGCTCGCGCAACTTAGCTTTGCGGTGTCCGGTGATCCAGGAAAGCAGGAAGAGCGCATTTATAGATTCCGCAACAAAGATTACGACTGCGCCGCGCATCGCCATTGGAAAACGTCGAACCCCGCAGGTCTCGATAAACTGCGCTCGGCGCAGAGACTCATCGGTCTTGGCGCCCAGTTGAACTTCATCCGCTATTTCGAGGATTTCTCGGTAGAAGCATTTTCAACCCAATGGCTGGACACTGGTAGTGCGGGTTTCTCAAATTCTGACCCAAAGATTTATGTGGTTCAGACCGACTCGGTGGTCATTCAGCGCTGCTTGCTAATGACCACCGACCCCGGCGACCTCGTGCTTGACCCGACCTGCGGTTCCGGCACCACCGCCACCGTTGCCGAGCAATGGGGTCGCCGCTGGATTACAACTGACACGTCGCGCGTGGCTCTCGCTTTGGCCCGCGCCCGCATCATGGGCGCGCGCTATCCTTTCTATCTGCTGGCTGATTCCCGCGAAGGCCAGATGAAAGAAGCCGAAGTCACCCGCACGGCACCCAGTTCGCAGCCCGTGCACGGCAACATTCGCCACGGCTTCGTCTATGAGCGCGTGCCGCACATCACGCTGAAATCCATCGCCAACAACGCGGAGATCGATGTCATATGGGACCAGTGGCAGGCGAAGCTGGAGCCGTTGCGCGAGAAATTAAATGCGGCACTCAAGAAGACTTGGCAGGAGTGGGAAATCCCCCGCGAGGTAGGCAAGGCATGGCCGGACGCTTTGCGGCAACTCCACGCCGACTGGTGGCAGGCGCGCATCACCCGGCAGCAGGAAATCGACAAATCCATCGCCGCCAAGGCCGAGTTTGAATTTCTTTACGACAAGCCCTTTGATGACAAGAAGTGCGTGCGCGTGGCTGGCCCCTTCACGGTCGAAAGCCTCAGCCCGCACCGTGTGCTGGGCGTGGATGAACACGACGAACTGATCGACACGCTCAAGCAAAACCGTGCGGAATACAGCGCCAAACAATCCTTCCCGCAGATGATTCTGGACAACCTCAAAACCGCCGGCGTGCAGCAGGCGCACAAGGAAGACCGCATTACCTTCACCGCGCTGACCCCGTGGCCGGGCGATCTGGTGTGTGCCGAAGGGCGCTATATCGAGGAAGGAAAAGTCGGCGCTGGTGACACGGCGGCGGGATCGGAAAAACGCGCCGCCATCTTCATCGGCCCCGAGTTTGGCACCGTGCAGCGCGCCGATCTGGTCGCCGCCGCGCGCGAGGCGGGTGACGCCGGTTTCGATGTGCTGATCGCCTGCGCCTTCAACTACGAGGCGCACGCCACCGAGTTCAGCAAGCTGGGTCGCCTACCTGTGCTCAAGGCGCGCATGAATGCCGACCTGCACATGGCCGAAGACCTGAAGAACACCGGCAAGGGCAACCTCTTCGTCATCTTCGGCGAGCCGGATATCTCACTCCTGCCCGAGCCAGACGGCAAGCTGCGCGTGAAAGTGAATGGCGTTGACGTCTTCAAACCGCAAACCGGCGAAGTCGTCAGCAACGGCGCCGACGGCATCGCCTGCTGGTTCATCGACACCGACTACAACGAAGAAAGCTTCTTCGTCCGCCACGCCTACTTCCTCGGTGCCAACGACCCCTATAGCGCGCTAAAAACCACGCTGAAGACCGAGATCAACATCGAGGCCTGGGCTACACTCAACAGCGACACGTCACGCGCGTTTCCGAAACCGAAGAGCGGTCGGATTGCGGTGAAGGTCATCAACCATCTGGGGGATGAGGTGATGAAGGTGTTCAGGGTGGGGTGAATGGGTTCCGAGTTCAGTACGTGACGTGCGGTACCAACATGGATCAGATGAGGAAATAGTTATGAAGCTTAGGGAGATCAAAATCCATAATTTTCGGTCACTCCATGATGTCGCCGTCGGGGTGAGTGACTATGGATTGCTAATTGGTGCGAACAACGCAGGTAAGAGCAGTGTGATCGACGCTATTCGCGTTGCGTATGGAGACTTGAAATATGACGCAACAAGGGATCGTCCGAAGCCGGTTGGCGATGCAGCCGATCCAGAATGTTGGATTGAACTTGAGTTCGAACTGTCGGTTGATGAGGTGGTCAATCTGAAGTTGGAATATTTGAAGGATGGGAACCGGCTGCGAGTGCGACGAGTTTTGGACAGCTCAGACAAGAAGCGATTGCACCTCTACGCTTTCGAGAACGGTGTACTTTCAGCCAACCAATTCTATGGCGACGACAATGTTGGACAAGGCAAGCTAGGTAGCGTCCTGCACATTCCTGCGGTAAGCAGGGTTGATGACGTGACAAAGTTTAGTGGGCCAAGTCCGTTGAGGGAACTCGTCAATGGCTTGTTTAAGAAGTTGCTAAAGAACAGCGCCGCTTTTGCTGAATTGCAGGGCGCATTAGAAAAATTTGGCGGTGCTGTCGTTCAAGAGAAAACAGCCGATGGGCTGTCGCTCTCTAGTCTGGAGGAAGCAATTAACTCTGGTTTAGGCGACTGGGACGTTGGATTCAAGTTCCGAACCAATGCGATCCCAGAGACGGATGTCGTCAAGTCGTTTCTCGATTTCTCGCTCATTGATGGGGCCACTCAGAGTTCGCAGCCTCCCGCCGCTTATGGGCAGGGGTTACAGCGACATCTCATCTTTACACTGCTTATGGTTGCGTCTGGATTTGCGGAAGCGAAGCCTACTTCCGTGAAAAAAGAATTTTCCCCAGAACTTACAATTTTGTTGTTCGAGGAACCTGAAGCGTTCCTGCACCCCCAGCAGCAATCAGCTCTGGACAGTAGTTTGCGCAAGCTCGCAAAGGGTGACAGCTTGCAGGTATTTGCCACGACTCACTCGTCGCATTTCGTGAGTCGTAGCGCAGATGACCTCTCAGCGCTTTGTCGATTGCAGAAACACGGAGCCATTGCATTGGCCGGGCAGGTATCGAAAGGCAAGCTTGCAGACCTCTTCCTGGCAAATCAAGAGATCAATAAACTCGCGGCTAAGTATAAGAACTATGCGGCGAGCGATGCGGATCTGATCGCTGAGATGGAAGCGCTTAAGTACTTCATGTGGTTGTCAGCGGAGCGTAGTGCATTGTTCTTTGCGCACCGGGTCTTGATCGTGGAGGGGCCTACCGAAGTTGGTGCGATCAATTTCCTTTTACAAAGCGGACATTTAAATCTTCCGCCCAACTATTTCATACTTGATGCCATGGGCAAGTTCAATGTTCACCGGTTCATGAATTTGCTCGGTGAACTCAAGATTAATCATTCGGTGCTTCACGACAACGATTCCACCAAAACGGGGGAGCATGCAGCCTTTCACAAAGAGGTCAACGAACTAATCCAGAGCTCGCGCAACACCTACACGCGGCAAATTCATGCATTGGATAACGACCTAGAGGCATTCCTCGGCTTCCGAATTAAGGGTAGGGATCACGGTAAACCGACGCGTATGGTACTAGCTCTTCAGCAGGGCGATGTCACGCAAGATGCAATTGCGCGTTTCACAAATTTAGCACGAAGCCTGCTAACGGCATGATAGTTGTTCGGAATAACCGAACAACTGCCACTGACCTGAAACTGCAACGAAGAAAATGATATGTGCCAATCTATACTGAATTATTCTCGATTTCATGTATAAGTGGATATAAATAGGTATAAATGCCCGTGAACTTCCGCATCGCCGACACCTTCACCGACAGCCTCGCCAAGCTCACTGGTGAAGAACAGAAGCTGGTCAAGACCACAGCCTTCGATCTGCAACTGAACCCGGCCAGTCTGGGGCTGGGCTTCCACAAACTCGACAAGGCGAAGGACAAGAACTTCTGGTCGGTGCGAGTGGGCAGTGATATCCGGTTGATCGTGCACAAGACTGCGGCAGTTGTTCGGTTTTTCCGAACAACTGCCTGATGACAGCAAACAGCGGGCTTCCCTGAGCATTTATACTGACTCATTATCGATACCATGTATAAACAGGTATAAAAGGCGGACATGTCTCAATCAGCACCATGCCCCTCGCCAAGGGGCTTGAGTTCCGTGCCGTGGTGGTGATGGCATGCGACGATGAGATCATTCCCTTGCAGGAGCGCATCGAAACAGTCGGCGACGACGCCGATTTGCAAGAGGTCTATGACACCAAACGTCATCTGCTCTACGTTGCCTGCACACGGGCAAGGGATCATCTGCTGGTGACGAGCGTTGCGCCTGCTTCAGAGTTTCTTGATGATTTGAGAGGGTAATAAAAGCTCCCTTGCGTCACGCAAGGTGTTCAGTAAAAGTCGGCTCTGATGAAGCAGCTGCGCTACAAGGCGGTCGAGCAAAAAAAATGCTCTCCTCGCCGTAGCGGATGGTGAGACGGCGCCAAAACAAAAAGCCCCGGTTTGCCGGAGCTTTTTGTCGTTGATTCGGGTGTTGATTACACCGTTACCGTATCCGCTACTTCGCTGAATTCCTTGATCTGGTCAAAGTTCATGTAGCGATAGATGTCGGCGGCCTTGGCATTCACCGCGTGCACTTGCTCCATGTATTCGGCCACGGTCGGGATTTTGCCCATCAAGGCCGTGACTGCGGCCAACTCGGCGGAACTCAGATAGACGCGCGTTTCGATGCCCAGCCGATTCGGAAAGTTGCGCGTGGAGGTCGATACTGCCGTGCTGCCTTTTTTCATCTGGGCCTGGTTGCCCATGCACAGCGAGCAGCCCGGCATTTCCATGCGCGCACCGGATTTACCGAGGATGGCGTAGTAGCCTTCTTCGTTGAGAATCATGGCGTCCATCTTGGTGGGTGGTGCAATCCACAGGCGGGTGGGTATGTCCGTCTGACCTTCGAGCACTTTGCCGGCAGCGCGAAAATGGCCGATGTTGGTCATGCAGCTGCCGATGAAGACTTCGTCAATTTTCTCGCCAGC
>SCUZ01000041.1 GCA_004322535.1 Rugosibacter sp.
GCGCCATGATCGGCCAGCGTTTGAGCGCAAAATGGCCCGCCCAGCACACGCGATAAATCGATCACCTTGAGGCCGCTCAGGGCACCCATTGCGCCCAGTGCGCCTGTTGCATCAGTTGCGCCTGCCGATGCCGTTATGGATGGGGGTAACTCTTTCATGACAGGCCCTCGCCGTAAATGGTTATGTGCGCTGATTAAAACGCCGTCCCACCAGCGCCGAGGCAATATTGATCATCTGGATATCAATCGTGCCGCCCGCAATGCCCCAGCCCCAGCCATCGCGCAGGCGTTGCTCCATCGGAAACTGCGTTGAATAGCCATACGCCCCGAAAAGCTGCAAGGCCGTGCCACACACCTCACGCACGGTTTGGTTGGCATAGCATTTGGCGACGCTGCTTTCCAACATGGATGGCAACGCATGGCTGGCGTTTTGCGCCGCGCGATGGATCAGCAAGCGTGTGGCTTCCACCTTCATGGTCATGTCCGCCAGCTTTAACTGGACGGCCTGAAAATCCACGATCGGCTTGCCAAATTGCTGGCGCTCTTGCACATACTGCAAGGCATCCTCCAAGGCGCTTGCCGCAATGCCCAGACACATCGTGGCGTTACCACAGCGCTCCAGATCAAACGCTTCCATCAGTTTTTTGAAACCACCCGCCGGCACGATCAGATTTTCTTGCGGTACACGCACCGCATCGAAAAATATGTCGGCACTCGGGATGCCGCGAAATCCCAACAACTGTTCCGGCGCACCGAATGTCAAACCCGGGATGTCTTTCTCCACATAGACAGCACCGATACCCGCAGCCCCTGGCGCATCTGACATGCGGCAGTACACCACATACCCTCCCGAATGGCCGCTGCCACTGGACCAGCGCTTTTGCCCGTTGATGACGATTTCATCACCTTCAACATGCGCCGTGGTTTTAAGATCAGTCAATGCGGAACCCGCGTCGGGCTCGGACATCGCCACCGCAACCACCAGGTCGCCACGGCAAACGGCCGGCAAAACACGGCGCTTTAGCGCCTCGCTCGCAAAATGTTCAATGGCGCGAACGGGGCCCACACTGCTTTCAAAAATCGGGAATGCCACCGCCGAAGACACCTTGGCAAATTCTTCCATTACCAATAACGCTTCCAGATTACCCAACCCCATGCCACCGTATTCAGGGGCGACGTTAATGCCCAAAAAACCCATCTCGGCGTAGCGCCGCAGCCACTCGTGCGACACGGGCGTTGCCGTGCGTTCCAGCTCACGCGCAACGGGCGTCATTTGCTCAACGGCAAAGCGGCGAGCGGTTGTTTGCAAGGACTGCTGCCCTTCAGTTAAGCGAAAATCCATGGGTCGGCATCCTGTCAAGGCTGATCTGGGTATTGATCAAAGGCTGATTGCGCTCGCGTAATCTCGGCGCGGCCGTTATTGAGCACCATCACATCACGCTCAACCACCCGGGCACGAAAAGACACGATACTGCCATCGACCCACATTTCAGTGCGTATCGTCTCGCCCGGATACACCGGCGAGGTAAAGCGCACATTCATCGCAATCAAACGCGTGGGGTCGTTATCGCACACGACGCTAGTCAGCGCATAACCCGCAATGCCAAAGGTGCACAAGCCATGCAAAATCGGGCGCTCGAACCCTGCTGTCTTTGCCATGGCAGGTTCGGCATGCAGCGGGTTGTAGTCGCCCGATAAGCGATAGATGAGTGCTGCGCGCGAATCGGTCGAGCGGTCGAGAGTAACGTCTGGCGTACGTTCGGGCAGCACATGAATGACGGGCGCAGAACTTGCCGGCCCGCCAAAGCCGCCATCGGCACGGCAAAAGGTGGTGGAAGTCAAAGTGCAAAGCAACTCGCCACTGACCGCATCGGTAATTTTTCGCTCGGTCAATACCAGCGCGCCTCGGCTTTCGCCCTTGTCGATCACACCCGTCACTCGTGTACGGCCAATCACTTCGCCCGCAGCCTCTGGCAGGCGATGGATACGCAAGCCTTGCTCGCCATGCACAAGCTTTGTCCAGTCAACGCCGGTACCCGGGTCTTTGATCCACAAGCCGGGGTAGCCCAACACAACGGGGTAAGTAGGCAAGACATACAGGTTTTTTTCATACACAAAGCGCAGCTCGGCTTCATTCATAGGGTCAGCGCCCAGCCCGATGCCCAGGGCATACAGCATGGTGTCACGCGTGGTATAGCGGTGACACACATCCTCAAACGGCCATGCCATCAGCTTGTCATAGTTAATTGCCATGCCGCTCTCTCCTGTCATTTTTTCTGCGCTAATTAGCGCGCCATTAAAACGTTCATTGCATCTCAAATTACAGCGTGGAGGCATCCCCCAGCAGCGCCGTTACCTGGCTGGAGAGCACGCCGCCACTGCCGTGGCATAGCGCGATGTGCGCATTATCCACTTGCCGTGCACCCGCTTCGCCACGCAGTTGTTGTACCGCTTCAATCAGTAAGAAGGTGCCGTACATGCCCGGGTGGCAACACGACAAACCACCACCATTGGTGTTCACGGCCAAGCTGCCGCCTGGCGCGATGCGCCCACCCCTCACAAAAGCACCGCCTTCGCCCTTGGCGCAAAAACCGAGGTCTTCCAAAAACAAGAGAGTGTTGATGGTAAAGGCGTCATACAGCTCAACCACGTCCACGTCCGCCGGCGCCAAGCCAGCCATGGCGAATGCACGCGGGCCGGATTCAGCCGCCGCCGTCACGGTTAAATCGGGCATGCTGCTGATTTGGCGATGCCAGTGCGCCATGGCTGTGCCCAGCATATACACCGGCGGCCTGGGGAAGTCTTTGGCGCGTTCGCTGCGCACCAGCACCAGCGCGCCACCACCATCGGTGACCAGACAGCAATCGAGTTTTGATAACGGGTCATTCACCATGCGCGACGCCATCACTTGCTCTATCGTGAGATCATCGCGCGCAAAGGCCAAGGGGTTCAACTGCGCCCAGCGCCGCGCCGCGACAGCCACTTCGGCCAAATCTTCACGGCGTGTGCCGAACTGGTGCATATGGCGTGCCGCGGCCAGGGCATAGCTGGTAATCGGATGCCGCGGATAGTACGGCGCTTCATAGGTTTGCGGCTCGGACATGGATTTGAGCTTGCCAAAGCCCGAGCCCTGGTTGCTGCCGTAGCAAATCAGCGCCACATCGCACAAACCATATTGCAGCGCCATCGCCGCGGGCAACAAATGGCCGACAAAGGATGAACCACCGATCATGGTGGTATCGGAAATTTTCAGCCGTATGCCCAAGTATTCCGCCGTGGATAAGGCCGGCATGAAGGCATGCGATGAGCCGGTAAATAAACCATCGACATCGCTGGGCTTCAATCCCGCATCGGTCAAAGCCTGATGCACCGCTTCGGTTTGAATTTCCATCGAGCTGCGATTGGGGGCCGCATTTAAAACACCGGGCAAGCCGCCCAGGCCCACACCCACAATTGCGGTTTTGCCGCGCAAGTCAGTTGCCTTCATGCAACACCGCCTTGCGCTGGCGTAAATACCAACAGCTTGCCTTTTTTCGGGTCGTCAATAATGTGCGCACACACCGCCAGGCCAATGGACACCTCATGCGGCGGGATGCCATCCACCCGACTCATCATGCGCGGTCCCTCGCTCAAATCTACGAGCGCCACGTTATAGTCGCCCCCTTGCTCAGGTTTCCTGCGTACCACAGTGGTTGAATACACCACACCTTGCCCGCTGGCGAACTGCCAGGCGAGTTCTGGCGAACCACAATGCGGGCAGAGCACACGCGGGTAGAACACATATTTTTTGCACTCATCGCACTGCTGCAGCATGAACCGCCCTTCAGCGAGCGCTGCTGCAAAAACGGCATCCGGCCCTGGGCCATTAAAGGCATTTGTCATATCACTCGTTGCACTTAAATAGCGTTGAAATTGAAAAATTCAGCTGCGCAATTGCAAGACGCTGGAAGCCAGAATGTTGCGCTGAATCTCGCTACTGCCGCCGTAAATGGTAGCTGGCCGGGCATTGTAAAAGCTGGTAAGGACATCAATCTTTTTACCATTCACCTCAATATCGCCCGCCACGGCACCTGACCCGCCGGTGATTTCAACCAGCAAATTCGCCAGCCGTGAAAAGGTTTCTGCCGCCCACACTTTAAGCATGGAAACATCGGGCCCCAGCTGTTCGCCACGTTTGACTTGCTCGACAAACCGCACATAGAGCGCACTTAAATCGGCGACATCCAGCTGCAATTGGGTATAACGATCGACAAAACCCTGATCGCTAAATAAACCCAAGGCATGCGCTGCCTCTTCCACGCGCGAGAGTGCATATTGCGATTGCTTCGGGCTCCCGAGAAAAATGCGCTCAAAGCCGAGCAAGGCCTTGGCAATACCCCACCCTTGGTTAAGCCCCCCCACGAGATTAGCTTTGGGCACACGGACATTTTCAAAGAAGACTTCACAAAATTCTTCATG
>SCUZ01000042.1 GCA_004322535.1 Rugosibacter sp.
GATGTCGACGGGTGATGAGATGAGACAAAGTGGGCATTGCGAAATTCCTGCGATGACAATGGTGCGTAGTCTAGGAATTTGCGCTGCAAAGCGGAAATACATATTTCTGCTTTGCTTATACACAAAGCCGAAAAGTCGGCGTTGGCAGTACGCCGACTTTTCGGTAGATCACCACTAAATCCTGCTGATGGCGGGTTTGCATGGAGATCAGAACGAATGCCGCAAGCCGACCTGCAGGCCGGACAGCTTGATGTCGTCGCCGGCGAACCCGGACGAGTTCTTGCCGAAGTCATATCCGCCACCGAAGCCATTGGTGGATGTCTTCTCATCATTCTTCAGGTAGGCATAGTTGGCTTTCAGCAGAGTGCGCTTGGACAGGCTGTGCTCATAGCCCAGTGTGCAGAACTTGGCACCCGTGTTGTCATCCGCACCAGTGCTCTTGTCCAGGTCGCCGGCGTGGTAGTACTGCGCGGTGAGCTTGCCATTGGTGGTCACGTTATACGTGCCGCCAATGCCCCAGACAGTTTGCTTGACATCGTTCAGGCTGCCGTCGGCCTTGGTTTGGGCATACAGCGCCCGCAGCGTGGCGACGCCAAAATCATAGCTGCCGCCCAGACGGAGTTCCCTGAGCTTCTGGTCGGAGCCGAGGTAGGTTTTCAAGGCGCCGGAACCATAAGGGGCAGAGCCTGTGACATCGTTCTTTTCCGTTACCTTGGCGTAGGTCAGGCCAACCAGGACAGGGCCGTTGTTGTAGTTCAAGCCCAGGTCATAGGCCGAAGTGTTGAGTTTCGCGCCTGACGTATCCGTCTTGTTTTCGTTGGCCATGTAGGCTGCGGTTGCCTGCAGTCCGGAGAATGAAGGTGTGGTGTAAGCGATGGCATTGCTAAAGCGCGTATCAAACAACGAGGCACTCGTGGCCGAACGGCTGGCGTCAGCACCAAATGCTGGCACGCCTTTCCCCGCATTGGCCAGCGCGCCACCGAGCTTGCCGAGGAGGGCATAGTTGGTGCCAATGCCGTCATTGCCGGCATTGACATCCAACAAAGCCGAAAAAGCCCGGGTCGGGGTGGACAGGTTGCCGAGGATCACCTTGCCGAAATTACCAGACAAGCCAGCAAAGCTGTCGCGGCTGGTGCCTAACGTACTTGCACTGTTGTCAAAGTTGGCGTTCGATTCAAACTGGAACAATGCGGTCAAGCCGTTGCCCAGGTTTTCCGTCCCCTTGAAGCCGAGGCGCGAACCATTGGTCGAGACGCGGGTGAAGTTGGGCGTATTGCCGGAGAGTGCGGCTGAACCACCACTGACATTGATGATGTCAAAGGTGGCATCGGCCACGCCATAGATCGTGACATTGGATTGGGCAAGGGCCGCGCCGGAAAGACCGGCGATGGCAAGGGCGATGAGTTTTTTCTGCATGGTTTTCTCCTAAGTAAAGGGGGATGAAACAAATGTAAAAAGTCGGCGCTGGTGACACGGCGAGCGGAACTGCTCAGCTCCGCTTTGCGTATCGACAGCGCGTTAGCGCGCGCTGATCTGGTCAAAAGTGCCGCCATCGGCAAAGTGCGTTTTCTGTGCCGTTTGCCAACCGCCAAAGACATCGTCAATCGTGATGAGCTTCACCGGCGCGAATTGCTTGGCATATTTGGTGGCAACTTTCTTGTCCGTCGGACGGTAATGGTTTTTACCGGCAATATCCTGCCCTTCGGGCGAATACAGATACTCAAGATAGGCTGTCGCTACTTTGCGCGTGCCGTGTTTATCGACGAATTTATCCACGATGCTGACGGGTGGTTCGGCCAGGATGGAAAGGGATGGCGTGACAATTTCAAACTTGTCCGGGCCCAGTTCCTTGACGGCCAGATAGGCTTCGTTTTCCCAGGCCAGCAGCACGTCGCCTATGCCACGCTCGACAAACGTGGTGGTCGAGCCACGCGCGCCGGAGTCCAGAACCTTGACATTGGCATAGAGCTTCTTGACGAATTCCTTGGCAGTCGCCTCGCTGCCACCCGGTTGCTTGAGCGCGTAAGCCCAGGCCGCCAGATAATTCCAGCGAGCGCCGCCGGAAGTCCTGGGGTTGGGCGTGATCACGCCAACATCGGGTTTGACGAGATCACTCCAGTCGCGGATGGCCTTCGGGTTTCCTTTGCGCACCAGAAAAACGATGGTCGAGGCATAGGGCGAAGCATTGTGCGGCAGGCGTTTTTGCCAGCCAGCGGGAATCAGTTGCGCCTTGTCATGCAGCGCATCGACATCGTAGGCCAGCGCCAGGGTGACGACATCGGCTTCGAGCCCGTCAATCACCGCGCGGGCCTGCTTGCCGGAGCCGCCGTGGGATTGCTTGACGGTGACAGTATCGCCGGTCTTGGCTTTCCACTGCTTGGCAAAGGCGGCGTTGAAATCCTGGTACAGCTCGCGTGTCGGGTCATAAGACACATTGAGCAGCGTAATGTCCGCTGCATGGGTTGCGCTGACAGTGAGCAGGGAGATGCCGAGCAGGCCGGCAATCGCTAGAGGGCGACGCATGGTGTTTCCTTTCTGAATGAATTTGCGGAAAGGAACTGTAGCGTTTGGGTGCAAAAAAACTAACCAAGAAAAACAGAAATACTTATTCCATGGTGCATGATGCGCCGATCAGAACTGCAACATGCCCTTCTTGATGTGGCCCGACACAGCCAGGTTCGCCAGCATGGGCAGCAGATTGAGGTGCGTGGCTTGGCGCAAATGCTGGGCGGCCGCTTGTAATTCGTCAAAAGTCTTGAGTCCGCGATTGGACGGGGATGGCAATCCGGCGGTAGTGCTGTGTGCTGTGGCTAGTGCGATGGCATTGCCTTCATCGCGTGATCGAATGACGATGACGTGATCGTCAAAAGCAGTTTTGATCTGCTTGATATTGTGATTGAAGTTTTTACGCCGTGACAGCAGATTGACGCACAACAGTCCCTCTTTTGCCAGGCGCGCTTTGCAGTCCAGATAAAACGGCAGCGAGTCGAGCCGGCCGGCACGCGCGTTGCTGTCGAAGCCATCCACCAGAATGAGGTCATAGCGTTGCCTGGACTGGATCATGAAATCCGCTCCGTCGGCAAAGTGCAGGTGGAGGCGCTGCGGATCATCCGGCAGCTTGAAAAATTGCCGCGCGGCGGCTTCGACCCGTGGCTCGATTTCCACCACGGTTAGCTTGGCTTCGGGTCGGTAGCGCCACAGGAATTTGCATAGCGAGCCTGCGCCCAAACCCACCAGCAGGACGCGCTGTGGCCAGTCATCCGGGCGCAGCAGCAGGGGCAGCATCATCTCTCGTGTGTATTCGAGTTCCAGCGCAAACGGTCGCGCGATGCGCATCGCGCCTTGCACCCAGTCGGAGCCAAAATGCAGATAACGCACACCGGCTTCTTCGCTGATATCGATATTCATGTGTAGTTTTGTCACGCGGCAAGTATCTGCCGAGTTGACCTGTCAGAGCTCGATCTGAGTGCCGAGTTCGACGACGCGGTTGGTGGGTATTTTGAAATAAGCCGTTGCCGTGTCGGCATTACGGAACATCCAGATAAAGAGTACCTGTCGCCAGAAAATCATGGCCGGCACAGCATTCGGGACGATGGTTTCGCGGCCAAGAAAGAATGAGGTTTCCATCATCTCCAGCGGTGCCATTCCCTGCTCGCCTAGATGTTCCAAGGCGGCTGGAATATCGGGCGTATCTTTGAAGCCGTAATTCAGGATGACGCGGAAGAAACCTTGTGGAAGCGCTTCTGTCTGCATGCGATCGGCCGCATTGACATGCGGAATATCGCGCATTTTTACGTTGAGCAGAATCACCCGCTCGTGCAGCACCTTGTTGTGCAGCAAATTGTGCAGCATGGCACGCGGTACGCTGTCAGGTTGAGGCGTGAGGAAGATGCCGGTACCCGCAACGCGCTGCGGGCCGCCGTAGTCGAGGCTCTTGAGGAAGGCATCCAGCGGCATCGAGTCCTGTTGCAATTTTTTATAGAGCAGAGCACGGCCACGCTGCCAAGTGGAAAACAGGACAAAAACACTCAGACCCAGTACCAACGGAAACCACCCGCCATCAGCCACTTTCATTAGATTGGCGGATAAAAAAGCGAGATCAACCACCATGAAAAAGGCAAGAAACAGCCCCGCCTGAAGCCAACTCCAGTTCCACAATGAACGCACCACAACGAAGGCGAGCACCGTGGTGAGCATCATGGTCATTGTCACGGCAATGCCATAGGCGGCGGCAAGATTGGATGAGGTTTTGAAGCCCAACACCAGCGCAATCACGGCGACAAGCAGCAGCCAGTTGATGTTGGGAATGTAGATCTGTCCTTTTTCATGTTCCGAGGTGAACCTGACCTGAATGCGCGGGCAATAGCCGAGTTGCATGGCCTGACTGGTGAGCGAGAAAGCACCTGAGATGACCGCCTGCGAAGCGATGATGGTCGCTGCAGTCGCCAGCGCTACCATCGGGTAGAGCAGTTCTTCGGGCGCCAGCAAGAAGAAGGGATTCTTGATGGCGGCAGGATTGTCGAGTATCAGGGCACCCTGGCCGAGATAGTTGAGAAACAGGCAAGGAAAAACATAGACCAACCAGGCCCATTTGATCGGCCGGCGACCGAAATGACCCATGTCGGCATACAAGGCTTCGCCGCCGGTAATGGCCAGTACCACCGCGCCCAGAGCAAGAAAGCCGTGGCCTCGATTTTCGGCAAAAAAATGGATGGCATGCCAGGGGTTAATGGCAGTCAGGACACCTGGATGCTTGAGTATGCCTATCACACCAAGTGTGCCCAGAGTACCGAACCAGAACAGCATCACCGGGCCGAACAATGCGCCAAGACTCGCCGTGCCGCGTGGCTGGACAAGGAAAATTCCGGTCAAAATGAACAGCGTGAGTGGCATGACATAGGGCTTGAACACCGGCGTTGCGACTTCCAAGCCCTCGACCGCAGAGAGCACCGACATTGCGGGTGTAATCACTGCATCGCCATAAAACAATGCAGCACCGAAAATTCCTAACCCGGTGAGAAACCACATCAAGCGTGGGCTGACGCCTTTAGTGCGCAGTACCAGCGCAGTCAGGGCCATGATGCCTCCCTCGCCACGGTTGTCGGCGCGGGTAATGAACTTCACATACTTGAAGGTGACGGTGATGGTCAGCGCCCAGAAGATCAGCGACAGGATACCGAGGATGTTTGCTGGCGTCACTGCCATCGCATGCGGGCCATTGAAGGCTTCTTTCATGGCGTAAAGCGGACTGGTACCGATATCGCCATACACCACGCCCATCGCGGCGATGGCCGTGGTAGCGAGGCGAGCACGAGCGCTTGACGTGTCGTCTGCACTGCCTGGAATTTCAGTTGTGTTGCTTTGCACCATCGGCCGCATTATAGGCGAAACCTTGTTCCCGCCGTATCACCAGCGCCGACTTTTGGCGGATTTTCTTGGCCGGCGGGCTGGTTTGCGACACAAAACCATCAGCTAACCGCGACCGACAAAAAGCTCGCCACACTCTTGCACGGCAACCTTGAAGCATTCGAGCGGGAGCGTGCACGAACCTTCCACCGCTTCGCCGGTGCGACAGATGAAAGCGCCACCATGAAACGGACACTCGATAGTCTCTCCGCTGAGTTCGCCCTCGGATAGCGAAGCGGTGCCATGTGTGCACAGGTCGGACGTGGCAAAAAATTCGTTACCGACACGCTATGCCGCCACCGGCGTGCCGTCTTCCAATGTTACGCGGCGCATCGTGCCATTGGTTATTTCGTCGATGCGACAGACTTTAATCAAACCCATTTTTACCCATTGTCCCTGTAAAAAAAAAGCGGCACCTTTTCCTCTGTTCATATATCAATCCCCTTATCACGCTTGCCAATGCTGATTCCTCCATCATTCAGGATAACGGTTCCCGTAATGAACTTGCCATCAGTTCTGGAGGCCAGCAGCGCATAGATGCCGGCATGATCTTCAGGCTTGGCCGCGAATCCCAAGGGGGTAATGGCGGCAATCATGCTGGATACATCCTCTGCCGTTTGAGAGCCAAAAATCCGCGTCAAGGTGCCACCGGGGGCGACGCCATTCACACGGATATCCGGCGCAAGCTCCCAAGCCAGCGCGCGTATGAAGCCTAGTACCGCATGCTTGGTGGCGATGTACAGTGGTCCGCCCCCGCCGGTAAAAAAGCTGGAAGTGGATGCGGTAAAAATCATGCAACCTTTGGATTTGCGCAAGGCCGCCAGGGAAGCTTTTGCGCCAAGAACATAGCCCTTGACATTGACATCAAAAAGCTCGCGATAGTTGCTCTCAAGCAACCTGACCTCTTGCGACTCAAGGCCAGCCATAAAATCCCAAATACCGGCATTACCCACGAAACAGTCAAGCTTGCCAAAACGTGCCACGGTGGCATCTACTGCTTTTGTGTTGTCGGCATAATTTCTCACATCGCCCACCACGACTTCAACTTTGTCACCAAAGGCTTGTTTGAGGGTATGTGCGTCTTGTTCTTCCTTGACGAGCACGCCAACATGCGCGCCTTCGGCAATAAAGCGTGCCACAACGGCATAACCAATACCAGAACCCCCGCCGGTGACCAGAGCTACTTCTTCCTTTAAGCGCATGATTCCCCCCTTTTTATGATGTAAGAATTTTAAGCGTGAGTCGGTAAAACTGTTGGCAAAATAATCGCAACTCATGCCAGAAGGCTACACGAAAGGCGCCTGCCGACACCTTGTTTTTTGCGCGGTTGTTTTGCCTATCGGCACCAAGGCGTACGATGAGGTTTTTTAAATATCAGCTTCGACCAAATGCCCATTCGCTTCCATCCAAACACGGCGCGAGGCCGCCTCGCCCTTGCCCATGAGCAGATTGAACATGGCTTTGGTTTGCGCGGCAAGCCGCTCGGTGACGGGTAATACACGACGAGTTGCCGGGTCCATGGCGGTTTCGCGCAATTGTTCGGGATTCATTTCGCCCAGGCCCTTGAACCGACCGACTTCAATCGCGCTTTGGGCAACGCCTTCTTTCATGAGGCGATCTTTCATGGCGGCGAGCTCTCCTTCGTCAAGCGCATACAGCCGGCGCGCGGGCCGTTTCTTGCCGCTAGCAGGGACGTCAATGCGATAGAGCGGAGGTTGCGCGATATGCACATGGCCTGCCGTAATGAGAGCCGGGAAGTGCCGGTAAAACAGCGTGAGCAACAAGGTTTGGATATGTGCGCCATCTACGTCGGCATCTGACATGATGATGACTTTGCCATAACGCAAGGTGGATAGATCAGCTGTCGCGCTGTCATGCGGGTCTATCCCCAGGGCCACCGCAATGTCATGAATTTCTGCATTGGCAAACAGGCGTCCGGCGTCAATTTCCCAGGAATTCTGGACTTTGCCGCGCAAGGGCAAAATCGCCTGGGTTTCCTTGTTGCGCGCCATTTTGGCCGATCCACCGGCGGAATCTCCCTCCACCAAAAAAAGTTCGTTTTCGGTCAATAAAGTGGATTCGCAATCTGAAAGCTTGCCGGGCAACACGGCAACGCCTGACTGTTTTCTTTTTTCCACTTTCTGTGCATTTTTTTGCCGTGCAAGGGCTTGGTGTATGGCTAACTCTGCAATGGCGCGGCCCGCTTCAACGTGTTGATTAAGCCATATTTCGAAGGGATCGCGAATCATGCTGGATACCAGCTTGACGGCTTCACGCGAATTGAGTTTTTCTTTGACCTGGCCTTGAAACTGCGGGTCAAGCAGGCGCGTGGATAATACATAGGCCATGCGGCTGCAGACATCATCCTGCTGCAACTTGACACCGCGCGGCAGCAGGGCGCGGTGCTCGATGAAGGATTTAACTGCCTCGAAAACACCGGCGCGCAATCCGGCTTCATGCGTGCCGCCAGCCACGGTAGGAATCAGATTGACATACGATTCGGAGGCGACGGCTTCAATAAACCAACCGATGACCCAGGCGGCGCCTTCACCAGAGGCGAAGTCAGGATGATCGGTATGGGCATATTTTTCGGCGGCATACAGCGGGGCGATATTTTCAGCGCTCCCTGCCAGTTCTATCAGATAGCCCGCCAGGCCTTGCGGGTAGCTCCAGGTTTTGCTGCTGATGCTGCCGTTGGCTTGTTCAGTATCAAGGCGCACAGTGACGCCAGGCAGCAGCACGGCTTTTGAGCGCAACAGGCGCTCTAGCTCAATCGATGACACGGTGGGGGTATCGAAATACTTTCCGTCAGGCCACACGCTCACACGGGTACCGGTTTGTTTGCCGCAGGTACCGGCTTCTTGCAGCGGACTGATTTTTTCGCCGCCTTCTGAAAAGTCGATTTGCCATATCTTGCCTTCGCGACGCACTTCAACCGCTACGCGCTTGGACAACGCATTAGTGACCGCCACGCCCACGCCATGCAACCCGCCAGAAAAAGCATAGGCGGAATTGCCCGAGCGTTTATCAAACTTGCCGCCGGCATGCAGGCGCGTAAAGGCCAGGACAACCACAGGAATTTTTTCTTCCGGATGCATGCCGACAGGTATGCCCCGGCCATCATCAACGACGGTAATCGCTCCGCCCTGGTGGAGTGTGACATGAATATTCTTCGCGTATCCGCCCAGGGCTTCATCGGCGGCGTTGTCGATTACTTCCTGAATGATGTGCGCGGGTGAATCTGTTCGGGTGTACATGCCCGGCCGCTCGCGCACAGGCTCTAGGCCTTTCAGAACGCGAAAGGAGGATTCATCATAAGCGCTTGCGCGGCTATCAGAGGCTTTGGTGGCCATGGTCGAATATCACTAGAGTTGTCGTGGGCTAAGAAGAAAATCTCGCGTGGATTGTAGTCGAACACTTGTGGATCGAATCGCCGTGGATCTTGCGCAGGACCTATCCGCAGAGCGCATCAGCATGCGCTGCTAAACTGTGAAAATGAAACCCAGTCATTCAGAATTTCTGTCATTGCGCGGGCACCGCATGCATGTGCGCTGTTGGCAGGATGATCCGGCTGCGCCGTTGCTGGTCATGCTGCATGGCTGGGGCGATATGTCAGCCACCTGGCAGTTTGTGGTGGATAGTCTCGCGCAGGGCTGGCGTGTGCTGGCACCCGACTGGCGCGGGTTTGGGTTGTCCCAATGGAATGGTGGCAGTTACTGGTTTCCTGATTACGTGGCTGATCTCGATGCCTTGCTTGCACATTACTCGCCCACGGCACCGGTGCGCTTGGTGGCTCATAGCATGGGGGGCAATGTGGCTTGTCTGTATGCAGGGCTGCGTCCAGAGCGTGTGGCGGGGCTGGTCAATCTCGAAGGCTTGGGGCTGCCTGATTGCCCGGCGACAGAAGCGCCGATACGCTATGCAAAGTGGTTGTTGCAAACACGCGATGTACAAGGGAGAGGGTTTCGCCCGTATCCCGATTATGCTGCCCTGGCGGCGCGTTTGCAGAATGATAATCCGCGTTTGTCCGTTGCACAGGCAGCGTTTCTTGCAGCCCATCTGGGTGCGGAGAAAACAACCAGTGACGGGCAGCGGGAAATCCGTCTGGCGATTGATCCCTGTCATCGCTGGCCGAATCCTGTTCCGTATCGGCTGAAAGAGGTCATGGCGATCTGGCAGCAGATGAAGGCACCTGTGCTCTGGGTAACTGCTGCAGAATCGATTGCATTCAAGCAGTTTCTTGATTTGGAGTCTGCCGACTATCGCCAGCGTATAGCATGTTTTCAGCAGATTCGTGAAGTCATGCTGCCGGATGCCGGGCACAATATGCAGCATGATCAGCCGCAGAAAGTGGCACAATTGATTGATGAATTTTTTGTGCGCGGAATTGCTGCGCAATGAGAGCAAAATGAAAGCCATTAACGCCGATCTACACTGCCATTCCAATTTGTCGGATGGCATGCTGGCACCGACCGAGGTAGTGCGCCGCGCGCATGAAAACGGTGTGGAATTACTGGCGCTGACCGATCATGATGAATTGAGCGGCCTGCCCGAGGCGCGTGCAACGGCAGATGAGTTGGGCTTGCGCTTTATTGATGGCGTGGAAATCTCGATTTCCTGGGGCGATGACCAGACAGTGCATATTCTCGGGCTGGCGATTGATCCCGCGAATGCCGCATTGCAGGCTGGCTTGCAAAAAGTGCGTAGCGGGCGCGACGCACGTGCCGCAGAGATGGCGGCGGAACTGGACAAGGTCGGCATACATGGCGCTTATGCAGGCGCGCTGCGGTATGCGGGTAATCCGGCCATGATCAGCCGTGCGCATTTCGCCCGCTACATCGTCGAGCAGGGGCGTGCGAAAGATACCAAAACTGTGTTCGATCACTGGCTAGCGAAGGGCAAGCCGGGCTATGTGGCGCATTCATGGGCGACGCTGGAAGATTCGGTTGCCTGGATAGTCGGCGCTGGTGGTACGGCGGTGATTGCCCATCCGGCGCGTTATCGATTAACCCGAGCACAGCGCCGGAAGTTGTTCACCACCTTTCGTGATCTGGGCGGGCGGGGCATTGAGGTGCTGTCCGGTGCACAAGGGCCGGAAGAGGCCAAAGAGTTTGCCAGCGTCTGTCGCGAGTTCGGATTTTTGGCGTCGCGCGGTTCGGATTTTCATGGTCCGGGCGAAAGCTGGATGGATCTGGGCAAATTGCCGGATTTGCCTGAAGATTTGACGCCCGTCTGGGCACAGTGGAATTAAAAGCGGGGTTGATTTTTGGCACAACTATTTCAGATTCACCCCGAGCACCCGCAACCACGCCTGATTAAACAGGCTGCAGAGATTCTGCGTAGTGGAGGTCTGTTGGCGGTACCGACAGATGCTGCGTATTCGTTGGTCGGCGTGACGGGTTATGCGCCTTTGCTGGATCGTATCCGTGCCATTCGCGGCGTCGACGAACGGCATCATTTCACGCTGATGTGTCGCGATCTTTCCGAAATTGCAAAATATGCGCGGGTGGATAACACGCAATTCCGGCTGCTCAAGGCGGCTACGCCGGGCAGCTATACCTTTATTCTTGAAGCCACGAAAGAGCTGCCGCGCCGCTTGCTGCATCCCAAGCGAAAAACCATTGGCTTGCGCGTGCCAGATCATCCCGTCGTGTTGGCGTTGCTGGCCGAACTGGACGAACCGCTACTCAGCTCAACGCTGATTCTGCCGGGTGACGAGCACCCGTTGGCCGATGCAGACGCGATTCGCGAACGGCTGGAAAAGCAGCTGGATGTGGTGATTGATGCAGGGCCCTGCGGCATCGAGATGACCACGGTGATCAATCTAACGGGTGATCATCCCGAGCTGATTCGTGCCGGGTGTGGGCCGCTGGCCCCTTGCGGGCTGGCGTGATAGTCACTGTCTTGGCTGGTTTGGACCGTCTGGTAGAATCCGCCTTTCATGAATACTATCCAAACACTGGCGGTTTCCGCCTTGCCCGTGATTTTCGCCATCACGTTGCACGAAGCTGCTCATGGCTATGCAGCACGCCACTTTGGCGACCCCACGGCATGGAAGCTGGGGCGTATCAGCCTCAATCCTCTACGTCATATTGACTTGGTGGGCACCCTGATTGTTCCCGGGGTGATTTTGTTGCTTTCCGGAGGTGGTATGTTGTTCGGCTGGGCCAAGCCCGTGCCGGTGGATTTTGGCAAATTACGTCGCCCCAAGCAGGACATGTTGTGGGTAGCAGCTGCCGGGCCGGCGGCAAATCTGGTAATGGCCTTGGCTTGGGCGTTGTTGTTCAAGGCAGTGCTTGGTTTTCCGGAAACCCTGTATTCGGAGGCGTTGCGCGAAATGGCCAAGGTGGGTATTGGGATCAATGGCGTATTGATGCTGCTGAATTTATTGCCCTTGCCGCCGCTGGATGGTGGACGCATTGCAGTGAGCTTGTTGCCACCGCGCGCGGCGTGGAAATTTTCTCAGCTTGAGCGCTGGGGGCTGCCTATTCTTCTTGCACTGCTGTTTTTAGGCGGCCTGGATCGTATCTTGCGCCCCCTGTTGGACGTGTATTTCTCTTTGCTAACGAGTCTCTTCGGATTCTAGGTTTTTACTATTATGTACGCAGAAAAAGTTCTTTCCGGCATGCGCCCTACCGGGCGTTTGCATCTGGGCCACTATCACGGCGTATTGGCCAACTGGATCAAGTTGCAGCATGAATTCCCCTGCCTGTTTTTTGTCGCCGACTGGCATGCGCTAACCACGGCTTACGACGAGCCGGGCACGATAACCCAGAATACCTATGACATGGTGATCGACTGGCTGGCGGCGGGTGTTGATCCGACGCAAGCCACAATTTTCATTCAGTCCAAAGTGCCGGAGCACGCCGAGCTGCATCTGTTGTTATCAATGATGACGCCGCTGGGCTGGTTGGAGCGCGTGCCGACTTACAAGGATCAGCAGGAGAAGTTGACGCACAAGGATTTGACGACGTATGGCTTTCTTGGCTATCCCTTGTTGCAGGCGGCTGATATTCTGATTTATCGCGCCAATCGCGTGCCGGTGGGCGAAGATCAAGTACCACACATTGAGTTTACGCGTGAGATTGCGCGACGCTTTAACCATCTGTATGGCCGCGAGCCAGACTTTGAAGGCAAGGCGCGGGAGGCGATGAAGCAACTGGGCAACAAGCGCGCCAAGCTTTATGAAGAGCTGCGCACACGGTATCAGGAGCAAGGTGAAGATGAGGCACTGAATGAGGCGCACGTGCTGTTGAATGAGGCGCAGAGCCTGTCTTTTGGCGATCGTGAGCGGTTGTTTGGCTGGCTGGAGGGCACGCGTAAAATGATCCTGGTCGAGCCTGATGCCTTGCTGACGGAGGCTTCGCGCATGCCCGGGCTGGATGGGCAAAAAATGTCGAAGTCCTACGGCAATACGATTGCGCTGCGTGAAGATGCAGGCTCCATCACCAAAAAAATTCGCACCATGCAGACCGATCCGCAGCGTGTGCGACGCACCGATCCGGGCGACCCGGACAAGTGCCCCGTGTGGCAATTACACCAGATTTACTCGGATAATGCGGTCAAGCAATGGGTGCAAACGGGCTGTCGTTCAGCCGGGATAGGCTGCATTGAATGCAAGCAACCTGTGATCGACGCGGTGCTAAAGGAACAGGAGCCGATGCGCGAGCGAGCAAAAATGTATGAGGAAGACCCGCAACTCGTTAAGAATATCATTGCCGACGGGTGTGAAAAAGCACGCAAGCTGGCGCAAGAGACGATGCGTGATGTGCGCGAAGCCATAGGAATTGATTACTCGTGATGCAGACTTTGAATAATGCGTTAGTCAGCGTTGGCGCCGTCTCACCAGCGCCGACTTTTATTGATGCGTTACTCCTGCCTCATCTGCCCAAAGTCTACGGCGAAGTGATGACCGAGATGCCGCGTGATCTTTACATCCCGCCGGATGCACTGGAAATCATTCTCGAATCTTTTGAAGGCCCGCTGGATTTATTGTTGTACCTGATACGCCGCGCCAATATCAATGTGCTGGATATTCCGATGGCACCGTTGACAGTGCAGTATCTGGCCTATGTTGAAGCCATGCGCAAACACAACCTCGAGCTGGCGGCCGAGTATCTGCTCATGGCAGCGATGCTGATCGAGATCAAGTCGCGCATGTTGTTACCCCGCATTCCGCGGACTGAAGAAGGTGAAACAGAAGATCCGCGCGCCGAGCTGGTGCGCCGTCTGGTCGAGTATGAACGGATGAAAGCCGCGGCTGCCCAGCTGGAAGAATTACCCCAGGTCGGGAGAGATTTTGAGTGGGTTACGGTTTGGATTGCAGACAAAGTAGTCGAGCGTCAGCCGGAAGTGAGTCTGCATGATTTGCAGTTGGCGTGGCTTTCGCTCATGAATCAAGTGAAAAACCATCAGCATCACAAAATTCATCGCGAGGAGTTGTCGGTGCGGGAGCACATGAGCCTCATTTTGCGCCGCTTGCAAGGCGGCGACTACGTGTTGTTTGAACAACTGTTCGATTTGACACTTGGCGCGCCTGGACTGGTTGTCAGCTTTCTTGCCATGCTTGAGCTTGCCCGCGAAGCGATGGTGGAAATTACGCAAAATGAAGCACTGGCGCCGATTTATGTGAGATTGCCTGAGGTTGGATGATGCAGGAACTGTATACGCCTGATGATTACAAGCGCGTGCTTGAAACCGTCTTGTTAGTTGCGGCAGAACCTTTGCCTTTGTCTGAGCTGAAAAAACTTTTTGATGAAACATTTGATGACGAAACATGGCAGATATTGCTGGACGATTTACGACGTGACTGGTCCGGCCGCGGTGTTGAATTGGTACGCCTGGCTTCTGGCTGGCGTTTTCAGACACGCTCCGAATATCAGGCTTATGTTGCCCGGCTGAAAAACGAAAAAGCGCCCAAGTATTCACGTGCCGTGATGGAGACGCTGTCGATTATTGCGTATCGCCAGCCAGTGACGCGAGGTGATATTGAAGATGTTCGGGGTGTAGCGGTGTCGCCCAATATATTGAAAACACTTGAATCACGTGGCTGGATTGATGTGGTTGGCCATCGCGATACACCGGGCAGGCCCGCGCTTTACGCCACCACAAAAGTATTTCTGGATGACCTTGGTTTGCGTAGCTTGACCGAGTTACCGCCATTGAGTGAAATTGAACGCGTCATGAATACTCAACCGAATCAGGCGGTACTGACGGGTGATTTTGTTGCCTCGGTAAGTGAAATGATGAGTGAAAATATAAGCAAAGACATTGCCGACACTACCGAACCGGTAATTCGCAGTGAAAGTACATTACCGACAGAATGATGAAACAGAGGTTCGCCCGCAGGGCACCATGAAAAAACCAGGCACTTCCGTTACACCATCCAGAGCCCAGCGGAGTAGCTTGCCGCGTAAGCCAGTTAATTCGACTAAGCCGCGCAAGGCCACCCCTTTTCGTACTGCGCAAGAGGGCTCCCGCGCATTGGTTGATGCTCGCAATGACAGCGCAGGAGCACGACAGACCACGCCGCAAATTCAAGGTGGGAGGGGTAATCATGTTGTTTTTAGTGATCCGCCAAAATTGCAAAAAGCATTGGCAGATGCCGGACACGGCTCGCGTCGAGAAATTGAAGAGTGGATTATTGCGGGGCGCGTTAACGTCAACGGCGAGCCCGCGCATATTGGGCAGCGGGTAGGTCCGGACGACAAAATTCGACTGAATGGCAAGCTGGTTCAGCTTAAGTTCTCGCACCGCTTGCCGCGCGTGGTGATGTACCACAAGCCCGAAGGTGAAATTGTTTCCAAGGATGATCCTCAGGGACGGCCGAGTGTCTTCACTAAACTGCCTCGCCTAAGGAATGGGCGATGGATTTCCATCGGGCGGCTGGATTTCAATTCCTGTGGGTTGCTGTTATTTACCAACGATGGCGGTTTGGCGCAGCGGATGATGCATCCAAAATATCAAATCGAACGTGAGTATGCCGTGCGCGTTTTGGGCGAGGCAACGCCAGAGGTTTTGGAGCGCTTGCGTCAGGGGGTGCAGTTGGAGGATGGGTTGGCGCACTTTAATTTGATTGTTGAATCCGGCGGCGAAGGCGCTAACCGCTGGTATCGCGTGGCCCTTTCGGAAGGACGTAATCGCGAAGTGAGGCGCATGTTCGAGGCTGTTGGCTTAACCGTGAGTCGCTTGATGCGTGTGCGCTATGGCCCTGTCCAGTTGCCGCCTCGTTTGAAGCGAGGGCAGTCCCGCGACTTGGAGCCTGGCGAGGTCGAAGCCTTGATGAAGCTCTTGCCCCCAGAACAAAAAACCGGAATATCACGACCTTTGCCCAGTGAAGAAGGTTTCGATGACCTGAGTTTCATGTCGGATGATGACGCAAGCGATCGAATTGATTTTGCAGAGAAATGAGGCCTCTGCTATAATTTCGCTCCTTTAGTTGGCACCGTTCTCGGGAGAGAAAAGAATGGGCTTTTCAGCCCATTTTTTATTTGTCGAACGGATGTGTGTGTGCGAATGCAGCTTAATGATTTAATTGAGAAAACTGTGGTTGGCTTGGGGTTTGAGCTCGTTGAAGTGGAATCGAGCCCACGCGCCAGGCTGTTGCGCGTCTTTATTGATCATCTTGAAACGGATGATCAGGCGGTGCGTGGCATCAGTGTGGATGACTGTTCTGCCGTGAGCCATCAGCTGACCCATGTTTTCATGGTTGAAAATATTGATTACGATCGGCTGGAGGTGTCCTCGCCCGGGTTGGATCGTGCGTTGACCAAAGCGGCAGATTTTCGTCGGTTTACAGGCTGTGAGATTCAGCTGAAATTGCGTGTTCCGCTAGGTAATCAGCGTAATTTCAAGGGCGTCATTGAAGCCGTGGCGGGTGAAGAAGGTACAGAAGTTTTTAGTCTGCGAGTTGAAAATGTACTGCATGAGATTGCGCTAGCTAACGTGGATCGAGCGCGTTTAGTGCCAACATTCTGAATATTGTCGGAGAACCACCTATGAGCCGTGAATTGTTACTGTTGGTTGATGCTTTGGCCCGCGAGAAAAATGTCGCCAGAGATATCGTGTTTGATGCGCTAGAGCAAGCGCTCGCGCAAGCGACTAAGAAGCGCGTCAACGATGAGGCTGATATCCGCGTCGAAATTGATCACGAAACTGGTGAGTACGAGGCGTTCCGTCGTTGGTTGGTTGTCGAGGATAGTGCAGTAGAAAATCCTGAGGTGCAAAAGGGGTTGAAGGAAGCTCAGCTGGAAATTTCGGATATCGGGCTCGAAGAGTACATCGAAGAGGCAATGGAGCCCATCGATTTTGGTCGTATCGGCGCTCAGGCCGCCAAGCAAGTCATTCTGCAAAAAATTCGAGATGCCGAACGCGAGCAGATGTTAAATGATTTCCTTGAGCGTAAGGAACATCTCGTCAGTGGTACGGTTAAGCGGTTGGATCGTGGTAGCGCAATCATTGAGGTAGGGCGCATTGAGGCTTTGTTGCCGCGTGATCAGATGATCCCCAAAGAAAATCTTCGTCCCGGCGACCGCGTGCGCGCTTGGCTGATGAAGATTGACCGACAGGCGCGAGGCCCGCAGTTGATTTTGTCGCGCACCGCACCTGATTTCATCATGAAGCTGTTCGAGCTTGAAGTCCCTGAGATTGAAGATGGATTGCTTGAGATCAAGGCGGCCGCACGTGACGCCGGTATGCGGGCAAAAATTGCAGTGAAATCAAATGATCCTCGTGTTGATCCTATCGGCACTTGCGTTGGTATGCGTGGTTCGCGGGTCACCGCAGTCACCAATGAGTTGTCTGGCGAGCGTGTTGACATCATCAATTGGTCGGCAGACCCGGCCCAGTTCGTGATCGGCGCTTTAGCTCCGGCGGAAGTGCAGAGCATCATGGTGGATGAAGAAAAGCATGCAATGGATGTGGTCGTGGATGAAGCCAATCTTGCCATTGCCATTGGTCGCGGCGGGCAAAATGTACGTTTGGCTTCGGAGCTGACGGGCTGGACCATCAATTTGATGACCGTTGAGCAGTCGCAAGAAAAGTCAGCTTCTGAATCTGAATCGATTCGCGCTTTGTTTGTGGCAAAGCTCGATGTTGATGAAGAAGTGGCGAATATTCTGATTGAAGAAGGGTTTTCTTCGTTAGAGGAAATTGCTTACGTGCCGTTAGCAGAAATGCTTGAAATTGATGCATTTGATGAAGTGGTGGTGAATGAGTTGCGTGAGCGTGCGCGTAATGTTTTATTAACTGCAGCCATCGTGGATGAAGAGCAACTGGATAAAGTATCTGAAGACCTGCTCGCATTAAAGGGGATGGATGCTGGGCTGGCGGCAAAGCTGGCGAAGAACGGGGTTACGGATCGTGAGGCATTGGCAGATCTGGCAGTCGATGAGTTAATTGAAATGACTGGGATGGACGCTGATCAAGCAAAAGACTTGATTGTCGTTGCGCGTGCCCATTGGTTCGCTGAGGAAGAATGAGGGTAAAGGCATGGCTTTGATGACTGTTTCTGAATTTGCAACCGAGCTGAAAATGCCGGCTCCTGATCTACTGGATCAACTTGCCAAGGCCGGCGTTGAAAAACAAGCTCCTAGCGACATGATGTCGGAGCAGGATAAAACGCGCCTGTTGGACTATCTGCGTAAATCGCACGGAGAGTCTGCGTCCAAGTCAAAGATCACTTTGACGCGTAAGCAGACAACCGAGATAAAGTCATCGGACGCAACGGGTAGATCGCGCACCATACAAGTTGAAGTGCGTAAAAAGCGCGTGTTCGTCAAGCGAGATGCACCAGAAGTGGTGGCCAAGGCTGATGCGGCGATGACCAAAAGCCTGGCGACTGAGTTACCAAAAACGGAAAGGACTGCCAGTGAGCTATCTTTGGAGCACAAGATAGAGGCTCAGGTGGATGCTCAAGCTGAAGCGCAAATTTTGCCGGTAAACGATATTGCATCTGTAAAGGCCGCAGTCGTTGCAGTAGAGACAACCGCGGAGAAAAGCGTTGCGCCGGAGATGGAGAGTAAAAGTGAAGCCCCTCCGGTTTCTGCTAGCCAGGATACTGCCGCCACTGTGCAATTGCCTTCGATTGCACACGCTGAGCAAAGTGAGTCGCCTGAGAAAATCGAGCCAGTTGCAACGCCGGAAGTAAAGGTTGCCGTTGTCCGGTCTACTGCAAAACCAAGAGCAAAATCAGTTATAGATTCCGCTGAGCGTGCGCTACGAGATTCAGAGGCAAAACGTCAGGCGCAGCTAGCAGCAATTCAAGCTGCTGAGTTTGAGGCAAGAAATGCGCGTGAAACGAGAATTCGCGCCGAGGCTGAGGCGCGTGTTGTACAGCAGCAAGCTGCTGTTGCGGCGACTGTCGCAGCGGCGGCACCAAAAGTCGTAGCAAAGGCGGTAACTCCGACAGCAGGTGTATCGGGTACGATACACAAACCTGCAGGCAAGGAGGCCGAAACAAAGGCCAAACCTGCCAAGAAAGCTGTCTGGAAAGATGATGCGACCAAGCGTCGGACGATCAAAACACGAGGGGATATTGGCCCCTCTGGTTGGCGCGGTGCCAAAGGTGGTGGGCGTCAGGGTGGCGGACATCGTGGGCATAGTGAAAATAGTGCCCCGCAGCAGGTGGTTGAAGCCATTGTCCACGATGTGCAGGTGCCAGAAACTATTTCGGTTGCTGATCTTTCGCACAAGATGACGGTTAAAGCATCTGAAGTCATCAAAGTGATGATGAAGATGGGTTCGATGGTGACGATCAACCAGGTATTAGACCAAGAAACCGCGATGATTGTGGTCGAGGAAATGGGTCACCGCGCATTCGCTGCCAAGTTAGATGATCCGGAGACTTTCCTGGATGATCAGGTGGAGCACAAGGTGTTTGAGCAATTGCCGCGTGCACCGGTTGTTACCGTCATGGGCCACGTTGATCATGGTAAAACATCCTTGCTTGACTATATTCGCAAGAGCCGTGTCGCACATGGTGAAGCCGGTGGAATCACGCAACACATCGGTGCTTATCACGTAGAAACACCGCGTGGCATGATTACATTTCTTGATACACCGGGACACGAAGCGTTTTCGTCGATGCGTGCACGTGGTGCAAAAGCCACCGATATCGTTATTTTGGTTGTTGCGGCGGATGATGGTGTTATGCCGCAAACCAAAGAAGCGATTCATCATGCTAAAGCGGCAGGTGTCCCGCTGGTTGTCGCCATTACTAAAATTGACAAGCCCGACGGCAATCCTGAGCGGGTCAAGCAGGAGCTGGTAGCTGAAGGCGTTGTACCTGAAGAATATGGTGGCGACTCCCCATTCATCGGTGTATCCGCTAAATCAGGCGCGGGTGTGGATGAGTTGCTTGAGCAATTGCTTTTACAGGCCGAAGTTCTTGAGCTGAAGGCGCCTGTTGATGCCCCGGCGAAAGGTATAGTAATTGAAGCGCGCCTGGATAAAGGCAAGGGCTCGGTCGCTACGCTGTTGGTACAGTCAGGAACTCTGCGGCGGGGAGATTCTCTTCTGCTCGGTTCGGTTTTTGGCCGCGTGCGTGCCATGCTGGATGAGAATGGAAAATCCATTGAAGCAGCAGGTCCATCCATTCCAGTTGAAATTCAAGGATTGACCGATGTTCCCGCTGCGGGCGATATCGGTATGGTGCTTGCCGATGAACGCAAGGCGCGCGAAATTGCTCTGTTCCGGCAAGGCAAGTTTCGGGATGTTAAGTTGGCTAAGCAACAGGCGGCAAAACTTGAAAACATGTTTGAGCAACTGGCTGAGGGAGAAATAAAAACCTTGCCATTAATTGTTAAAGCCGATGTTCAGGGGTCCCAAGAGGCGCTAGTTCAGTCACTCAACAAGCTATCCACGAGTGAAGTTAAAATATCCATTATTCATGCTGGCGTGGGGAGCATTAGTGAATCTGATGTTAATCTCGCATCTGCATCCAAAGCGGTCATTATTGGCTTTAATACAAAAGCAGATGCGGGCGCACGCAAGGCGGCTGAAAGCTTTGGCGTAGATATTCGTTTTTACAGCATCATTTATGCCGTAGTGGACGAGGTGAAGGCTGCTCTGTCGGGAATGCTGGCACCCGAGAAAAAAGAAGTGGTGCTGGGTATGGTCGAGATTCGTCAAGTATTCCGTATTTCCAGAGTGGGGGCGGTGGCCGGCTGCATGGTGTTGTCGGGTATTGTCAAACGCAATGCCTCAGTACGCGTGTTACGCAATAATGTTGTAGTGCATACCGGCGAACTGGATTCATTGAAGCGCTTCAAGGACGATGTAAAGGAAGTCAGAGAAGGGTTCGAATGCGGCTTGAGTCTCAAGAATTTTAATGATATCAACGAAGGCGATCAACTTGAAGTTTTTGAAACGCAGGAAATTGCGCGTTCGCTTTAATCGGTAATGGCAATACAGCGTGGTTTTGCGAGATCTGACCGTGTAGCAGAACAGCTTCGCCGCGAGCTGGCTGATCTGTTACGGTTTCATCTCAAAGACCCGCGTATTGCTTCACTGCTGGCACTAGTGACAGTGACCGATGTTGAGGTGACCGTCGATTACGCACATGCCAAGGTTTTTTATACATCTTTAGCCGGTGCGGAGTCAAAAGATGTTCTTGCCGAAGGCTTGAAACGGTCGGCTGGATTTTTGCGGCGCGAGTTGGGCCGCCGGTTACGCATACATCAAATTCCCGAGTTGCATTTTGTCTATGATGCCTCGGTCGAGCGAGGTACCTACTTGTCAGGCTTGATTGATGAGGCAGTTAAATCGGATAAAAAGCTGGATAACAATTGAACGCACCGCGACGTCCTCCGCGCCGCCGTCTGGATGGTGTCTTGCTACTAGATAAGTCTTTAGGCGTCTCTTCTAACTACGCACTACAAGCTGCACGGCGTCTTTATAACGCCGATAAAGCCGGACATACGGGCACGCTTGATCCATTGGCCACTGGCTTGTTACCTCTTTGTTTTGGTGAAGCAACAAAATTTTCCAGCGCTTTGCTGGATGCGGATAAACGCTATGTTGCTACCGTTCAGTTAGGAGTCACCACCGATACGGCGGATGCCGAAGGGGCTGTTTTAATGCGGTGTCCGGTTACAACCAACCTTGCAGATCTGGAGCAGGTGCTCACCCGGTTTCAGGGTGATATCGAACAAGTTCCTCCCATGCACTCAGCATTAAAACGTGATGGTAAGCCCTTGTATGCGTATGCTCGTGAAGGTATTGTGCTGGAGCGAGCGCCTAGGCATGTGCATATTTATCGGATTCAATTACTTGAATGGAAAACTGAGCGCTTTGTGTTTGAGGTCAGTTGCAGCAAGGGTACTTACGTGCGAACCCTGGCTGCGGATATTGGTGAGGCGCTAGGCTGTGGTGGTCATTTAGCTGCACTACGGCGAACGGGTATAGGCGCATTGGATGTCACACAGGCGCATGCGATCACTACGCTTGAGTTCCTCGATAACCAAGCCCGCGATACCTTGCTTCTCCCTCTGGACATATTGTTACAGGGGCTTGCCATCGCACGGCTGGACGCCGAAAATGCAGCAAAAATAAGGCAGGGACAAGCAATACGCTGGATCGGCGAGGCGGGTGCTCGTACGCGGGTTTATGATGCAGATAACCATTTTATGGGCGTTTGTCAGATGACAATTGATGGCTGGCTACAGCCACAAAGACTCGTCTCTGTTGCAACATAATGAATATCACACAGACAGCTTGATAAAGAGTTGCTTGAAACGTTATAATAACCGACTCTTTAAGGGTCAGAACAAGCAAGGAAACTACCATGGCAATTTCCACGACAGATAAGGCAAGTATCGTAACTAACTACCAGCGTGCGCAAGGCGATACGGGTTCCCCGGAAGTTCAGGTCGCACTGCTCACAGCACGGATCAATGATTTGACAGGCCACTTTAAAGAACACACGAAAGACCATCACTCGCGTCGTGGGCTGTTGAAAATGGTTAGTCAGCGCCGCAAGATGCTTGATTACTTCAAGCGCAAGAATGCAGAAGGTTATCGTGAGCTGATTGAGCGCCTTGGTCTGCGCAAATAAATCACGGCGCTGTTTTTTGGTTTTTAAATTGAGCGACCTGTGTCGCCTGCTCATCGAACGATGATGAATCTTGCCGGTTCAGCCCTGAGTGCTGGGCCGGCTTTTATTTTTACTGAAAGGGATATTTGTGTTTAGTCCAGTCAAAAAGAGTTTTGCTTACGGCGACCATACGGTCACCCTAGAAACAGGCGAAATTGCTCGCCAAGCAGGGGGCGCTGTATTGGTCACCATGGAAGACACGGTTGTTTTGGTTACCGTCGTTGGTGCACGCTCAGCCAAGCCAGGTCAGGACTTTTTCCCGCTGACCGTGGATTATCAAGAAAAAACCTACGCTGCGGGCCGTATCCCAGGCGGGTTTTTCAAGCGTGAAGGACGCCCGTCAGAGAAAGAAACTTTAACCTGCCGATTAATTGATCGCCCACTGCGCCCTTTATTTCCGGAAGGTTTTTACAACGAAGTGCAGATCGTTTGCACTGTCATGTCATGCAACCCGGAAATTGATCCGGATATTCCTGCGTTGCTTGGCGCCTCTGCTGCATTGGCTATTTCCGGTATCCCGTTCAATGGTCCGATTGGCGCTGCACGCGTGGGTTATATCAATGGCAACTATGTTCTGTGCCCAACTAAAACCCAACTGCTTGAAAGCACGCAGCTCGACCTCGTGGTTGCTGGAACACAAGCTGCTGTCTTGATGGTGGAGTCGGAAGCCAAACAGCTGACAGAAGAAGTCATGTTGGGCGCTGTTGTATTTGGCCACGAACAAATGCAAGTGGCAATTAATGCCATTAACGAGATGGTCGAACTCGCTGGCAAGCCCGAGTGGGATTGGCAGCCAGCCCCGCGTAATGAGCCACTGATTGCTCGTGTGGGTGAGTTGGCAGAAAACGAATTACGTGAGGCATATCGGATTACCAGCAAGCAAGCGCGTACCGAAAAAACGCGTGAGATTACCAAGAAAACCATCGCAGCCTTAACGGAGGGCGTTGAAAATTCTCCTGAACTCAATGCAGTGAACAATTGCCTGTTTGATCTGGAAGCCAAGATTGTTCGCAATCAGATACTCAGTGGCGAGCCACGCATTGACGGGCGTGATACACGCACCGTGCGCCCTATTGCGATTCGTAACGGGGTCTTGCCGCGTACGCATGGTTCTACTTTATTTACACGGGGTGAAACCCAGGCGTTGGTTGTTGCAACTCTGGGAACTGGCCGTGATGAACAAATCATTGATGCGCTGCAAGGTGAGTATCGTGACCGCTTCATGCTTCACTACAACATGCCACCTTATGCAACTGGTGAAACCGGACGTGTGGGTACGCCAAAGCGTCGTGAAATTGGTCATGGCCGTTTGGCTAAACGCGCTTTGATTGCTGTTTTACCTTCGGCAGAAGAGTTTGGTTACTCAATGCGGGTTGTGTCGGAAATTACCGAATCTAATGGCTCATCTTCCATGGCGTCTGTTTGTGGTGGCTCGCTTGCGTTGATGGATGCCGGTGTGCCGCTCAAGGCCCCCGTAGCCGGTATCGCGATGGGCCTGATCAAAGAGGGTAACCGCTTTGCCGTACTGACCGACATCCTGGGAGATGAAGATCATCTTGGCGATATGGATTTCAAGGTGGCAGGTACTGAAGCCGGCATCACTGCCCTGCAAATGGACATCAAGATTCAGGGTATCACCAAAGAAATCATGCAAGTTGCTTTGGCACAGGCCAAAGAAGCACGTTTGCATATTCTTGGCTTGATGAATGGCTCAATGTCTGCCCCCCGCGAAGAAGTATCCAGCTTTGCGCCGCGAATGATCCACATGAAGATCAATCCCGAAAAAATCCGCGATGTGATTGGTAAAGGCGGTGCGGTAATTCGTGGGCTGACTGAAGAAACCGGTTGCGTCATTGATATCGCAGATGATGGTTCGATCACCATTTCTTCAGTTAATGCAGATGCGGCTCAAATCGCCAAGAAGCGTATTGAGGATATTACGGCTGAAGTGGAAGTGGGCCGCATTTACGAGGGTACGGTGCTCCGCCTGCTTGATTTCGGTGCCATCGTTAGCCTATTGCCAGGTAAAGATGGTCTGTTGCATATTTCCCAGATTGCAAATGAGCGGGTGAATGCCGTTGCGGATTACCTCAAAGAAGGTCAGATTGTTAAAGTGAAAGTTATTGAAACAGATGATAAAGGTCGCGTGCGTTTATCGATGAAGGCTGTGGATGCAGAACCAGCGGCTGCGTCTGAGGTTGCTGGACAATTGACTCAACGATTGGCTGAATAGTCGAATAGTCAGATATGACCCAATAAAAAAGGACGCCCGGGCGTCCTTTTTTATTGGGTAAATTCCAGTGAAACGATGGAGTGTCGACGTAAAAACGACGCGAAGTTATTTGCCGATCTGCTTTTCTCGATGTTCTTCCAGCGTTTTACAGTCGATGCATAGTGTTGCAGTCGGGCGGGCTTCAAGGCGTTTTAGACCGATCTCGACACCGCATGAACTGCAGTAGCCATAATCTTCGCTTTCGATGAGTGCGATGGACTCGTCAATTTTCTTGATCAACTTGCGTTCGCGATCACGGTTGCGGAGCTCAAGCGCAATGTCAGATTCCTGGCTGGCACGGTCATTGGGGTCAGCAAACACGGTTGCCTCATCCTGCATGGTATGCACTGTGCGTTCAATATCATCACGCAGATCTTCCTTGACTGCAGAAAGAATCGCGCGGAAATGAGCCAGCTGTTTTGCGCTCATATATTGCTCGCCCTTTTTCGGGACGTATGCAGGAAACTGTTTCTTATGTAGCAGATCGTCAGCCATTGCGTTATTTAACTAAAAACAAAGAGGGGTGCTTTATATACGAAACCCATCGCTATCGCAAGTCAAATCTTTATCACAAGAGAAACCAGAAAGGGCATAACTGCATTGACCGACAAACCCTAGGTTGAGTAGAATGCTCCCTTGTTCGGGGTGTAGCGCAGCCCGGTAGCGCGCTTGCTTTGGGAGCAAGATGTCGTAGGTTCGAATCCTATCACCCCGACCAGTCTCTTTTGAAATATGCCTGTGTCTTTTTTAGACTACATCCAGTCTTATCTAGAACTTCCCAGCATTTGTTGCCCTTTCCGCCCGTAGCTCATCTGGATAGAGCACCGGCCTTCTAAGCCGGGGGTAACAGGTTCGAGTCCTGTCGGGCGGACCAGCTATTCATTGATACGACTAGGTTTTATTTTTTTAGTCACGTTTTTTGTCACATCCAGCTTGGCCGCTTCGCGCTTGTCGTCCTCGGAATCAATCCACTTCGAGTAGGTTTTGAAAAACATTTGCGCGGTGCTATGACCTAGCTGTCGACTGACGAATGAAGGCTTGGCGTTGGCCATTAACATCAGCGTGGCATAGGTGTAGCGGGGTTCTATTCCAGTGCTTCGATATGCAGGCTTTCGCAGTGCGCCAAATCAAACCCTGTGGTTGTGGGCAGGTGTTTGGCCAAGCCACGAAGCGCCGTACGCAACCCTTCTTCCAGAACCGGGTGATAGAACGGCATGCGCAGTATTTCATGGACAGTAAGCGCTTGGTCAATCGCTAATGCCAGAAGGTGAGCCATATGCTCGGCAGCGGGTGCGCACATTTCTGCGCCCAGCAGACGGCCTTCCTGTGCGCTGGCATACAGGCGTATTAGTCCGGTATTGCGTTGGCCCGCCATGGCGCGGCCTTGATGGCTGAAATCCACTTCACTGGTAATGCAGGTGGCAAGATCCAGCGCACTAAAGCGATCACCGATCATGGCGATGCCTGGTTCAGCGAAAACAATCGCCAGCGGCGTGCGGCGTGCATAGCAAGTCACTACGGGCTGCGTGGCATTGATGCCGGCGATATGGCCATCATCGGCAGCTTCGTGGAGTAAGGGCACCTCGGCATTCGCATCGCCTGCTAGAAACACTGGTAGATCGGCAATTTGCAGCGTTGTTCGATTGACTTCTGGCATGCCTTTGTCATCGAGTGCTACGCCTAGCGTTTCCAGTCCCAGGCCATCGATGTTAGGAAGGCGACCAAGTGCTACCAATACCTGATCGACTTCAACATCTTGTTTTCCAGAACGCACCCGCACCCCGGTAGCTGTCGCGGTGAGTTCGGCATCCGTACCCAGATGCATGGCAAATTCATGGCTGAGTGATTCTTGCGCGGCCGTATTCACCTGGGGATCGGTCAGGCCTGCAATCAGCGGGTTGCGGCTAAAGGCTGTGACATGGACGCCCAGACGGGAAAGTGCCTGGGCAAGTTCCACACCTAGCGGCCCCAGCCCCACCACTGCCATGCGATTTGGCAGGTTGGCTTGCTCGAAGAGCGTATCGGTTGTCTGTATCCGATCCCCAAGTGCGCGCCAAGGCGCAGGCACCACAGGGCGTGAGCCAGTAGCAATGATAATGTGGCGAGCAATGATCTCTATGTCATTCACGTGCACTCGATTGGACCCCAGCAGGCGTGCGCGACCCGTTATGGCGCGCTTTCCCATGGATTCGGTGGCATTTAGCGTACTGGCGACAAAGGCATCGCGCAGCCGGCGTACCCGGCGCAACACGGCGCTGCGATCTACGGTGAGTTGATCTGCACCCCGAATGCCGAATTCTTCGAATGTGGCCCGATGATGAAACGCGTTTGCGGCCTCTATCAATAATTTGGAAGGCATACAGCCGACGCGTGCACACGTCGTGCCCCACGGGCCATCATTAATGATGATCACATTCTGTGTACGTTTTTTGACTTCACTCAACGCGGCTAAACCGGCACTCCCCGCGCCGATAATGGCGACATCCACGGATTCTGTCATGAGGATTCCTCTCGCTCTGTTAATGTGGTCTTTAAAATAGTGCCTGCGCATAGCCAAGATAATGCATGCAGAAAATTCATCTCCAGCTTACAATGAAGTACATGGGCAAAACGCTGTTTTGCCCATGTGCCATCGACACTAAACAAAAAATCTTATGGGCTATCGCCTCTCGAAAATTTACACCCGCACGGGTGACGCTGGTACCACAGGCCTGGGCGACGGTACACGTAGTCCCAAGCATTCCACGCGCATCGCTGCACTGGGTGATGTGGATGAAACCAATTCGTTGATCGGCGTCATCCTGTGTGAAGAATTGCCAGAGGATGTGCGCATGCTACTCATCGGCATTCAGCATGACTTGTTCGATCTGGGCGGTGAGCTGTCAATTCCTGGTGCCACCTTGCTTAAAAGCACCCAACCTGCACAGCTGGAGGCCGCGATTGATCATTACAACGGCGATCTGCAACCGCTCAAGGAATTTATTCTGCCCGGCGGCACGCGGGCTGCGGCACTCACCCATCTGGCGCGTACCGTGTGCCGTCGGGCAGAACGTGCGGTGGTGGCCTTGGCTACCACCGAAACGGTGTCTGATTGCGGACGGCAATACCTTAATCGGCTCTCCGACTTGTTGTTCGTCCTTGGCCGCTGGTTGAATAAGGTCGCAGGCAGTGGTGATGTGCTGTGGCAAAAAGGTAAAAATGCCTGAGAAATTATGCGCAGCGGTATCCATTCGGACGGCGCTGGCAACACCGCGACAGGTTGCTACGTTAAATAATGCATCGAATGCCCTCCCCTTGCTGCTTGAACACGTCGCGCGCTGTATTACAACTGGTGCGGATGCTGTCGTACCGATGTCACTTCGCGGCGCACTGGCTATGAAAACCTGGTCGTCGTTCATGGGACACACTGTTGTTTTCCCATCCCGGCTTTGTGCGGCTAGGGGTTGAATACACAGGGATCAATGTGCGTCACCCGCTGCATGATGGAATTTTTACGTACATAGGTTTTCTATAAAAATTTACTTAAGGAGAAGAAATGACCCCACGTCTCGCGGCTATTCTGGGCGCACTAACTGCCGATGCCGCCACGCTCGGCTTGCACTGGCTATACGATGCAGAACGGTTAAAAACCCTGCAACAACGAGGCCCGCTGGTATTTCGCGCGCCAGACCCGGCAAATTACCAGGGTGTAATGGGTTATTTTGCCCATGCCGGCAAGCAGGTGGGCGACTTATCTTTTTATGGGGAGTCTTGCCGCTTGATGTTGGCGCATCTTGCCAAAACAGGCGGCAACTTTGAGCGCCAGGTATTTCAACAGGAATGGCTCGCCGCCTTTGGCCCCGGCGGTCACTGGGTCGGGTATGCCGACCGTCCCACCCGCCTGACCGTTGTGCGTCTGTTGGGTTATGCCAAGGCTGAGGATTATCCAGCCATCAGCGGGGTTGATGACGATCAATTGCCCGCGCTGGAATGCGTCCCGGCGATCGTGGCGAGCCAGACTACTGGCCATGCACGATCGCGAGATGAACTCCTGAAAACAGTGCAGCAGGCGGTTGCGATTACACACGATCATCCGCAAGCACGCGATGCGGCCAATGTCGCGGCGATTGCGCTGGATGAGGTGCTGGCCGGAACCCCGTTACCTTATGCATTGTCGCGTGCGGCGCAAGCAGCAGGTGAGATATTGCAGCCCTTGCTGACCGAAGCACTCGCGCTACCCGTGCTGGATTCCCCAGCCGCCGCTGCGCGCTTTGGCATGCCATGTCATTTGCATCAGGGCTTGCCACTGTTGTTTCACATTGCCCATCGCGCCAGTGGTTTTCGCGAAGCAGTCGAAGCCAATATTCTCGCCGGAGGCGATAGTTGTGGCCGCTCGCTGATGCTAGGTGCTCTGACAGCAGCACATGATGCTGTACGCGCACAAAAAGGGCATTCGCCCGGTTTGGGAATCCCTCTTGCCTGGCTCAGTCAGTTAAACAGAATTGCCGATATTGTTAATCAGGCTGAACGCATTACTGCCGCATGAGCATGATTGTCCAGGCATGAAAAAAGCGGATGAATTTTGAATTCATCCGCTTTTTTCATGTTGCAAGTTGCGCTAAACCGACCGTTGCCACAACATTGCATGCGTGACGATGTATTGATATTTACGGTGATGTTCGCGAATCACCAAGGGCACTTCTTCTTCACGGCGCAACACAAAGCCTTCTTGTGTGAAAAATTCGCGCAGGGCATCGGCAGTTTTTACTGCGCGTCCCGCTTTTTCAAAGCCGCCAGGCCATGCTCCGTGGGGCGTAAATTGTTCCAGCCAGCTATAGGGTGAAAACAGTGCCACCAGGCCACCTACTTTAACCAGACCGCGTGGCCCGCCCAGCCGCCCCAGCAATGATTTCGGGCTGGGTAAGCGGCACAGCAGATTTGCCATCAGCACGGCATCAAAATCGACGTAGTCAGCGGGTAGTGAGCAAGCATCCGCCTGGCGGAAGGCCACACGGTGCCGATCAATGGCAGGCGCCACGTGTGCGGTAAGGTTTGCGCCAAGCTCGCCTTCATCCTTTCGGAAATAATCAAAGTGACCATTGTGCTGCAAGATTTCAGCGGTATCAATAAAAGCGCGCGAAAGATCCACACCGATCACTTCTTGATAGCCGCGTGCCAGCTCGAAACTTGCCCGGCCGACAGCGCAACCAATTTCCAGGGCACGCTGGGTGCCCGCGCCAAATTCTGGCGCACCCTCGAGCAACCATTGTGCACAGCGCAGCGGAAACTCAGTCGCTGCCTGCGGGCCAAAAGCATGCGGCATTTGGTCGGCTTGACTACCATAGTGCAGCAGCATGTAATCATTCACCATCTGCCGGTCTTCATATACCTGATGTGCTGAATCGCCGCTATCCAAGTGAATGGCACCGCCATCGTGGGCCGCTTCGACCAGGCGAAACCCTGCGTGCTGAAAAAAGTGCGGGCGAAAGTGAAAACGTGCCCAGGGACCGGCCATTTCGCCAGTGGAGACCCACGAGCCCCCCAGCATCATCTGATGCTGACCGTCGTAACACGGGCTGCTGAAGTCATCATATAGCGGATGCACTTCACTGCCCGGCAAGGGATTCAAATCGTCTGCCAGCCATTGCCAGACATTGCCAAACACATCATAAAAACCGGCGCTGGTGATACGCCCCGCATCAACGGGCATGGATGAGCCATAGGCGAGATTCAGGTTGATTCCCTGCTTGCGAAACGCCACGCTATCGCACTGCAATGCCATGTCGTCAGCGACGCGGTGCACGATGTCGCGTAGCGCATGGTGCTCATTCTCGCTCGGCAGCCGATAGGTGGTGCTGTCTTGTTCGGATTTCCATTGGCAGTAAGCGTAAGCCTCATGACCATTAACTTCCGCAGGCCAGTTCCATGGCATATCGATGACTTCAAACAAGGTGCGCAGTTTGTAGCGATGCAACCCGGCGGGGCCATCCGGCACCCAAAAAGTTGGCCATTTGATATTGCGATAACTGCGCCATGCCCAGCCGTTGGGTGACCAGAAACGCTCTTCCCGATACCCGCCTGCGGCAACAAATTCGTGAAACGCGCCGTTACTCACCAGGTGGGTGCTGGCGCGAAAAGCTTCCACACGCACGCTACGCGAGCCATATTCGTTGTCCCAGCCGTAAGAAGGCCAGTCGGCAGGTTTGCCTAAAGTGATGCGCGTTGCAGCGACATCGCGCAAGGTCAACACAGGGTAATCCGTACCAGGACGGGGGCGGAGTGCGGTAGATGCATCGTGCGGTGAGACGGGATACAACGCAGGCCAGGCGACGGGACGTTGAACGTGATCGAGCGGCAGCTCATGAATTAATACAGCAGAAGTTTCCAGGTGAATTCGCTCATGCTCAAAGCCCATGAATAACGCCCACAGGGGATCATTCAGGGTAATCGGCGCATGCCCCTCGGCCAATCCTGGGTGCGTGGCGATCAACTGGCTAACCGCTGCATAGACGGCAGCGCGGTAAGCGCGTACTTCATCCACGCTGGGCCACAGCATCTCGTTTTTCGACATGTCGTCCCAACGCATTTCATCCACGCCGACTTCGAATAGTTTTTCGAAATAAGGATTCAGCGGCGCAGCAATCAGGCCGGCGACGAGCAGCTTGTTGGTGTACAGCACTGGTGGATGGCAGAAATAAAACACCATTGGATGCCGCAGTCCATGATACGGCGGGCGAAAAAATGCTTCTTCGCCTTTAAGTCCGGCAAACAACGTTTCAGTCAGCGTCCAGCCGCTATCAAAATAATCTTGCACTTCGCGCCGCGTGCAGGTGGCTAGATTTGGCAGCGGCAAGGCAGTGAGCGTGCCATCGGCTGTCAAGCCAGAACAAGTCGCAGGGGATTTTCCGGTCCACCAGGTGGCGTCGCGAGGGGCTGCCAGCGCGGTTTGGTTTCCGCGCAAATTGGCGCGCCAGGGTTCGTTTTCGCGCATGGCAATGGGTGAAGATGGGTTCATGGGGAAAGCCTCCGTACTTTATATTTTTTGGATCGCGAAACCTGAGGAATTAAAACGCTGGCGCCTAAAAAAGCGAAGCGCCATCGTCGTGGTGAAAAATCCACGGATGACATCAATTGGATTGCCTTAAATGTAACGTATTTTCATGTACTGAGGTGTGCTGGGGTATTTCAAGTGCGCAGTGAATTCGAAGCAAAACATGCGGGGTAGCTGGTATATATGGGCAGTACGCTACCTCGCTACGCAAATCCATTCACAAAAATCGGTACTGGTGATACGGCGAATCAAGACAATAATTCGACCGACAGCCGTTGAATTCTTCGATCATTGGAGTGGGCGAATATCCACTTTGCGAAATTTAATAGTGCCTCGAGCCCATTGCAGTGCAATCGGCCCTGACACGAGTCTAGTGTCCTCAATATCCACTGTTTGGATGCCATTTAAAACCACACCCAGCCGTGAGCCGCGCGCGGAAATCTCATACGTATTCCATTTTCCGCCAGCTTTGGGAACAGGGTTTGGCGCCTTGGCCACTTTAACGATTCCTCCGGTCGCGTATGCTGGATCAGGGCGCTGATCAAAGATATTGACCTCGTAGCAGTTTTCATCCGTGATGTTGTTCGGATTTTGGCAGCGCAAAAATATACCGCTGTTTGCATCCTCGCTAGCCCAGAACTCGACATGGATCATGAAGTCTTGATAAGCATTTTTCGACACCAAGAATCCAAACGCTTTGCTCTTCTCTGTCGCTTGAATGGTGTCATCAGTTGCGCCCCAGTTTGCTTCGCCCACCTGGCTAAAGTTTTCCAGACCCTGCTCGCCCTGTATAAGTCTTGTCCAGCTCGTATCCAGGTTGTGAGTGGCGCAGGCGGTTAAACCACTAAAAAACAGTCCGGTAACCAAAAAAAATTTAACAGTTTGCAACACGTTTTTTTCCATGGGTTGGCCTGCAGAGGTTAGTACGGATCAAAAATGATTCCTGCCTTCTTTAGTTGCGTAGTGATCAACCGTTTCCACGACCCCTCTGGCGACCAAACTTGCGTGACAGGTTCGTAGGCTGTTTCTGGACTTTCATGATCGACGATCACCCGATATAGAAATGTCATGCTCGAAGCCCGCAGGTTGGCTTGACAGTGAACCAGAACCTTGCGATCGCGGAATTTTTTCATCGCTGCAATAAATGCTCGAAAGTCTGCTTCGGTGGGCTTGCCAGATTTGATGGGGATATTGACAAACTCCAGGCCTTGCCCGCGAACAATATCCGCTTCACCCGCGACGGCTGTTGGTACAGTCGGTGGAGCGAGATAGATGACTGCGCCAAAACCCTGTGTTGCCAGACGGGAAAGCGCATCGGCCGTCGGTTGACCGGATGTCACGAGCCGCGGCGAGAGGGGAACCACATTAGGCGCCTGGAAGATCATGTCGGCTCCAAGCGGCTCGCCTGCGAACGCAGCCGTTGCGATGAGTGCGAGCAGTAGAACAGCTTGACGATGGATGTATGTTGCAGCAAACATTGCGTGAGGCCTAGGCTCTGACATAAGGGTCGAGCCGCAGGATCTCCCGCTTAGATTGTCCTGCTAGGGGTGGTAACTTCATTGGCATTTACCCAGCGCAGCAAAACCCATCCGCTTTGCCATGCATCTGTATTGGTGGGCATGGGATTGATCCATATGAGCAGAATACGCAGCAATCCCTCGGCTGCGGACGTAGAAGCGCATGACAGTTCGTGCACTCGTAGAAGTAAATGCACGCATCCGTTGGCATCGTTTCGGTTTTCGCAAAGCCGCAAGTCGGGCAAGTGAGAACAGATTGAAGAATCAGAGGTGAATGCATGGCCTTGATGTCTAACGCATCAGCGGATAGCCCTTGTCTTTGCTTCGATACGGCAAGGCTGTCCGCTGTGCATCTGGTTGGAGAAAGATATTTCCGCTGGGTATTTGGTGCTTTTCTTTTTTCAAATCACGTGCCGCAGCAGTTCAATGGCGAAGGTCATAAACGCAATCCAGGAGACCGTAAAAGCCATGGTGCGCGCCTTGAACATGCTGAAGCCACTGATGTGGATCACCGCATGGGCGGCACGCGCATAGAAAAACACGGCG
>SCUZ01000043.1 GCA_004322535.1 Rugosibacter sp.
GTCAAGGCGCGCCAGCATGCGGCGCACAATCCGTATGCGGTGTTTCGCAAACCCGCCACGCTGGAAGAAGTGATGGCATCCCCCAGGATGACTGACCCCTTGACCCGCCTGCAATGCTGCCCGCCGACCTGTGGCGCAGCTGCGGCGATTTTATGTTCGCCTGCGTTCGCCAAAAAGCATGGGCTGGATAGGCGCGTATCGATTGCCGGGCAAGTCATGACGACAGATCGTGGTGATGCTTTTAGCGATGATATGCGCAACCTGATCGGTTCAGACATGGCGCAGCGGGCAGCGATGGCGGCGTATGAAGAGGCGGGTATCGGCCCGGAAGATGTGGATGTGGTGGAACTGCACGACTGCTTTACGGTCAATGAATTGCTCTCGTATGAAGCCTTGGGTTTAACGCCTCGCGGCACGGCAGAAAAATTCATTCTCGATGGCGACAACACCTATGGCGGCAAAGTGGTGACCAATCCTTCAGGCGGTTTGCTCTCCAAGGGGCACCCGCTGGGTGCCACTGGCTTGGCGCAATGTGCCGAGCTGACGTGGCAATTGCGAGGCGAGGCTGAAAAGCGGCAAGTGGCAGATGCCACCATCGCACTACAGCACAACCTGGGTTTGGGTGGTGCTTGTGTTGTGACGGTTTATCAAAAAACATCGAGTTGATCTCATGAGTTCATTTGAAACTTTAAACTTTTCTGTAGATGACGGTGTGGCAACCATTACGCTGTCGCGCCCGGAAAGCCGTAATGCGATTAACTCCACCATGCGCGAGGAACTGGGTGCGCTGGTGCGGCAAATTCAGTTGGATCAATCCATCCGTGCCCTGGTTTTGACGGGCGCAGGGGAGACATTCTGCGCAGGCGGCGATCTGCTCGGCATGGAAGGCGTGGATTCGCGCATCATGCGCCAGCGGTTGATGGCGGCACATACTTATTTAACCGAGTTGATGAACCTTGATCGGCCCGTGATCGCAGCGGTGGATGGCACAGCTTATGGGGCTGGTTTTAGCCTGGCCATGGCGGCGGATATCGTTGTGGCATCGAACCGTGCACGCTTTTGCATGGCCTTCATGCGAGTGGGCTTGTTGCCCGATTACGGCGCCATGTATACTTTGCCGCGCGTAGTGGGTTTGCAGCGTGCCAAAGAGCTGATTTATTCCGCGCGTGAAATCTCGGCCGAAGAAGCGTTAAGACTAGGAATCGCGTTGGAAATACATGCCCCGGAAGATGTTTTGCAACGGGCGACGACCTTGGCGCATGCCATGAAACATATGTCGCCCACAGCATTTGGTTTCACCAAGCACACATTGAATCAGTCGTATGAAAGCAGCCTGGCAACAATGCTGGGTTTGGAAGCCGCAGCACAAAGCATGGCAATTGCCACGCCTGAATGTACCGAGGCCATTGCCCGGTTTGCAGCCAAGCAGGCACCGGCATATAATTGGCCTAAAAATACCCCCTGAAAAAAATACCCCCTGAAAATATCCATTTGATTAACCAAGAATCGGAATAAAAAATAATGTCTCATTCATTTACCAGTGATGAAATTGCACAACTCAAAGGGGGCAAGGGCGATACGCTCTACGGCGATGGCGCTTTGGTTGTGCTCAAGGCGCTGCTCGAATCCGGCATCAGCTATTTTGGCGGCTATCCTGGTGCACCTACGGCTAACTTGCTGGATGCGTTTGCCGATGCGTATGACCCGATTCTCAAGGAATACGGCTGTTATTTTGAAACCTCAAGCAACGAAATGGCCGCCGCTGCATTGCTTACGGCTTCTGTTTTCGAGCCTGTACGCGGTGCGGTGACCTGGAAGGTGCTGGGCAACGGCGTGGGTCAGGATGTGGTCGATCACGTCTCGCAACTGGGCGTGAAAGACGGCGCCATGATTATCGTGGGCGAGGATTATGGTGGCTCCAGCACCACAGTTTTGCAACGCACGCTGCCCTGGGGACACAAAATCGGCATGCCGGTGATTGACCCGCGCCATGATCAGCAAGTGCTGCATCGCATGGTTAAAGAAGGCATGGATTTATCGCGCGACAGCAACTCGGTGGTGGCCTTGTTGCTACGGCCGCAACACTCGCATGCCAATGCGGAGATCACGGTTGGCGATAACGTGCTGCCCAAGATCAGCACAGTTAACAAGTTGAAAGAATTTCGCCGTGACCCGACGATTTTTGCACTGCCACCGTATTCTTTTCAGCAAGAAGCCAAGCGCTTTGAAGAGCGTTTGCCGACGGCGATGCGGTTAATTGTTGAGCGCAATCTGAATGAATACTTTGGTAACGATCAAGCGAAAATCGGCATCATCACGCATGGCACCACCTTTAACACCACGCTGCGTTTACTCAGCATCATGGGCTTGGCAGATGAATTTGGCGAGTTAGACCCGCGCATTCATTTGTTGCAATTGAATGTAATTTATCCGCTGAGCGACGAGCAGATTGCGGGTTTTGCAGGCGACAAAACCCATGTGTTGCTGGTAGAAGAAGGCCAGCCGGATTTAATGGAAAGCCATATCCGCGCATTGATGCAGAAGAAGGACATTCGCGTGAAGTTTTATGGGCATGATCTGGTGCCCAAGTATGGCGAGCTGATTCCCGAAAAGCTTGGCCCGGCGTTAGCGCAGTTCATCATGCAGGCGATTCCCGATACGGGCACCGCGCCAGGGGATGCTGTGCAGGGCTTGATTAGCCGCAAACGTCAGGCTTTGGGCATGTTCCCGGCGCCTGTGCCACCGCGCTTTCCAACCTTTTGCACGGGTTGCCCCGAGCGGCCTGTGTTCGCGCAGATGAAAATCCAGGAATACACCACTGGCGTGAAAGACTGGCACGGCGGTGATGTGGGTTGTTATGGCATGGCCGGGTTTATTCCGTTCCAGATGTCTGATTCCAACGTGGGCATGGGAGCCGGGCTGGCTGCGGCGTCGGCTGTTTCTGCGATGTCTGAACAGCACAACGTGTCCGTTGTGGGCGATGGCACGCTGTGGCACAGCGCCTTTAACACGTCTGCGGCGAATGCGATCTACAACCGCCAGGACACAACCTACATCGTGCTGGACAACAAATGGACCGCCATGACCGGCGCGCACGAAAACCCCAACGTGGGCAAGCTGATGACGGGTGAAGCGGTCGGCACCGAGATGAGCATTGTGAAAACATTTGCCGCCATGGGGGTAAAAAAAATAGAAACGGCCAACCCGTACGACTTCCGCGATTTTCAAGCCAAAATCAAGAAAATTCGGCGGGACGCCAAAATTCCGCAAGTGCGCGTGCTGATTTCTGACGCCGAGTGCATGCTGCAAAAGCAACGGCGAGTCAAGCCCGAGCGTGAAAAAGCAATCAAAGCCGGTGAGCGGGTGGAGATTGATCGTTTAGGCGTGGATGCGGAAGTTTGCGTGGGGGATCACGCCTGTATGCGCTTTAACGGTTGCCCGTCCTTGACGCTCAAAGAAGGGCCGAACAGTTTGCGCACCGCGCCGATTGCCGCCATTGACACTACCTGTGTGGGTTGTGGCGTGTGCGGTGAGATCACCACGGCGGCGCAGTTGTGC
>SCUZ01000044.1 GCA_004322535.1 Rugosibacter sp.
CCTACGATGACCCATGCCTCGGTCAGCAAGCGGAACACCGGTTCCGCTTCGTAAAGCGTAATGCCAGGGTACATCTTTGGCAGTGTCGGACCAAATACAGAAGGCCAAGTTAGCACGGCATTGAAGACATACCAAAGTCCAAGAGCAATAAGCCAGTTACGGGTGTATTTCATTATTATCTCCTCAATTTTCTGGTTACTCAGTCAAAAGACTGAGTTTGATTTATACCTCAAAATTAAAGGAGTGCCTGCTTTTTCCCGACTGGTACAGCCTGTTTGGTCGCAAGAGCCATAACCCGATCGGGTTGCGTCATTACTCAATCCAACATAGGCGAGAGCAGCCCATCAGCGAACTTGGGCTCGAATCAGGTGAATTTCGGCAGCATCACCTGGTTGCTGTCGGCCACGCTCATTAACAGCTCTGCCGGGGTTGGGAACCTTGTTAGCAGTCTTTGACAGTGCCCTCCTTAATCTTGGCTAATTGGACACGAGCTTGGTGCAGAAGCTCATTTAGCTCCCTTACTTTGGGATATGAATCTCCATGAGTTTCATCGGCAAGCCTGCGACCCATCTCCTGGACAACACGGAGCAGGTCAGATAATTCATCAATCGTTTCCCGTCTTTCGCCATCTCTTGTTTCGTCTAACATAGTGATCACCTTTTACTGGATAAGAGGCGTGCCGCCTGTTTTTCGACTTCTGTAACACAGTGAGAACCATTGCCTGCTTTCTTCCAGACGAGCGGTCTGACGAATGGGTGTATAAGAAGCAGAGGGTCCTTGATGTGATTTTTACATAATGCGTATGCTCCATCGTTTCGCACTCGTTACGATGGTACTCCGCTAAGAGGTTTCCGTCTGTACTTAGTCCAGCACATGCGAGATCAGTCCATCAGCGAGCTTGGGCTCGAACCAAGTGGATTTGGGAGGCATGATCTGGTTGCTGTCGGCCACGCTCATTAACTGCTGCATGCTGGTTGGAAACAGGGCGAAAGCGGCGGCCATTTCGCCGGAATCAACCCGCTTTTCCAGCTCAGGGAGCCCGCGAATGCCGCCGACAAAGTCGATGCGTTTATCGCGGCGTAAATCGGTGATGCCGAGTAAGGGGGCGAGCAGATGGTCCGATAGTAATGAAACATCCAGACGGGCGACCGGGTCGTTGGGAATAAAGCCGGCTTTGATCGTGAGCCGATACCATACGCCGTGCGATTCTCCAAGTTCTCCACCAAGATACATGCCGAACTCGCCAAGGTGCGCGGGTGTGACGCGCGTTGGCGATTTTTCAACGGTAAAGGCTGTTTGGCACCGTGCCACCAGCGCCGACTTTTCGAGGCCATTTAAATCTTTAACCACGCGGTTGTAATCCAGGATTTTCATCTGGTGATGCGGAAAGATGACCGCCAGAAAGTAGTCCGAGGCGAGCGTAAAGCCATCCTGCCGACGCGCGGCAGCAACGCGTGAGGCGGCTGCAGAACGGTGGTGCCCGTCGGCAATATAAAGTGCTTCCATTGCGTCGAAGGTGCGCGTGAGTGCATCGATGGTGGTTGAATCGCGCACCACCCAGATTTCATGGCGTATGCCATCCTCAGCGGTGACATCTGACTCTGGCACGCCTTGAGCCGCGTTGGCAATCAGCGCATCCGCTTGAGATGACGCCGGATAGACCAGCAACACGGGGCCGGTTTGTGCATTTAAGGCTTCAATCTGGCGCACGCGATCATCTTCTTTATCCAGCCGGGTGAACTCATGTTTGCGAATGCGGTTGCTGTTGTAGTCGGCCACGCTCGCAGAGGCTACCAAGCCGGTTTGTACATGCTGGCCCATGGTCAAGCGATAGATGTAATAACAGGGTGCATCGTCACGCAGCAGCACGCCAGCGCCAAGCATCTTGAGCAGATTGCTCGCGGCCATGGCATATACCTCTGGTGAATAAGGATCGGTGTCTGCGGGTAGATCAATCTCGGGTTTGGAGATATGCAGGAAGGACCAGGGCTTGCCTGCAGCACGCTGGCGTGCCTCGTCGCTTGAGAGTACGTCGTAGGGCGGGGCAGCAATTTCAGCCGCACGACCGGGGGCAGGCCGCAGGCCGCGCAATGGGGCTACTAGATGCGGGTTGATCAAGGAGGGAGTGAAGGGCATGGTCTAAAGGCTCAGAATTCGAGAGAGTTGATTTTTCAGTTAATTGGTAAGTTTCGCAAATAATTGATATAGCGCGGAAGCTCGTTCTTGCAATGTGGTGGTACTTTTTTGCCACGAGAATCTGTCCTGGCCCGCGAGTTTGATCGTGCGTTCCGTTTGAATCAGCTGAATGATTTTTGCCGGGTCAATTGGCGGGTTGGGAACGAATTGCAATTGTATCGCGGCAGGGCCGGCATCCACTTTCTTGATCCCCAGTGCGCGCGCAGCCAGTCGAATGCGATGGGTTTCCAGCAGCGCGAGGGACTGGTTAGGCAAGGTACCATAGCGGTCGATGAGCTCCTCTTGCAACAAGCGCAACTCATCGTCGTTTTCGCAATTGGCCAGACGCTTATAAAGCATTAATCGTTCGTGCACGTCCGGGCAATAATCCTGAGTGAGCAGGGCAGGGATGTGCAAATTGATTTCAGCGGTGAGTGCTAGCGGCAAGGTCAAATCAGGAATATCCTTGCCTGCTTTCAAGGCGGCGACAGCGGCATTGAGCATGTTGGTGTACATCGCAAAACCAATTTCGTGAATCTCGCCGCTTTGGTTTTCGCCCAGCACTTCGCCCGCGCCGCGAATTTCCAGATCATGCATGGCGAGAAAAAAG
>SCUZ01000045.1 GCA_004322535.1 Rugosibacter sp.
GAGTTCCGCTGCCGCCAGCCGTGATTGTGCTTCTGATTGTTCCACCTGCAAGGCAAAGTCTGCTGCATCAATGCGTGCTAGCGGCTGGCCGCGTTTGACCACGGCACCTGCATCAACCAAACGGCTAACCACCTTGCCCGGCACACGAAATCCCAGCAAGGTTTCAAACCGCGCATGCACTTCGCCAGAATATGCGCGTGACTCCGCCGCCGCCCCTGCGCCGACTGTCATTACCCGCACGGATTTAATTTTTACCGGCGGCGGTGGTGCTTGATGGCAGGCAGACAGTGTCAAAGCTGTGGCAAGCACTAGAGAGCAAGCGATGTTGGGTAAATTGAGGGGCAAATTTTTCATTGATTTAAGGCAATCCAGAAGATTGGTGTTGTGAGCAATGAGGTAGAGCAAGTTAAAAATAGGGGGTGAGCGCTCAATGCTTCGTCGATTTCGATTTTGGTTTTGGTTACGATCTTGGCTGCGGCTGCGTCGCCAAGCCAGCGAGGATGAGATCTAGATGTGTATCCAGATAGCGCGTTGGATCAACTGTCGGGCAGCCGCTCGCGCCCATTGAGTGCTGCCAAATGAAATGCATCAAGAGCGGTGCGATGAGCAGTTCAACGACGGCATCCTGGTCAAGCGAGCGAAACTCGCCCCGTGCCACGCCACGCTCGATAACGCGGCCTAAGATCTTGCGGGCGTGGGCGTAGGCAACTTTTTCGTGATATAGCGCCAGCTCAGGAAAATTGCGCGCTTCGCTAATCATCAGCTTGGGAATTCCACACAGTGGTGAAGCGCTAAAACGGACTTGCCAGCGCGTGAGCAACTCGCGTAGCAAAGTGCTTGAATCACCGGTAAACTCATCGATCAAGTGGGCACCCTCGTCAAGAATAGGCACCACGCCTTGGGTAATCACGGCTTTGAACAGCGCTTCCTTATCTTCAAAATAAAGGTAAAGTGTGGCTTTGGAAACGCCTGCGCGTGCTGCAATATCCTCGCTGCGTGTCGCCGCATAGCCGCGTTCAATGAACAATTCGATCGCTGCTGCCATCAGTTCGCTGGGGCGGGCTTCTTTTCTGCGGCGGGCGCGTTTTTTTTCTACAGCGGCAGGCGTTGGGCGGATAATCGTTGCTTTGGTAGTCATCGTAAGTCATCCATTAATAACTGTCAGGTCATTATAAATGGTGCGCTGCAAAAAATCAACTGGATGCAGGCGTTCTTAAAAGCGGGGTATGTCTCGCACCGTATCACCAGCGCCGACTTTTGGGTTGACTCGATGTGTATCCATTTTGCATAGAGGATCCCTCGATCCCCGACAGCAAGCCGATATTCGATGTCGCACCTTTGCCCCTCTTGTGCTACGGGTTGCATTTGTGGGGTCTTTCCAGTAATTTCGCTCCTCCACTGTTGCCCCAAAGAATCGAGAGTCTGCCATGAACGCTAACGAGAAATTTATCGCCGCCGATGCGCTAGTTGATTCGGCCGCCATTGCCCCATTGCCGAATTCGCGCAAAATTTATGTCACCGGCAGCCGCCCCGATATCCGCGTGCCGATGCGCGAAATCACCCAGACGGGCGAGAATAATCCGCCCATCAGCGTGTATGACACCTCCGGCATCTATACCGATCCCACGGTAACCATTGATATTCGCCGTGGCCTGCCCGAGCTTCGTGCCGAGTGGATTGCCGAGCGTAATGACACTGTCGAGCAGACGGGCTTGAGCTCTGACTACGGGCAGCAACGCCTGGCCGATGCGGAACTGGCCGAGCTGCGCTTTGATCTTGTGCGAAAGCCCCGCGTGGCCAGGACGGGGGCGAACGTCACCCAAATGCACTACGCGCGCCGCGGCATCATCACGCCGGAAATGGAATATATCGCCATCCGCGAAAATCAGCGTCTGGAAGCGTTGACCGAAGACTTGCGTTGCCAGCATCCAGGACATAACTTTGGTGCGGTTTCGTTTGCTAAAAACGCGCCTAAGCTCATCACTCCCGAGTTCGTGCGCGATGAAGTCGCTCGTGGCCGTGCCATCATTCCCAACAACATCAACCATCCGGAAAGCGAGCCGATGATTATCGGCCGCAACTTCCTCGTCAAGATCAATTGCAACATCGGCAATTCGCAACTCGCTTCCACGATTCAAGACGAAGTCGACAAAATGACCTGGGCGATTCGCTGGGGCGGCGATACGGTGATGGATCTTTCCACCGGAAAAAACATCCACGAAACCCGCGAGTGGATCGTGCGTAATTCGCCCGTGCCGATCGGCACTGTGCCCATTTACCAAGCGCTGGAAAAAGTGAATGGCAAAGCCGAAGACCTCACTTGGGAAATCTTCCGCGATACCCTGATAGAGCAAGCCGAGCAAGGCGTTGATTACTTCACCATCCACGCGGGCGTGCGTCTGGCTTATATCCCGATGACCGCCAAGCGCATGACCGGCATTGTCAGCCGTGGCGGTTCCATACTCGCCAAATGGTGTCTTTCGCACCACAAGGAAAATTTCCTCTACACGCATTTCGAAGACATCTGCGAGATCATGAAGGCCTATGACGTGGCCTTCAGTCTCGGCGATGGCCTGCGTCCCGGCTCGATTTACGACGCCAACGACGAAGCACAACTGGCTGAACTCGCCACACTCGGCGAGCTTACGCAAATCGCGTGGAAGCATGACGTGCAAGTCATGATCGAAGGCCCGGGCCACGTGCCGATGCACATGATCAAAGAGAACATGGAGCTGCAATTAAAGATTTGCCACGAAGCCCCGTTTTACACGCTCGGCCCATTAACCACGGATATTGCTCCCGGCTATGACCACATCACGAGTGCCATTGGCGCAGCGATGATTGGTTGGTACGGCACGGCCATGCTGTGCTATGTCACGCCGAAAGAACACCTCGGCCTGCCAGACAAGAACGACGTAAAAGACGGCATCATGGCCTACAAGATTGCTGCCCACGCTGCTGATCTGGCCAAGGGCCACCCCGGCGCGCAGGTGCGTGACAACGCGCTCTCCAAGGCGCGCTTTGAATTCCGCTGGGAAGACCAGTTCAACCTTGGCCTTGACCCGGATAAAGCGCGCGAATTCCATGACGAAACCCTGCCCCAGGATGGCGCTAAAACCGCGCATTTTTGCTCAATGTGCGGGCCGCATTTCTGCTCCATGAAAATCACCCAGGATGTGCGCGACTACGCCGCCACGCTCGGCGTCTCGGAAGAGGAAGCCTTGAATAAGGGGATGGAAGTTAAAGCCATCGAGTTCGTTAAAAGTGGTGCGGAACTGTACAAACGGGCTGCCAGCTGAATTTCGCCAATGTAGTGACAACAGAGGTGAAGGCATCCGCCAAGCACGCCCCCAGCTGCAGGCCCGGCTGTGGGGCGTGTTGCATTGTGCCGTCCATTTCTTCGCTCGATAAACCAGCCAATGTACCTTGCCAGCATTTGACGGTAGATTACCGTTGCGCCATCTTTGGCTTGCCACAACGCCCCGCCTGCTGTGACGGTTTGCAGCCGTCTTTCGAGATGTGTGGCGACACCCGCGCAGCCGCGCTCATTTGGCTGACGCAACTGGAAATCGCCACTGCGCCTTGATATCCAACGCTTGATCGCGTAGGCAAATGGCGCAGAGAAGGTTTTTCAGCATGTTAGACTCGTACCAAACTTTCTATCGCTCATAACGCCGGCTTCCTTTTATTTCATGGACTTTTATCCACATCTGCAAGCCTTGATTCTGGGGCTGATTGAAGGGCTTACCGAGTTTTTGCCCATTTCATCCACCGGCCATCTGATTCTTGCCGGTTCTCTGCTTGACTTTAACGACGAGCGCGGCAAGCTGTTTGAAATTGTCATCCAGGCAGGCGCGATTCTTGCCGTGTGCTGGGAATATCGCCAGCGCCTGGCGCGGATAGGGCGGGATATGTGGCAAAAAAGCGATGTGGCAGCAAACCTGTCCGCGCGTTGTTTTGTCCTCAATATCGCCATCGCTTTTTTGCCGCTGGCGATCCTCGGTCTGGCATTTGGCAAAGTCATCAAGGCGCATTTATTTACCGCGCCAGTCGTAGCCAGCCTGTTGATTGGTGGCGGGTTCGTCATTCTGTGGGCAGAGCGGCGCACGCATACCGTGCGCATCGACACCGTGGAGGAACTTACCCCGCGCGATGCATTGGTGATGGGTTTGTTTCAAGCGCTGGCCTTGTTTCCCGGCACGTCCCGCTCGGGTGCCACGATTATTGGGGGGCTGCTGTACGGTTTGTCGCGCCGCGCGGCAACCGAGTTTTCGTTCTTTTTAGCCATGCCCACGCTGATTTTGGCCAGCCTGTATGAGCTGTATCACGAACGTGCCCTGCTCAGCTGGCGCGATATTGATCTCTGGGTGATTGGCTTTGTCACTGCGGCAGTTTCCGCTTTTATCTGCGTGCGCTGGCTGCTGCGGTTTATTGCGCACCACGACTTCACCCCGTTTGCCTGGTATCGCATTGGTTTTGGTTTGCTGGTGCTGGCTTCGTGGCACTGGGGTTGGGTGACGTGGAGCGTTTGAGATCATCGGCCAACAGCTAGTTCGCCTATCATGATCCTCTATTTACACGGGTTTACCAGCGGCCCGCAATCGGTCAAGGCGCGCGCACTGGGCGAGCGCATGGCAGCACGTGGGCTGGCGGCTGATTTCATCTGCCCGCAACTGCCCGCTTCGCCTGCAGCGGCGATTGCACTGGCCGAGCAGATTATTGAGCAACATCGAAAAGTCGGCGCTGCCGACACGGCGAATAACGGTGTGAAGAGCGCAAAAATAACGCTGGTCGGCTCTTCTCTCGGTGGCTTTTATGCCACCGTGCTGGCGGAAAAATTCAATCTCAACGCGGTGCTGGTAAACCCTGCCGTGATCAATCAATTACCGATGGAAGATTTTATCGGCACACACCGCTGGCTTTACACCGGCGAGCCGTTTGAATTCACCGCACAACATATCGCAGAATTGCGTGCGTTGGAGCGGCCGCGCTTAAGCCAGCCAGAACGCTTTTGGCTGATGCTGGAAGAAGGCGATGAAACGCTGGATTACCGCCAGGCAGCAGCGTATTACGTCAGCGCGCGGCAAACCGTGCTGGTCGGTGGCGACCACAGCTTTACGCGCTGGAATGACTATCTGGACGAGATCATTGACTGGAGTGTTGTGCCGCGCACTTAAAAGTTATAACGCATGCCCAGCTGTACGCCCGAGAGAACGAGTCCGTCTCCCGCAAAGCCTGTGGCGGTTTTGCCAAAGTCGTACCCGCCACCGCCGTGGGTAGCGGTTTTGGCATCATTTTTCAAGTACGCGAGATTGGCCTTGAGCAAAGTGTGCTTGGAGAGGTTGTGCTCATAGCCCAGCGAATACAAGGTCGCACCGGTGTCGGCACCACCAGAAAAACGGCTGCCCGGCACGCCCAGGCTGCTGCCTGAAATATCCCCCGCGTGATAGCGCTGGCCGGTGATCTTGCCGTTGGCCGACACATTGAACGTGCCACCCATCCCCCAAACTGTTTGCTTTGCATCGCCCAGACTGCCGACGGCACGGGTTTGGCCTATCAGCAGGCGCACGGTGGCGTTGCCAAAATCAATCATGCCGCCCAGACGCGCTTCGGTGAGTGCTTCATTCGCACCTACGCCTGCCAGGGCAGGGACGGCCAGATCATTTTTTTCAGTGACGCGCTCGAACACACTGCCTATCCACAACGGGCCATGGGCGTAGTTCAGGCCGAGCTCAACCGCCGAGGGATCAACGCGGGCACCGGGCACGGCAGACTTTTTTTCATTGGCCGAATATAAAACCGTGGCTTGCAGGCCAGCGATCATGGGTGAAGTGTAGGCTATGGCGTTGGGTGTGTTGACATCAAAGCGCGATGAGGTCACTGCGGAGCGCACGCCAGGGCTGGAGGCCAATGCGCCGCCCAGCTTGCCCATCAGGGCGTTGTTGCTGCCAATGCTGTCACAGGTGTAATTGACATCCAGCGTAATGGCCAGCAATCGTGCCGGGCCGGCAAAGCGCCCCAGGATCACCCGGCCGAGATCTCCCGACAAACCCACGAAGCTGCTGCGGCTGGTGCCGATTGACCCGCCTGCGTCAAAGCTGACGTTCGATTCAAACTGGAATACAGCTTTCAGGCCGCTGCCCAAGGCTTCCGCCCCCTTGAAGCCTAGTACCGAGCCATTGGTTGATACGCGTTGAAAGCGCAGCGCAGGTGCCGTCGTTTGGCCGCGCACCGTGACCACATCAAACGAGGCATCCGCATTGCCATACACCGTGACATTTGATTGCGCATGGGCAATGCTGGCCATGCCGGGCATGCCAAAACAGCTGGCAAGCGCGAGGAAAAACCGAAAATTTTTCATCAAATCGAGTAAGAAAGAATAAAAAAATGAAGCGCAACGATGCCAGACCCGCGATGCGTTGCATCGCGCCGAAAAAACTGCTCTCGTGGTAGTGCGTGTGGAAACGGTCAATGTACGGGAAAAAAAGGGCACCCGAAGGTGCCCTTTTTAATTGCTCTGGGTTTTAAGCCAGATCAGAACGCGTGACGCATGCCGAACTGGAAGCCGGACAGTTTCACGTTGTCGCCGGTAACACCCACGGAGTTGTACCCGAAGTCATAGCCACCGAAACCATTGGTGCTGACAGCACTATCGTTTTTCAGGTAAGCGTAGCCCGCTTTCAACATGGTGCGCTTGGAGAGACTGTGCTCGTAGCCAATGGTGTAGAACTTGGCGCCGGTTTTGTCATCTGTACCAGAACTCAAGTTCAGGTCAGCTGCCTTGTAATACTGGGCAACCAGCTTGCCATTGGGTGACACATTGAACGTACCGCCGATACCCCAAACGTTTTGCTTGGCATTGAACCCGTCGATGTCCATCTTGGTGCGGGCATACAGAGCACGTACAGTGGCCATGCCGAAGTCGTACATGCCGCCGATACGGAACTCTTTGTCAACCTGGTTTGTACCAAGGACATTAGCTAAAGGAAGAAAAACAAAACCGTCGTTTCTCTCGGAAATACGGGCATAAGTCGCGCCAACAAACACGGGACCATTTGCATAGTTTACGCCGAGGTCATATGCTGAGCTGTTGACTTTCGAGCCTGGAGTTGAAATCTTGTTTTCGTTAGCCACGTACATTGCCGTTGCTTGCAGGCCGGAGAATGAAGGCGTTACGTATTGAATCGTGTTCTTGAAACGTGTATCAAACGTGGAGCCTGATGCGAATTGCTGACCTTTGAAGCCGCCGTTGGCAAATGCGCCACCGAGCTTGCCGAGAACGGCGGTGTTGCTCATGATGGTGTCGCCGGAGTTAACATCCAGACGGCCGCCCAAGGCATTGGTTGGACCGGTTTGGGTACCCAGTGTGAGTTGACCGAAACCACCGGTGAGGCCGACAAAGCTGTCACGGTTCAGGCCGAGGCTGGAATTGTTGTCAAAGTTGACTTCAGTTTCAAACTGGAAAATGGCCTTCATGCCATTGCCCAGATTTTCCGTACCCTTGAAGCCAAGGTTCGAGCCGTTGCTCGTCACACGGGTGTTGCTGGGGTTGCCCAGGGCGTTGTTGATTTTGATGTAGTCAAACGTGCCATCCGCTACACCGTAGATGGTGACATTGGTTTGCGCGAAAGCAGCGCTGGAAAGACCGGCGATAGCCAGAGCGATAAGTTTCTTTTGCATGAGTGGCTCCTAATGGATAAAAGGATAAAAATTGAACTGCGATGACTTCTCTTTAAGCAACTACAAACTACAAATCTAAAAGCCCAACCAACAATGACTTCACGTGTTGCCACTGTCGATGGCGACTTGTCGGCAAAGGTTGATGATTACCGATAAGATGAAGCGATTATGGGATGCCTCTGGGTGCAGAGCAACATAAATCAAACAAACAGGACGGATTTTTGGAAATTTGTTGTGTTTTTGCAACAATAGCAGATGAAACACTCCCTTCACCCTTGACCCCGCTATGGGGAGGGCGTGAAGAGGTTTGTCTGGTGGTCGTTTCTTGATTCGGCCCGCCCGTATAATTCTTCGTTCCTGCTTTTTATATTCCTCCGCTTTTTTATGAATGTCCTGTTTGAAGAGGATGGCGCGTTTCGCGCGGGTCCTGTGCTGGCCGATAATGTGAGCTCGTTGCAAGTCACGCTGCCGACAGGTCGCCGCGTGAAGGTGAAGGCCACGCACGTGCTGTTGCGCTTCGAGACGCCCGCGGCCGCAACGCTTTTGGCAGAGGCGGAAGCGCTGGCGCAGGCTATTGAGGTGGATTTCTTGTGGGAAGTGAGCCCCGCGGCAGAATTCGGGTTTGCCGAGTTGGCGGCTGAGTATTTCGGTCAAAGCCCCGCGTCAGCGCAGACAGCCGCTGTGTTGCTGCGCTTGCATTCAGCACCGATGTATTTTCATCGCAAGGGGCGCGGGCGTTATTTCAAGGCGCCGCCCGAGATTTTGCAGGCCGCGCTGGCTGGGATGGAAAAAAAGCGTTTACAGGGCGAGGCGATTACACGGATGGCGGCCGAACTCGTGGCGGGTCGCCTGCCGGAAGAATTTAAAGCGCAATTGCCGCAACTGTTATATGCCGCTGATCGTAATCGGCCAGAAGCCAGAGCGCTTGCCGAGGCTGTCGCGCAAAGCGGTAAAAGCGAAGCGCAGCTATTGCTTGCCGCAGGTGCCGTGGCCTCGGCTCATGATTATCATCTGGGCCGGTTTTTGTATGAATGTTTTCGCGAGGGCACGGGCTTTGCGCCCTATACACCAGTGGATGCAGCCGCCATGCCCTCGATCGCTGATTTGCCGCTGGCAAATTCAGGTACCAGCGGGGATGCCGGCGTACGTGCTTTCAGCATTGACGATGCAGCAACGACCGAAATTGACGATGCGTTTTCTGTCATGCCACTCGCGACCGGTGGCTGGCGTATCGGCGTGCACATTGCCGCGCCCGGGTTGGGGTTCGCGGTCGATTCGGATTTGGGAAAAATTGCGCGGCGGCGCTTATCCACGGTGTATATGCCGGGGCAAAAAATCACCATGCTGCCGGAAGCGGTGGTGAATCAATTCACGCTGGCCGCCGGACGAGCTGCACCCGCGATCTCGTTGTACCTGGAGGTGGCGGCTGACTTGCGCTTATTGGGACACAGCACCCAACTGGACCGTATCACCATCGCCGACAATTTGCGGCATCACGATATTGAACCGCTGTTTAATGCAACCACGCTCACCGAGCCTTTGGTTGATTTTCCCTATCGCGATGAGCTCACCGTGCTGTGGGAGTTTTCGCAAGTATTGGCCGCCGGTCGTGGGCAACAAGATAAAGCCGATGGCGGAGGGCGCAAGGATTACAACTTCGTCGTGGATTGGGATGCAAACGTTGGCAAGAATGTCGATGGTCCGGGGCAGGTGAGCATTACCGAGCGTCCACGTGGCAGCCCGTTGGATACACTGGTGGCCGAGCTGATGATTTTTGCCAACGCGACGTGGGGTGCGGCATTGCGTGACGCGGGCATCCCGGCGCTGTATCGGGTGCAAACCGGCGGCAAGGTGCGCATGAGCACGGTGGCCGCCGCGCACGAAGGGCTGGGCGTGGATTGCTATGCGTGGTCGTCTTCGCCCCTGCGGCGCTATGCGGATTTGGTGAATCAATGGCAATTGATTGCCTGGTTGCGCAACGAGTCGCCCTCTTTTGCACCGCAATCAACTGAGCTCTTTGCCGCCTTGCGTGATTTTGAACTGACTTACGCCGCCTATGCTGAATTTCAGCGCCACATGGAACGGTACTGGTGCTTGCGTTATCTGGCGCAGACGGATACGCGCACGCTGGAAGCCGTGGTGATCAAGGAATCCTTGGTGCGGGTGATGGGTTTGCCGTTGGTGCTGCGCGTGGCCTCTCTGCCTGATCCAGCCCTGGCACCGCGCGGCGCGCGGGTGCGCGTTGCGGTGGAAGGCGTTGACCTCCTGGCTGCAGAAATTCGCGTGCGGTTTGTTGAGGTGTTGGCGGGGGAAATTGTGGATGTGGTGGTAGATGAGGTCGATGCAGGCACAGAAGAGGGTGGTGAGCTTGACACTGCGGCGGTTGTCGTTTCAACCGAGTTGGCAACCGGGTTGCCGGATGAGGTTGTAACTAATACCGTATTTCCAGCCGATGAGGGTACGGCAACGGAAGGGTAGAATCTGCTGTCATGTCCGCCCCTGCTTTGCCTTTATCGAATGTCATGATCGCCTCTCGACGCAATCTGACATGGGCGTTGGGCGCCTCGCTCCTGGTGCATGCGGTGCTGTTGACAGTGCACTTTACGCCGCCGGATTGGCCGCAAAAAGTCACCGAGCAAGCGCTGGATGTGATTCTGGTCAACAGCAAAAGCCGCCACAAACCAGACAAGGCTCAGGCGCGCGCGCAAACCAATCTGGATGGCGGCGGCACAACGAGCGATGATCGTCGCGCCCAAACGCCACTGCCCCCTTCTTTACAGACACGGCAAGGCGACGATTTAATCCAGGCGCAACAGCGCGTAGCGCAGTTAGAGGCGCAGGCGCAACAGATATTGAAGCAATTAACCAGTCGCCAGACCAGCCGCCCGAATGTGCGCCAGGAGATCGCGCCGCCGCTGCCTGTGCGGACAGCCGAGCCTGCTGTATCGGGTACTGATTTGGCTAACCGGGCATTGGCCATTGCGCGCATTGAAGGCGAAATTTCGCGGCGCGTGGAGGAATACAATCAGCGGCCAAGAAAGAAGTTTATCGGCGCACGGGTGGAGGAATATCGCTTCGCCCAGTATGTTGAAGATTGGCGGCAGAAAGTCGAGCGCATCGGGAACCTGAATTACCCCGCCGCCGCGCGAGGCCAGATGTATGGCAGCTTGATATTAACCGTGGTGATCAAAAGCGATGGCGAGCTGGAGCGGGTGGAAGTCAACCGGTCTTCAGGACAAAAAGTGCTGGATCAAGCTGCAGTGCGTATTGTCAAAATGGCCGCGCCGTACTCGGCTTTTCCAGAGGCAATCCGCCGCGATACGGATATCATCGAGATTACGCGGACATGGTCCTTTACTCGTCAGGATGAATTGCATGCCAACTAAAGATTACCCGGAACGCTACGCCGTATTCGGCAACCCCGTGAGCCACAGCCTGTCGCCAACAATTCATGCGCTGTTCGCCGCGCAAACCGGGCAAGACATGGCGTACGAAGCGATTTGCGCGCCACTGGATGGATTCGCTGATGCCGTGAATATGTTTATCACGGTTGGCGGGGGTGGCGGTCATGGCGTGGCTAAGGGAGCGAATGTCACTGTGCCGTTCAAGTTGGAGGCTTTTCGCCTTGCCGATGGCCTGACGCCCCGTGCGGCGGCGGCGGGCGCGGTGAATACCTTGAGCTTTAGCAGTAACGGAATTCAAGGTGACAACACCGATGGTGCCGGGTTGGTACGTGATTTAACAGCTAATTTGGGCATGTCGCTCACCGGGCTGCGCATTCTGTTGCTGGGCGCGGGCGGAGCGGCACAGGGCGTGATTCTGCCGCTGCAGGAGCAAAATCCGGCGGTGTTGTTTATCGCCAACCGCACGACGGACAGGGCGCATAGGTTAGCGGATCTTTTTGGCGTTACGAGTGGGAGTTTTGAAGAGTTAAACCAGCACACTTTTGATCTGGTCATCAATGCCACCTCGGCGGGGCTCTCAGACGCCGTATTACCAACGCCGACTTTTTCAGCGACTGCTTTCGCTTATGAGATGGTGTATGGCGTTGAGACATCCTTCATGCGCGCCGCACGCGCGGCGGGTGCACGCGTGGCGGATGGCCTGGGCATGCTGGTCGAGCAAGCCGCAGAAGCTTTTTTTGTCTGGCGTGGTGTGCGGCCGGATACTGCGCCTGTATTGGCTGCGCTGCGTGCCGAGTTATCCGCTGATTCGTCTCGGGCTGCGCAGGCATGAGGCCCGCCCCGCATTGGTTAAAAGTCGGCCTGGCATGGATGATCGGTTTATTGCTGGTGTGGCAGTTCTGGTATCTGGGCTGGGTGGTCTGGTGGAAGTGGGTAGATCCCGGCACAACGAGTTTTCAAAGCCGGCAGCTATCGGTATTGCGTGAAAAAAATCCGCAGGCCACACTCAAGCGCCAATGGGTGTCGTATGAAAAAATTTCCATTCAGCTAAAGCGCGCGGTGGTGGCGTCTGAAGATGATGGGTTCATTGATCACGAAGGTTTTGATTGGGAGGGCATGCAAAAAGCCATCCAGAAAAACCAGAAAAAAGGGCGCGTGGTAGCGGGCGGCTCAACCATCACGCAGCAACTGGCTAAAAACCTGCTGCTCTCGCCCAATAAATCGGTGCTGCGCAAAGGTGAAGAGGCCATCATCACACTGTGGCTTGAGTTGCTGTGGGATAAGCAGCGTATTCTGGAGGTGTATCTCAACGAGGTGGAATGGGGCGAGGGTATCTTTGGCGCAGAAGCCGCCGCGCGGCATTATTTTGGTGTTTCTGCCAGCCAGTTGAGTGCGGCGCAGGCTGCGCGCCTGGCGGTGATGCTGCCCGCGCCCCGGCGGTTTGAAAAAAATCCGTATTCCGCTTATCTCAGTTACCGCACCCAGCGCATTCTGGGGCGCATGCGTTATGCCGAAGTGCCAGCCTAGTAGCCCGCTTAATGCTGCCGGCGTGAAGTTGTACCGCTACAATAGTGCCCATGACTTCGTCCAACGATAACTCAACCGTGCCGGAAAGCAACATCCCGCCAGACGATATGAATCGCCTGGCCGAGGTGCAAGACAGCCTGCGCGAAGTACAGACATTGCTGGCACAACAAAAGCGGGTGGAAAGCCTGGTGCATCGGCAGGATATGCCGCGCCAAGAGTTGATCGAAAGCATGGTGCACAAGCAGCATGTGAATGCGCTGCGTGACAAGCTCGCGCAAATGTCCACCGCCGATGTGGCACGTATTCTGGAAGCGCTGCCGCAGGATGAAAGCCTGCTGGTGTGGGATCTGGTCGCGCCCGATCGCGGCGCTGAAATTCTGGATGAGCTATCCGAAGCGGTGCGCGAAACACTCGCTGCAACGGCCGCGATGCAGATTTCCCGACGCAAGCCGATCATGCTCAATGCATTTGAACTGCATAATGGCCGCTTGCGGCAGATTCCCGTGGAAAGCCGTGCAGAGCTTGCCGCAACGCAGCCGATCTGGGTTGATGTGATCGGCCCTTCTGCGGAAGAACGGGCATGGATCAAGGAAATTTTCGGTCTCAAACTGCCGGATACCGATGACATTTCCGATCTGGAAGAATCCGCGCGGTTTTACATTGAAGAGAGCGGCGAAATCCATTTGCATTCCGACTTTTTGCTCGACAAAGCGGATGAGTCGCGCAACGTGGCGGTGGCATTTGTGCTGCATCAGAATATTCTGTTTTCGGTGCGCGATGAAGAGCTGCCGGTGTTTCGCTTGCAACGCCTGCGTGCCCGGATTCAGCCGGGCTATGTGTCGGAAGGCAAAGATGTGCTGCTTGATTTGTATGCCGCCGATGTGGAGTACTCTGCCGATGCGTTGGAAGACGTGTACGCCGCGCTGGAAGCGGTGGGCCGCAAGGTATTAAGCACCAACGTGACGGATACGGAAGCCGCGTCGATTTTGGCGGATATTGCGAAAGAAGAAGACTTGAACGGACGCATCCGGCGTAATGTGCTGGATACGCGTCGGGCGTTGTCATTCTTGATTCGTGGCCGCTTGCTTGCCCCCAATCAACACGAAGACGCGCGGCAGATTCTGCGCGATATTGAATCGCTGGATGGTCACACGGCATTCATTTTCAACAAAATCAACTTCCTCATGGATGCGGTGGTGGGTTTCATCAACATCAACCAGAACAAGATCATCAAGATTTTCTCGGTAGCGTCGGTAGCTTTGTTGCCGCCGACATTGATCGCCAGCATCTACGGCATGAACTTTAAATTCATGCCTGAAGTGGATTGGTCTTACGGCTATATTTATTCCATCGCGCTGATGGTGGTTTCCGTCGCTGTGCCGTTTGCAGTGTTCCGGAAGAAAGGCTGGTTGCGCTAGGCAAGGCGTCAGCGCCGTATTGTCGGCATATGTCGCCGCCCAAGGCGGACTTGTTTCGCGGCGTATCACCAGCGCCGACTTTTCCCGATTTACTTTTTACACGGCGAGGCTAGCGAAGGCCTTTTCCGCAGCAGAGATTGTTGCGGCAATATCTGCTGGCGTGTGTGCGGCCGAGACAAAACCTGCCTCAAAGGCCGAGGGAGCAAGATAAATACCCTGGTCGAGTATGGCGTGATAAAACTGATTAAAGGCGGCCGTATCCATGGCCATGACTTCGGCATAGATGTTCGGCGGCGTGGCAGAAAAATACAGCCCGAACATGCCACCAACGGCTTGTGCTGAAAAAGGCACACCTTGACGGTGCGCGGCGGCGGTCAAGCCTTCAGTCAGCGCGCGGGTTTTGTCCGCCAGCGCGGTGTAAAAACCGGGGGCTTGGAGTTGCTTGAGTGTCGCCAAGCCGGCGGCCACGGAGAGTGGATTGCCCGAGAGCGTGCCCGCCTGATATACGGGGCCAAGCGGGGCGATTTTTTCCATGATGTCACGACGCCCGCCAAAGGCGCCCAGTGGCATGCCGCCGCCGATAATCTTGCCGAAGGTGGAAAGATCCGGCGTGATGCCATACAGCCCTTGCGCTGAGGTGAGTCCGACCCGAAAGCCGGTCATCACTTCGTCGAAAATCAGCACTGTGTCATAGCGTGTGCACAGCTCGCGTAACGTAGCCAGAAACGCAGGTTGCGGGGCGACCAGATTCATATTGCCGGCGATGGGTTCGACAATCACCCCGGCGATGCGGTCACCCTCATTGGCAAAAATATCGTGCAGGCCTTCGACATCATTGTAGTTGAGCACCAGCGTATGGCGTGCCAGATCGGCCGGTACGCCAGCAGACGAGGGGTTGCCAAAGGTCAGCATGCCGGAGCCTGCCTTGACCAGCAGGCTGTCACTGTGGCCGTGGTAGCAGCCTTCAAATTTGATCAAGGTGTCGCGGCCGGTATGTCCGCGGGCCAGGCGAATCGCGCTCATGGTGGCTTCGGTGCCTGAGGAGACCAGGCGCACCATGTCCATGCCGGGAACCAGCCGGGTCAATAATTCGGCGAGTTCAACCTCGCCTTCCGTGGGCGCGCCGAACGATAATCCATTGGCTGCGGCGGCCTGCACGGCGTATACGGTCGCCGGATCTGCATGGCCGAGAATGAGCGGTCCCCATGAGCCCACATAGTCGATATAACTGTGGCCATCCGCATCCCACACGCGCGAACCCATGCCACGGGTGAAAAATGGCGGTGTGCCGCCGACCGAGCGAAAGGCACGGACGGGTGAATTCACGCCGCCGGGGATGATGCGCTGGGCACGTGCAAAGAGGGCTTCGTTAGCGGTCATGGCGGCGGTTTTTTATACGAGGGGATGGGTGGCGGAAGGCATGGCGGCAGGACGAAACAAGGCGCCATAGGCTTCTGCACGCGACTGAATATCCATCACATCGAACAGATTGCTGGCCACGGCCAACAGGTCAGCGCCAGCCGCTAGCACAGCCGGCGCGTTGTCCAGCGTGATGCCACCAATGGCGACAATGGGCAGGTTGAAGCGCTGCTTGGCTTCTGTTAAAAGCTCCAGCGGCGCATGGGTAGCGTCGGGCTTGGTGCGCGACGCGAAAACGCTGCCAAAGGCCAGATAATCAGCGCCTGCGGCGGCGGCTTTTGTCGCATGGTCAAGATCGTTGTAGCACGAGACGCCAAGAATGCGTTGTGATCCGAGTGCGTTGCGCGCGGCAGTGAGCGAGCCGCCAGGCGCATCATCGTGGCCGATATGTGCGCCATCGGCTCCAATCTCGACTGCCAACCAGATATCGTCATTGATAATGAGCTTGGCCCCGGCGGCACGACAGATGCGCAGTAACTCGGCGGCTTGCGCGCGACGTAGCGGGCGCGAGGCGGTTTTGTTACGGTATTGAACGAACGGTACGCCGCCTTTTAATGCGGCATTCACCAACGCGGAAAGCCGTGGTAACAACGCATCGTCAAGGGTGATTGCGTAAAGGCCGGAGAATTTTTTCATGCTTAAAGGGATCTAAGGTTGGTTTTTTCTTGATTATCCGCTTCGTTGTCGCCAGCGTCGTCGTCGCGTGACCAGAAAAGACGGTCAGGAATGAATTGTCCCATACCCGGACGAAAGCCTGCGGCCAGCGTTTGCCAAGTGTATTCCTGTGCGCCGGCTATGGCTTCAGGCAAATCAATGCCGTGGGCCAGATGCGCGGCAATGGCGGCGGCCAGCGTACAGCCCGAGCCATGATAGCTGCCGGACAAGCGCTCCCATCGATCAGTACGCACAACGCCGTGGCTGCCATATAGCGTGTTGACTACTTGCGCGGTATCTTCGTGGGTGCCGGTAATCAGAACATACTCGCAACCGGTGTCGATCAGCTGATGCGCGCAACTGGCAAGGTCAGGGTTTTGTTGCACATCGTCGTGCTCTTCTTCAGGTTTTTGCACCAGGCGACGTGCCTCCAGACTATTGGGTGTGAGCACGGTAGTTTGCGGCAATAGCAGCGCAATCAAGGCTTCGATCATTTCTTCATCGGCCAGCGCATCGCCCCGTCCCGAGGCAAGCACTGGATCGAGAATGAGCGGTATATCCGGATAATCGGCAATGATTTCGGCAATGGCTGCAATGGTTTCCACACTACCAATCATGCCGATTTTGAACGCAGCCACCGGCATGTCTTCAAGCAGTGCACGTGCTTGGTCGGCAACCCAGTCGGCCTCCATGGGCAGAATGGCCTCGACCCCGGTGGTGTCCTGAACCGTCACTGCGGTGACGACGCTCAGTGGGTGGCAACCGAGGCTGGCCAGGGTGAGAATGTCAGCCTGCAAACCGGCCCCGCCCGTGGGGTCAGAGCCGGCAAAGGTCAAGACGATGGGCGGTGTGGCATTTTTGGGCGGTATGGCGTTCATGCATTTTTCCTGACATGGTTATTTTTGGCCCTGTTTTACCCGGTAATACAGAGCAGATTTTGTTGAGCTCGTCGAGGTGGGCGTGGATAACAATGAAGATAACCATCTGAACAGCCACGGGCTGGGATAACCATGGCAGGCAGCTTGAGTTAATATGCTTTTAATTTTAACCCAACCACGTACTATGACTATCGAACAACCGTATCGCAAAATGCTGTGCCTGATCTGTGGCTTTATCTACGACGAAAGCGAGGGCTGGCCCGATGATGGAATCCCCGCAGGAACGCGCTGGGAGGATGTGCCGCCAAACTGGACGTGTCCTGATTGCAATGCGCGCAAGGATGATTTTGAGATGGTGGAAATCTGATATGCGGGTACGTTTTCCCCTCTATCTCGCACAGCACGGACGTTCGATGGCAAATCTATGACAATGGGCTCAGCACTTTCGGGTATCACCGTCATGGTGATTGATGACTCGAACACCATCCGCAAGAGTGCGGAAATTTTTTTGGCGCAGGCGGGTGCGCATGTGGTGCTGGCGGATGATGGATTTGATGCGCTGGCGAAGATCAATGACCATCGGCCAGCGGTCATTTTTTGCGACATCATGATGCCGCGTCTGGATGGCTATCAAACCTGTTCGCTGATCAAGAAAAATTCGCATTTTGCTGCAACACCTGTGGTTATGTTGTCCTCGCGTGACGGATTGTTTGATCGTGCGCGGGGTCAGGCGGCGGGGTCTAACGAGTATCTAACCAAACCCTTTACCAAAGAAAATCTGCTCAATGCGGTGGCTTTTCAGCTCAAGGAGAAATCATGACCGGGGCTATACGAAAAATTTTAATCATTGATGATTCGCCCACCGAGCAGTTTTTGCTAACTCAAATTCTCGGCGAAGGCCCGTTCGAAATTTTTACTGCAGAGAGCGGCGAGGAAGGCGTTGTGCGCGCAAAGGACATTCAGCCCGATTTGATTTTGATGGATGTGGTAATGCCTGGCATCAATGGTTTTCAGGCCACCCGCAAGCTATCGCGGGACGCAGCAACCAAAAACATTCCCATCATCATGTGCACGACGAAAAGCCAGCAAACCGACAAAATCTGGGGGCTGCGCCAAGGTGCCCTTGACTATATTACCAAGCCGGTAGATGGCCCGCTTTTACTTGCCAAAATCGCGGCGCTCGGAGCAGCCAATGAGTGAGCAAGTCGCGCCACTAAACCCAAGCGAGGCGCGGGCATCATGGTTGGATATTGAATCAGGCACTGAAGATTTGCCCGGAGGATGTCGCTGGCTGGTTGATCTGGCCGAATCCGGCGAGGTTCTGCCATTACCCACGCTGACGTCAGTACCGCTGACCCAGCCGTGGTTTGCGGGTGTTGCCAATATTCGCGGCACGCTGTTCAGCATTGTGGATTTTGCGCTCTGGCGTGGTGGTGAGCCGACGCCACGGACAGCGCAAACGCGTTTGCTGCTCGTGGGTGCGCGCGAGGGACTGCATAGCGCGTTGCTGGTAGAGCGCGCATGGGGGTTGCGTGCGCGAGACGATTTGCAAGTTGTTGACAAAGTCCTGAGTCCGTTGCTGGACGGCGCTGCTGAAACGCCGACCTGGCAGGGGGTGCGCTTGCAAGACGCATCTACTGGCGCTTGCTGGACATGTCTGGATATTGCCGCATTACTCACCACACCGAATTTTTTGGATGTTGCGCGGTAAGTCCGGTAGCGAACAGGATAATTATTTCTGATGACATCTAATGTGAGTGCCATAGCCAATAAATCACGCAAGTCTTCAGCTGCCAAGGCAAGCTCACCGATATCGCAGGCATTGAGCAGGCTGGCACTGGATACACAGTTTCGTATTCTGGGCATGCTGTTTGTTGTGTGTGTTTTGCTCACGACAGCGCTGATGTATGTGCACATTCAAAATGGGGTGCGAAGCACATCCTACGCCACGGTTGCCAGCCATTTGCGTCCTTTGGTGCAGAAAATTCCCAAGGCTGCGCAAAATGCATTGCGTGGGGAAGCCGGCGGGTTTGCCGAGCTCAACGCGACGCGCCTGGAATTTAATTTGCTGCTCGATAAGTTGACTCAAGGTGGCGATTTTGGCGGTGTATTGGTACCGCCTACCAGTGGCCTCGCCGAGGCATCGCTGGATGCCTTGCGCCAGCGTTGGCATGAGCACGACACCTTGATTGGAACACTGTTGGGACAACAAAAAACCATGGGTTTGATGGGCGATATGCTGACTGATTCACTGTCTCAAGGGCCGGCGATGATGCTCGAAGCCGAGGCTGTCGGTGGACGCTTGTCTGCGCTGACAGGACATATTCTGTATACCCTTGCACGGTGGCCGCTGGCTACGGATTTCGATGAAAATCTGTTGTCTGATTTAAGGGTCGAAATTAAAGCCGCACGAGAGCTGTCGCCTGGTGGCGGGTTGCTGTCAGCCCAGTTAAATGTGCTGCAAATACAAAGCAGCATGTTGCCGATTGACCTGAAACCCTTGCGCGAGGCTCGTCTTGCAAGCATCGAGATTAAACAGCGGGTGAATGCATTGGCTATGTCAGTCGATGATTTGATAGCCGCTTACCAACGCGAATACACCACCCCCAAGCGCATGATTCTGGCTGCAGCTGTGTTGGGTTTGCTGGCGCTACTGGCTCTGTTGTTGATGGTCAGGCTTTATCAGCGTGATAGTGCTCGTCGCCGTGTCGAGGCGGATCGAAAACGGCGTATTGCGGAAGCCGAGCAGGAGCAAACGCAAAACGCTATTTTGCTGTTGCTCAATGAAATGAGCGATTTGGCCGATGGTGACTTGACTGTGCGGACCACGGTTAATGAAGATATGACCGGTGCGATTGCCGACTCGGTAAACTTTGCCATTGAAGAACTGGCTGTTTTGGTGCGCCGACTAAATGATGCTTCTGAGCGGGTGACGCGTACGACAGATGTGGCACAGAATATTTCTCGCGAGCTGCTGGTGGCAACCGATGCCCAAGCGACGGAAATTCGGCATGCCAGCGCGGTGGTAATGGCAACCGTTCATTCTATGGAAGACGTGTTGTCCTCTGCGCAGGCATCAGCCGACGTGGCGCGTATTTCAGTAGCTGTTGCGCAAAAAGGCGCGCAGGCCGTGACGGATTCGATTACCGGCATGAACGACATACGTGGCCAGATACAAGAGACCGCCAAGCGGATCAAACGCCTGGGTGAGTCATCCCAGGAAATTAGCGAGATTGTTGAACTCATTTCGGATATTACCGAGCAGACCAACGTGCTGGCTTTGAATGCTGCTATTCAGGCAGCATCCGCGGGGGAAGCCGGACGCGGCTTTTCTGTTGTAGCCGAAGAGGTGCAACGCCTGGCTGAGCGCTCGGGTGAAGCAACCAAACAAATTTCTGCGTTGGTCAAGGCGATTCAGGCGGATACTCACGATGCGGTGGCTGCCATGGAATATTCAACGCAAGGCGTGGTTGCCGGCGCACGGTTATCTGACGCAGCCGGCCAATCACTGGCAGAAATTTCTACTGTTTCGCAAGATCTTGCACAACGAGTCGAGACCATTGCTTTGGCAACCCAATCACAAGCAAAAAGTGCAACGCAGGTCGCTACATCGATGCAGCATATTCTCGAAATTACCGATCAAACCACCACGCGCACGCAGCAGACCGCGTTGGCGGTATCCGAATTGGCGCAATTGGCGATCGAGTTGAAGGGCTCGGTTGCCGGGTTCAAGGTATAGGTAAACTCTCATGGCCACAGCATTAGATATCGGACCACTTTCCTGGGTGAAAGGCGAAATTGATCTTGCGCTTGATCTGACCAAGGCCGAGCTCATCGCTTATGCAACGCATCCGGAAGACACTTTTTTAAAGAAAGCCTTTGCCAGCTTGCATCAGGCGCATGGTGCATTGGCTATTGTCGGCCTGGATGGCGTCACTGAATTTTCACGGGCCATTGAGCAGTTACTGCAGGTGGTTAATGACAAGAAGGTAGCGGATGCCTCGGCGGCTGTGCGAGTGATTCAAGAAGGTATTGCCGCGCTGAGCCTTTATCTTGATGAGTTGATGGCAGGCGGAGCGCATCAATCGCTAAAACTGTTTCCTGACTATCGCGCATTGGTTGTGCAACAAGGCTTGCCAGAGCCCGCCCCCAGCGAGTTGTTTTTCCCTGATCTGACACAGCGCCCCCCGCGGCGGGAACGCGAACCCGAGCCGTTGACAGGCGAGCCTTTGGCATTGCGCTTACGTGCCGCACGCATGGGATTTGAACGAGGCTTGCTGAAATGGATCAAGGGTGACGCGAAAGGCATCAGCGAGATGAAAGCCTCGCTGACCTTGATTGAGCTCACGCGCACGACGCCTGCTGCACGCGCGTATTGGTGGGTTTCGCTAGGCGTGCTGGATGCACTGGGAGCAGGGGGTTTGCCAGAGGTGGTTGAGGCCAGGCGCTTTTTATTACGCCTTGCCTCGCAAATCAAGAAACTGGTTGAGGGCGTGCCTGAAGTGCCCGCGCCTTTCTTGCGCGAGGCCCTGTATTTAGCTGCAACCGCAAACAACGGGCACGCTGCACTAGCGGTGGTGCAAGCCGCTTACCGGCTGGACAGCCTGATACCCACCGCACCCGTAACTGTTGGTCGACGAGACGAGCATATCCGTCGTTTGCGTGAGCTGGTTGCCGCTGCGCGGCAAGACTGGGTTCAGCTATGTGGCGGGGCAATTGCTGCATTGCTGCCGTTTCATGAGCATGTCACATGGCTCGCCGATGAGGCGGCGGCAACGCATGAGTTTTCGTATGTGCAACTGACGGCCGCGATCTGCGAGCAAGCGGATTTATTGCGCCGTAATCCCATGCGGCATAACGATACGCTAGCCGTAGAAATGACCAGCGTATTGCACTTGGCAGAGTCCGCCCTGGATCATTTTTCCTTGCTGGGGGATGACTTTGCCGGGCAGGTCAATGTGGTTGTTGCCCGGCTGTCAAAAGCCGCTTCTGGTGAAATGCTGGAGGTGCCTGATACCGCATTAGTTGACGCCATACCGCAGCGCGCCCCGGGGCGTTTGCTGCTTGAATCTGTCGCGAATGAAATCCATATCAATTTGGGCGCCATTGAGCAGATACTGGATAGTTTCTTCCGCGATTCTGCACGGAAGGATCGGTTGAATGAGCTACAGGCTCCGCTGAAACAGGTTGAAGATGCGTTAGTTGCGCTGGATGAAACCCGCGCTATTGAGGTGCTGGATGAATGTGCCGCAACGTTTGAACAGTTTGCCGAGCCAGACTTCATTCCTCAGCGGGAAGATTTTGATCGGGTCGCGCAAAAGCTGTTGTCGATCGGTTTTTTTGTTTCCCAGCTTGCGTTGGGGCCAGCGAATCCGGAATCTTTTTTTGGCACGGCAACCGAAAGCATCGCTACCGAAGACAGTGCGCAAACGGCCACTGAAAAGCATGCATCAGTTGATGCAGATGCGGATGCAGGTGCACCATCGGATGCTGAAGCCGATGCGCTCGATGCGGAACTACGCAATATTTTCACTGAAGAGGCGCGCGACATACTCGTCACTTTTTCTACTCATTTGCCCCGCTTGCACGCTGTGCCAGATGATAAAGAGTGCCTGGTGATTTTGCGGCGTGGCTTTCACACGTTAAAAGGCAGCGGCCGCATGGTGGGCCTGCATGATCTGGGCGAAGCGGCCTGGTCGGTCGAGCAAGTGATGAATCGCTGGTTAGACGAAGCGCGTGCCGTCACGCCGGATTTGCTTGCCATGCTCGACCGCGCAGTGACTGTGTTTCAGCAATGGGTTACCCCGCTGGGTTTAAGTGCGGGCGTGCCGCAGGAGGTGAGCGATCTGCTGCAGCGCTGTGCGGCTCTCGGCGGGGCGACACAAGAAAGCCTGCTTGGCGGCGTACCACCAGAGCCGACTTTTGTCGCCCCGGTTCGTCCGATGGCACCTGGTGGTGGCGTGCCGGAAACAATCACGGGACCAGAGTTTTCAGGGGCGTCGTTACCGCCAGCACCATTATCGCCAGCAGAAATAGCACAAACGGTAGAACCGGTAGCAGAAATCACGGCACAAACAGCCGTGCCGGCGGCCACCGAATCAGCCGAGGTATTTGCTTTCCCTGAGTTGCCCCCGGTGCGTGTGGGAACGGTTGAGGTATCGCCTGCACTATATAGCCTGTATTTGAACGAAGCACGCGGCTATTCCGCCATGCTGCAAGCGCAACTGGGCCAGGAAGCTGTGCCGCGCCCGGAGGTCATTCGCGCGGCGCACACGCTGGCGAGCATTTCAGCGGCCACTGGCTTTTTGCCTATCCACCATTTAGCGCATGCGCTGGAAAATGCGCTCATGCGTTTTGAGCAACTCGCCATCCCACCGAGTGATACACAACGCTTTGTGTTTGCCCGGTGTGCCGGCGCGCTCGCCGGTATGCTGGGAGCGGTAGCCGAGCGCCGCATGCCGGGGGAAGAAGGTGCGCTGGCCGCTACGCTGAATGCCATGATGCCGATACCCAAGGCGCAGGATGCCCCCGCTGAGGCGTCAGCGGCGGCGCAGGTAATGGACGAGCAGCAAGCTCATCGACACATCCCGCAGAACGAAGAAGAAATAGATAGCCATCTGCTGGCTGTTTTTCTTGATGAGAGTACCGATCTGGTACGTGAAATTGGTGAGCATTTGCGTGCCTGGCGTGCGGTTCCGGAGGACGTTGATGTGACACACGCATTGGCGCGTGCGCTGCACACCTTGAAAGGCAGTGCGCGCATGGCGGGGGCGATGGCGTGTGGGGAGCTGCTGCATACGATGGAAACCCGCATCGAAGATGCGCTGATCAAAAAACACGTTTCACCAGACATTATTGACGGGCTGGAGATTTCGCTGGATCACGCGGCGAGTCTGCTCGATGGGTTGCGTCATGACGGGTTGGCCAGGGCCGCTGGCTTTACCCCTGACTCTTCGTCGGATACCCGTGAACAAGCCATCCTGGTTAATGGAGAAGTAGCTGCGCCATCCGCCGTGCCGCCAGCGGGAATCCTTGCCAACGGCAACCAGCCCGTGTTGCGCGTGCGCGCTGATCTGGTGGATCAATGGGTGAACGATGCGGGTGAGATTTCGATTGCGCGCACGCGTATTGAAAGCGAACTGCGCGAGCTTAAAGCGACGCTGCTGGATCTCACCGAAAGTGTGTTGCGCCTGCGTGGCCAATTGCGTGAAGTGGAAATTCAGGCCGAATCGCAGATGCAATCGCAGCAGGCGCTTGCCGCTGATCATGCGCAGCGGTTCGATCCACTGGAGTTTGACCGTTTCACGCGCTTCCAGGAAGTCACGCGGATGATGGCCGAAAGCGTGAATGACGTCGCCACGGTGCAACATAATTTACTGCTTAATCTCGACCATGCCAATGCCGCGTTAATGGCACAGGCACGGCTTAACCGTGATCTTTCGCAGCATTTAATGCGCGCACGCATGATGCCTTTTGACAGCCTGGCGGAACGCCTGCATCGGGTCGTGCGGCAAGCGGCGAAAGATGCGGATACGCGTGTCAATCTGGATATTCTCAATGGCCAGACGGAGATGGATCGATCGGTGCTTGAAAAGATGGCCGGGCCAATCGAACATCTGTTGCGCAACAGCATTGCACATGGCATTGAAGCCAAAGCGCAGCGCCTGGCCGTTGGCAAGCCGGAGATCGGCCAGATCACCCTGACGTTGGTGCAGGAAAGTAACGATGTCGTCATCAGCCTGGCCGATGATGGCGCAGGCATTGATTACGCGCGCATTCAGCAGCAGGCAGTTGCGCAGGGTTTGCTTTCAAGCGAGGCAGGCAGCGAGGCTATTGATGAAGCGAAATTGTCTGCCTTGATTTTTCACCCCGGGTTTTCTACCGCGAGCGAAGTCACCACCTTGTCCGGGCGCGGTGTTGGCTTGGGCGTGGTCAAGAATGAAACCGCCACGCTTGGTGGCCGTATTGATGTGCGCAGCATCGTCGGTAAAGGCACGACATTTTTGCTCACGCTGCCGCAAACCATGGCGGTAACGCAGGTGGTGATGGTGGTCATGGGCAATCGGCATTACGCCATCCCCTCGGCGATGGTCGAGCAGGTGAATGAGCTCAAGCCCGGTGCAATTGCCGCCATTCGAGAGGCAAAGGGCAATGAATGGCAAGGCGCACACTATCCCTGGCACTACCTGCCGCAGCTTTTGGGTGAGCGTCATGCCGTGCCCGTGGCGGCGCAACGCACATGGCTATTGCAAATCAAAAGCGGCACCGGGCGCATCGCGCTTGAAGTCGATGGCTTGGTAGGGAATCAGGAAATCGTGGTCAAACCCATTGGCCCGCAACTGGCCCGCATACCCTGGCTGATTGGTGCCACTGTGCTGGCTGATGGCGAAGTCGTGTTGCTGGTGAACCCGGTTGTGCTGCTTGCTGAAGCTGCAGAACATTCTATGGATATTGCCGACATAAAAGAGGATGCCCCCGCACAACCGGAAGGAGCATTAGTCATGGTGGTGGATGACTCGCTCACGGTGCGCAAAGTCACCAGCCGTTTGCTGGATCGGCAGGGTTACCGTGTGGTGACTGCAAAAGATGGCGTCGATGCGCTCGAACAGTTACGCGAAATATTGCCCGATGTGATGCTGATTGATATTGAAATGCCGCGCATGGATGGCTTTGATTTGTCGCAAACCATTCGCGCCGATGCGCGTCTGGCCGGGATTCCGCTGATTGCGATTACCTCGCGTACCGCCGATAAACATCGTCAGCACGCTTTGGATGTGGGTATCAATCACTATCTGGGCAAACCCTATAACGAAGATCAGTTGCTAGCTCTCATCGCGGGTTATTGCGATCAAAAAACAATGTACACAGGAACATCCTTATGACGATTCGTCCTTTCAAAGTACTCGGCATTCAACAGATCGCCATTGGCGGTCCATCCAAGCAACATCTCTCACGCTTGTGGATCGATATGCTGGGCCTGTCGGTTACAGGCAATTTCGTCAGCGAGCGCGAGAATGTCGATGAGGATATTGCCGTCATGGGCCGTGGCCCGTTCAAGGTCGAGGTTGACCTGATGCAGCCGCTGGATGTGACCAAAAAACCCGCCGTGCATGAGCCACCGCTGAACCACATCGGGCTATGGATAGACGATTTGCCGCGCGCCGTGGAATGGCTGACAGCCCAAGGTGTGCGCTTTGCTCCCGGCGGCATCCGCAAAGGCGCAGCAGGCTACGACATCACCTTCTTGCACCCCAAGGCAAATGAGCAATTTCCGATTGCGGGTGAGGGCGTACTGATCGAGCTGGTGCAGGCGCCACCGGAAGTGATCGAGGCTTTCGGGCGTATTGGTGGTTAAGTGTGTACGCCCAGCAAAAGTCGGCGCAGTTGCTTCATCAGCGCCGACTTTTTTACTTGAAGGCAATGATTGGTTGGTCAACCGCCAGGCTCTCGCCGGGCGTGGCCAGCAATTTTTCCACCACGCAATCGCGCTCGGCCTTGAGCACGTTTTCCATTTTCATGGCTTCGATCTTGGCCAGAATTTCCCCCGCTTTGACCTCTTGTCCTTCTGTCACCGCAATTTGTGTAAGGAGCCCGGGCATGGGCGACAACAAGAACTTGGACATATCGGGTGCGGATTTCATCGGCATTAGTGCATGCAATTCGGCGGTGCGCGCCGACATCACCTGTACATCTGCCTGCACGCCCCAGTGGAACAGCCGATACACCAGGCCACGACGCTCAACCTGCATGCACATCGGCTCGCCATTGATGGTGCCGATATAGAGCGGCTTGCCGAATTGCCAGTGCGAGCGCACGGCATACTGCTGGCCGGCAAAATAGACATCCCAGCCTTCTTCACGCGGGGAGGTAGCGGTCACCTTGACCTCATATTTTTCCTTGCCGATCAGGACCACGAAGTCGCTGCCGGGCTGAAACTCGTGCCCGCGCATTTGGCCGGCAATCGTTGCGTTACGTTTCAGGAATTGTCGGTTCATGGCAGCGGCAACGGCGACCAGCATGGCGGGGTCGTCATGCGGTACATCGGCTGCGTCAAACCCGTGCGGATATTCTTCGGCAATCAGACCGGTGTTGAAGTGGCCTGAAACAAAGCGCGGGTGCTGCATTAACGCGGCCTGGAAAGCGATGTTGGACGAGACACCACGAATCACGAAACGGTTCAAGGCGTCGCGCATGCGGGCAATGGCCGCATCTCGCGTGCCGGCATGCACGATCAGCTTGGCAATCATCGAATCGTAATACATCGAGATTTCGCCACCTTCGGCCACACCCGTATCCACACGCACAGCGCCCGGGACTTCAGGGGGGGGCATGAATTTCACCAAACGTCCGGTGGAGGGCAGAAAGCCACGGAACGGATCTTCGGCGTTAATGCGGCATTCCATCGCCCAGCCATCAAGCCTGACCTGCTCCTGTGTCATGGGCAGCTTTTCACCCGCAGCCACGCGAATCATCAGTTCAACCAGGTCGAGGCCGGTGATCATTTCCGTCACCGGATGTTCCACCTGCAAGCGGGTGTTCATCTCGAGGAAATAAAACCCCTTGTCTTTCCCGCCTACGACAAACTCAACCGTGCCAGCAGATTGATAGTTCACCGCTTTTGCTAATGCCACAGCCTGCTCGCCCATGGCTTTGCGGGTGGCAGCATCGAGGAAGGGCGATGGTGCTTCTTCAATCACTTTCTGGTGCCGGCGCTGAATCGAGCATTCGCGCTCCCACAGGTACACCATGTTGCCGTGCGCATCGCCGATGAGCTGAATCTCGATGTGGCGCGGCTCTTCGATAAACTTTTCGATGAACACACGATCATCGCCAAACGCATTTTTGGCCTCGGTTGTGCAAGAAGTAAACCCCTCATGCGCTTCCTGGTCGTTATAAGCCACGCGCAACCCTTTGCCGCCGCCGCCCGCCGAAGCCTTGATCATCACCGGGTAGCCAATGTCCTTGGCAATTTCAACTGCCTGCTCTGGCGTGTCGATGGCTTTGTTGTAGCCGGGAATGACATTAACCTTGGCTTTCAACGCAAGATTTTTGGAGGCGATTTTGTCGCCCATCGCAGCAATCGATTCGTGTTTTGGACCGATGAAAATGATGCCTTCTGCTTCCAGCCGACGCGAGAATTCCGCATTTTCGGAAAGAAAACCATAGCCCGGATGCACCGCTTCGGCGTCGGTCTGTTTGCAGGCGGCGATGATCTTGTCCATCATCAGATAAGATTCTTTCGATGCGGCAGGGCCGATGCAGACGGCCTCATCGGCGAGTTCTACGTGGCGCGCATCGCGGTCGGCTTCTGAATACACCGCCACGGTTTTGATGCCCATCTTGCGGGCTGTTTTGATCACGCGGCAGGCTATTTCCCCGCGGTTGGCAATAAGTATTTTCTTGAACATGATTTTTCCTGCCCGCGCTTAGAGTGGAATGTTGCCGTGCTTGCGCCACGGGTTTTCGATTTTCTTGTTTTTCAGCATCGCCAGGCTGCGGCAGATGCGCTTGCGGGTTTCGTGCGGCATGATCACATC